>JAEZLP010000013.1 GCA_023415235.1 Bacillota bacterium
CCCATGGACTCCCCGTGTAGATCTCGGTGGACACCCAAAAAAAAAAAAAAAAAAAGCAGGATATCGAGAAATACGGCATCAGAGAATTCAATCAGAAGTGCAAGGAGTCCGTTTTCACTTATGAAAAGCAGTGGAGAGAGATGACGAAAAGAATGGGTTATCTGATCGATCTGGATCACCCATATATCACCTTGGACAACGATTATATCGAAAGCGGCTGGTGGATTCTGAAGGAATTCTTCAAGGCCGGATTGATTTACGAAGGGCACAAGATCCTTCCATACTGCCCAAGATGCGGAACAGGGCTTGCTTCTCACGAGGTGGCACTGGGCTACAAAGAGGTTAAGACGAATACTATCACCGCAAAATTCAAGAGAAAAGATGCGGACAACGAGTATTTCCTGGCCTGGACAACAACTCCATGGACGCTGGCGTCCAACGTTGCATTAACCGTTGGCGCTGATATCGATTATATCAAAGCGGAACAGGATGGAAAGAACTATTATGTTGCAAAGGCTCTTGCGGACAAGGTCCTGGGAGCCGACTCCTACTCCGTTCTGGCCGAAATGAAGGGCAAGGATCTGGAATACATCGAATATGAACAGCTCATGCCGTTTGTGCAGGTTGATAAAAAAGCATTTTATGTGACCTGCGCCGATTATGTCACCATTGAAGACGGTACCGGCATCGTCCATACCGCGCCTGCTTTCGGTGAAGACGATTATAACACCGGTAAGAGATACGGATTGCCAGTACCGAATCCGGTTGACGAGCAGGGAAATTACACTGAAACTCCATGGACAGGCAGATTTGTGCTGGATCCGGAGCTTGACGTGGATATTATCAAGTGGCTGGCCACAGAAGACAAGATCTATGACAAGGAAAAGATGGAGCACAACTATCCCCACTGCTGGAGATGCGGAACTCCGCTGATCTACTATGCTAAGCCCAGCTGGTATATTGAGATGACCAAGCTGAAGGACCAGCTTGTGGCCAACAACAATACGGTAAACTGGTTCCCGGATTTCGTAGGGGAAAAGCGTTTTGGAAACTGGCTTGAAAATGTCAACGACTGGGCGATTTCCCGGAACAGATACTGGGGAACTCCGATCAATATCTGGAGATGCGACTGCGGCCATCTGGAATCGATTGGCTCCAGAAAAGAGCTTGTAGAGAAGGCCATGGAAACCATTGACGAGAGCATAGAGCTTCACAGGCCTTATGTGGACGAGGTCCATATCAAGTGTGAAAAATGCGGCGGGACCATGAGCAGAATCCCTGAAGTCATGGACTGCTGGTTCGATAGCGGCGCTATGCCCTTTGCACAGCATCACTATCCCTTTGAAAATAAGGAACGCTTCGATGAGGAGCTTTTCCCGGCGGACTTCATCTGCGAGGGGATCGATCAGACAAGAGGCTGGTTCTATTCTCTGATCGCAATTTCTACCTTTATCAAGGGCAAGTCGCCGTACCGCAATGTACTGGTCAACGATTTGGTTCTCGACAAGGACGGGAAGAAGATGTCCAAATCCAAGGGCAACACTGTGGATCCCTTCGAGCTCTTTGACAAATACGGAGCCGATGCGACGAGATGGTATCTCCTTTACACGTCTCCTGCCTGGTCGCCCACAAGATTCGACGAAGACGGCGTCATTGAAATCGTAAGCAAGTTCTTCGGAACTCTGAAGAATGTTTATAATTTCTTTGTTTTATACTCAAACCAGGATGAGATCAATCCGAAGGAATTCTCAGTGGATTACAAGAGAAGACCGGAGCTTGACCGGTGGATCCTGTCCAAGTACAACCGGCTGGTCAAGGAAGTCACCGAGGAGATGAACCGGTACGATCATATGAAATCTGTCAGGAAGATTCAGGAGTTTGTAACGGAGGATCTGTCCAACTGGTATATCAGAAGAGCAAGAAGACGTTTCTGGGGAGAGGAACTGACGGAAGACAAGATGTCAGTCTATGCCACTACCTACGAAGTGCTTGTCGGTGTGGCACAGCTGGCCGCTCCGTTTGCTCCGTTCATCACCGATGAAATCTATACAAAGCTGACGGGCGAGGAATCCGTACATCTTTCCTTCTACCCGGTTTCCAAGGAAGAGTGCATCGACGATACCGTGGAAGCCAGAATGGATCTGGTTCGGGATCTGGTCGGACTGGGACGCGGAGCCAGGGAAAAGGAAAGAATCAAGGTAAGACAGCCGCTGCAGAAGATCCTGGTCGATGGAAAATATGAGAATCTGATTGGAGATATGGCGGAACTCATCAAAGAGGAACTTAACGTCAAGGAGGTTGTATTTGAAAAACAGCTTGATCAGTTTATGAATTTCGGACTGAAGCCCAACTTCAAGGTAGCAGGCCCGGCATTGGGCGGAAAGATCAAAGCCTTCGGCGCAGCTCTGGCCAAGGCGGATCCGGTTCAGATCGTGGATCAGCTTGAAGCCTCCGGGGAAGCGTGCCTGGTCATTGACGGAGAAGAGATCACCATAGCCAAGGATTTTGTGGACATTCAGATTTCAGCCAAGGAAGGCTTTACGGTTTCTATGGAGAACAATGTGTTTACCATACTGGATACCACAATCACCCCGGGATTAATCTCCGAGGGACTGGCAAGAGAAATGATCTCGAAAATCCAGCAGTTGAGAAAGCAGCGGGACTTCCAAATGATGGACCAGATCAAGATTTTCTACAACGCGGACGACGACGTCAAGGCCGCTGTTGCGGAACACAGGGATTACATCATGAAGGAGACTCTTGCCGTTGAAATGAAAGCAATCGAGTCGGAGCTCGTGGAATATGATCTCAATGGGCACAAGACGGGAATTGATGTAGAAAGAATTTAATAAAAGGAATTGCACCTGTCAAGGTATATTCTCTGGGAAATCGCCGGCTTTGCCCGGAAGGTTTCCCAGGGAATCCTGACACGGTGCTTTTTTATTCCGAAAGTAAAATCAAGCCATGCAATTTCCATTGCACTATAATGTTATCGGGCGATTGAAACGAGGTGAACAAACGATTTTTCTGGCAAAAGCAAAGCCTTATTCCAAATGCTTTTGATCGATGTTCCAGAAGCTGAGTATCTTGTTTTCGAACATGGGCCGTTCGATTACTTCCCCCGGCAGAATCATTTATTTTTTCTTTAATCCGGAGCGATTTTGGAAGTACATCAGACCGGTACGGAAGTCATCATAATATCCCTATCGGTTCAATATATCGGCCGCTATAGGAAGGAACAGGGGACGCCGGAGGCGCATTTTCCGCAGACCTCGCTGCCCTCGCTGTTCGGCTTGTTATCATCAATGCCGCTGGTATAGGAGCTGCCAAACTCTTTATATCTTGCGGCATTTTTTTGACAGACCCGATAGCAGGCCGCTCGGTTGAAGCCTTCCGCAGTCAGGGCGCCGGAGGGGCAGCGGCTGATGCAGACCCCGCAGCGTCCGTTCTTTTTATAGCTGCAGTATTCTTCCTCCAATGGCTGATCCGGTTCTACGGGAAGATCGGTCACAATGGTTCCGTACCGTCCGCAGCAGCCATGTCTTGTAATCAGCATATTGTTGATGCCAAAGGTTCCCAGACCTGCGATTCTGGCCAAATGGCGCTGGGACCAATTGCTGATCAGTTTGTTCTGATCAAAGGTAAAGGCTTCCGGCGTTACGACGCCTTGATATCCCATTGCGGATATTTCATCGATCAGATAAGCGTTCATACTTCGGAACATAGCGTTGGTTTCTTCATAGGCCAGCGCCCATTGGGGAGAGGCGATATCACCTGCAAGGCGGTTCGTATCCGCAATTTCACGGGTGAAGGGGACGAAGTAAGCAACTACAACGGTAGCATTGGGAAGGACATCTGCAGGAAGCAGATGAGACGATGAAATCAAGGTTTTTAAGTCCAGGATATCCGGATGCCTTGCATCCGCAAAACCGACGAGGGGCTCCCCCCAGCTTGTTGCAATATCGGGCCTTTTTTCATATTCTTTTATGTAATTCTGAATCATCTTCACGAAATGCGCTTTCATCACAGAGTACCTCTCTTTTCCACTGGTGTACTCTTATTTTACCACACTTCCAAGCAACATACATCGCAGAACCTGCCTTGCGGGCAGAACTTAGTCCGTCCGTCCCTGCAGCACGGGAATACGGGAAAGGTTTTTTTGTTACAAACAGAATTAACTGGCTATAATATAAAGAAAGATAACAGGGGGGATAGAAGATGTCACATTTATTTTCTGAATACCATGTCAAGAACCTGACGCTGAAGAACAGGATCGTCATGCCTCCAATGTGCATGTACTGTGCGCCTGAGACCGGAACAGCCACCAAGTGGCATGTCATTCACTATGCGACCAGAGCGGTTGGCGGAACGGGACTGATCATCGTCGAAGCCACCGGCATTTCACCCGAGGGAAGATTGACATCCAATGACCTTGGGATTTGGAACGATGATCAGATAGAAGGATTGTCCGAAATCGTCCGGGCCGTCCATGAATGCGGAGCCAGAATAGGAATCCAGCTCAATCACGGGGGCAGGAAATGCAAAGCGAAGGGCGTTGATATTGAAGCGCCGTCTGCAATCCCTTATGAAGACGGGGATCCTGTTCCGAAAGAAATGTCAAAGGAAGATATTTCAGACACAATTCAGGAATTCAGAAATGCTGCCCTTCGGGCAGAAAGGGCAGGCTTTGATCTGGTTCAGATCCACGCTGCCCATGGATATCTTCTCAATGAGTTTTTATCGCCGCTGACAAACAGAAGAACAGATGAATACGGAGGTTCTCCGGAAAACCGGGTACGGCTTCTCGGCGAGGTTCTGGATGTGGTGAGAGAGGTTTGGCCTGCTGAAAAGCCGATTGAAGTGCGAGTTACGGCGGAAGACTATCAAGAGGGAGGAAACCACGCCGAGGATCTTGGTCTCATGCTGAACCTGGTCAAGAGTAAAGGCATCGATTCCGTTAATGTGAGCACCGGCGGTCTGGTTCCTGTCGTTCCTGCTGCTTTTCCGGGATATCAGATCCCTGCCGCATCCGTCATTAAAGAAATGACAGGTCTGCCTGTCACTGCAGGCGGTATGCTTTCCGACGCGGGAGAGGTGAATCAGATCATTTCTGAACAGAAAGCCGACATGATCTATTTAGGCAGAGAGCTGCTCAGGAATCCTTATTGGCCTCTGAACGCCGCAAAAGAACTGAATTACGACCTGGAATGGCCAAAGCAATACGAAAGGGCAAAACCCAGAAAATAAATACAGAGAGTTATTACAATCATGAAAACAGGGGGCGGGCTTTTAGAGAAAATATGAGGGAATATAAGAGGATCCCAAATCACATTGGTGTGATCCCTGATGGAAACCGAAGATGGGCAATGGTTAGGGGGATGGAGAGAAAAGAAGGGTATCGCTATGGAATCAACCCGGGGTTCCAGCTCTATGAGCTTTGTTCGGACCTGGGGGTCAAGGAGCTGACCTTGTACGGCTTTACCGTGGACAATACCAAGCGGCCGGCAGCTCAGAAGGAGGCGTTTCAGAAGGCCTGTGTAGATGCAGTGATGGAATTGACGAGACGGGACGCAGAGCTTCTGGTGATTGGGAACACAGACTCACCGTGCTTTCCCAGAGAGTTGATCCCCTTTACAAACCGTGTGAAATTCGGAGAGGGAAAGATCAAAGTCAACTTCCTTGTGAATTATGGCTGGGACTGGGATCTCAACCATAGCGGCGGACCGGCGTCCAAGGATATTTCCAAAATGGATCTCATTATTCGCTGGGGAGGCAGAAGAAGGCTCAGCGGATTTCTTCCGATCCAATCCGTATACGCCGATATATACGTGCTTGACGAGTTATGGCCGGATTTCTGCCCTGAGCAGTTTTACAGGGCGCTGGAATGGTACCAGACCCAGGATACGACTTTGGGGGGCTGAAAAAGCAATTTGCATGGCTTCGCGCTACGACAAAATTAGATACGATACTGAATCAAGTATACAATATTCCTGTCGAAATTCTACGATGAATAAATTGCTTTCACTATACTTTTATGTTAAATTGGTTGCATAATACACGTTAAGAAAAGGAATATTCAGAAATGAAAAAGCTTCTGATTATAGTGATTGAGGGTTGCTCACTGGAGTATATTTCCCTGGAAAACACGCCTAATATCTATCGTATCGCAAGGGACGGCTTTTGCAAGTGCGTAAAAGCTGCTGTGCCGACCCTGTATAATGTGAATTATGCGTCGATGCTGACCGGGAAATTCCCCTGCGAACATGGAATCATTGGGAATTCCGTTTACGATCCAAAGACCGGCGAAGCTGTGTTCCTTGATGAGATAAACTTAAGCAAAACGGGAACGATTATGGATTATATGCATAAAAAAGGGGCATCAACCGCCATACTTTCGGTCAGAAGCGAAGTACTGGAGAATTTGGGGCGAAATGTGGACTTCGGGATCAGCGTGGAGAAGCCGAAGGATATCTTGATCCGTTATCTGGACATGCCGGAACCTCCTCCAGTGGAAAGCCTTCAGGCAGCCACATGGATTCTTGACGCATGCTTCAGGCTGATCAGGAAAAATGCCATTGATGCGGTATACTGCGCCACAAACGACTTCATGATGAGGCATTATCCTCCGGATTCCAGGGAAGCGCTCATGCATATGAAAAAGATCGACGAATGGCTGGGAAAGATTTATGATCTGGATCATGAAAGGGAAATCTACATTACAGGTGGTTACGGCATGAACAGCAAGCCGCATCTGATCAATCTGCAGGCGGTGCTGGACAAGAACGGTTTTGACGTCTACTGCCATTCTCCGTATCGGGATAGATGCGCTGAAACCGGCGCCGGAAAGGAAAAAGAAGAAAAACCAGCGAATCAGAGCGGAATGAGATTTCTTTATCTTAGGGAAGGTCAGAGAGGGAAAATGCAGGAACTGCTTTCATTCCTTGAAGCTTCCCCTTATGTGGATATCGTAAGCCCCAGAGAGGAAGCGTCCAAACGATTCAATCTGCCTCCGGATCTTATTGGGGATTATCTGGTTTCTGCGGCGGATGGATTCCTGTTTGCCGATTTTGACGGCGAGGAGATGGAATTGGCGGAAAGCCGCTCCAACGGCTCCCTTCTTGAGCGGGCTATCCCTCTCATAGCGGTCAATGCAGCCGAAGTGCCTGAAAAATACAGGTACAGTAGAGACATTGTAAAAATCATCATGGAATCCGACGCTTGAATGCATAATCCGGGTTTCACGGGGTTTTTTGAGGGTATCAATGAAGAAAGATTTAACAAGTTTAAACATAAAAGAGATGGAGCTATTTCTGGAAAGCCTGGGAGAAAAGAGATTCCGTGCAAAGCAGATCTTTCAATGGATTTGCAAGGGCGCGTCAGGCTTCGACGAAATGACAAATCTGTCTTCCGAACTCAGGGACAAGTTGTCGGTGAACGCTGAAATCAGAAAGCTTCGGATTCTGGCGGTTCAAAAATCTGAAAAGGACGGAACCAGAAAGTACTTATTTGGCCTGGAAGATGGCAATTCCATTGAAAGCGTATTCATGAAGTATAAATTCGGAAATACGGTTTGCATCTCCTCCCAGGCTGGCTGCCGAATGGGGTGCAGCTTTTGCGCTTCGGCAATCAACGGGCTGCAGAGAAACCTTACCGCCGGTGAACTGGTAGACCAGATCCTGTCCATTGAAAAGGATACGGGGGAGAAAGTCGGAAATATAGTTGTTATGGGCACAGGAGAACCCCTTGACAACTATGAGAACCTTTCCAAATTTATTGAGATGATTCATGATAAGAGTGGACTGAATATCGGGATGAGGAGTATCACCGTGTCCACTTGCGGTCTGGTTCCCAGAATGCTGGACATAGCCGGGGATTTTCCCCAGATCAACCTTGCGGTATCCCTGCATGCTCCCAATGACGCAATCAGGAACAAGATGATGCCGATCAGCAAAAGATATCCGATGGACCAACTACTTGAGGCATGCCGCCGGCATGTAGCTATGACCGGAAGAAGGATCACCTTCGAGTATGCTCTGGTAAAAGGTTTGAACGACAGCGACAAAAACGCCGAAGAACTGGCTGCAAAGCTGCGTGGAATGAATTGCCATGTGAATCTCATCCCGTTGAACCGTGTGGCCGAAACCGGACTGTATGGGACGGAGCGGACAGACGCGGAACACTTTCGCGGAATTCTGGAGAAGCGGGGAATTCAGGTTACCATAAGAAGGGAATTGGGCAGTGATATCGATGCGGCCTGTGGGCAGCTAAGATTAAAAAATCAGGGAAATCAGTTTCCCGACTTGCCCGTGATAGGCTCTTAGTGTATAATGAGTTAAAACTCAAATTAATTTAAGGGGGCGATTAATATGGTTAAGTTACTAGTTGGTCGAAAAGGCAGTGGGAAGACAAAGAATATGATCCAGCTTGCCAACGACCGGGTTGAAAAGAGCGACGGGAGTGTCGTTTTTATCAACAAAAATCATAGATTGATGTATGACTTGAAGTATAAGATCCGGGTTGTATGTATGGAAGAATACGAAGAGATCACCAACAGCGACGAATACATCGGATTCCTTTACGGAATTATCAGCTCAGATCATGATATAGAAGTTATTTTTATAGATAGCATTTTAAAGCATGCTGATGTAAACATTTCAGATTTGCCGGAGTTTCTGAACAGGCTGAAAAATATCTCGGAAAAATATGAGATTGAGTTTGTCGTCAGCATAAGTGCAACGGTTGAGGAAATCGGAGATATTGCAAAGCAATACGAGATACTGAATTAATACGTTCCTGAAAAATGAGTTATTACTGGCGGTGATCTGATCACCGCCTTGTTTATTGCAGTGTGGATGCTTTTGCCAAATCAAGGCGGTATCTTTAGAGATGGGTGGAATATGAGCAAGCAAGAGAATAAACTGATCTTATGGGATTTGGATGGCACCCTGATGCATTGCGGTGCAGACGGAACCAGGGCGCTGAACGAGACCTTCCGAAGGCTCTATGGCTTGGATGAAGCTTTTTCGAAAGCGGGAATCGGGCATGCCATGGACGCGGTTATACTGGACCGTATCATGGAAAAGAACAATCTTGACAAGGAGGAGCTGGATCAGGTAAAAAAAACGTATATTGAAATACTTGAGTTCATCCTGAGCCGGAATCCACTGAAACGGGTGCTGCCGGGAGTAAGAGAGCTGCTGGAGTATATCAGCGCAAGTGAAAATATCTTCAACGCTCTGCTGACCAGCAATCTGAGAACCGGGGCCGAAACAAAACTGAAATCGGTCGGACTTGATGAATACTTTCCTGTCGGCGGCTTTGGCGACGATTATGGAGAGAAATGGGACGCCGCCTTGAAAGGAATCCGGGAGGCGGAGAACTACTACGGCAGGAGTTTTGGGAAAGAGAATATTTACATAATCGGCGACAGCATTTATGATATAGAGTGCGCAAAGAGGATCGGCGTTATCAGCATCGGGGTTTCAACGGGCTTTGCGGAATATGAATTGCTGGAAAGGACAGGGCCGGACTATTTATATCGGGATCTGTCTCAATGGGAAACGTTAATTCAGGTACATAGTTGGAAATAGGCGGAGCGTTCATGAAAAAACTGATATTTTATATATTTCTATCGGCATCACTGTTCAGCACAATGGAGGTTGTGCTGAAAATCGCGGGTAGCCAGCTGGATGCGTTCCAGCTTACTCTGATCCGGTTTTTAATCGGAGGCTTTTTTCTGCTGCCATTTGCATTATTGGAGATTAAGAAAAACCAAACGGTATTCACTCGGCGGGATTTTATTCATATGCTGGCCATGGGAGTGGTCTGCATCTGTGTCAGCATGGTGTTTTTTCAATTGGGAGTGGAGAATTCGAAGGCGTCAACCGCGGCGGTTATTTTCTGCATCAATCCGATGTTTACCATGCTGTTTGCCCATTTTATCACCGAGGAAAAACTGAATCGAAATAAAATAATTGCTTTGACCGTGGGGCTCGTTGGTATTGTATTCATGATCAATCCGCTTCGGATGGAGCCGGGCAATACCGTCATGGGAGTAAGCTTTTCCATCCTTGCTGCGCTCACCTTTGGGCTGTACAGCGCCATGGGGCGGACCAGCGTCCGGCGCCTTCGGGGCCTCACTCAGACCAGTATCAGCTTTATTTTAGGTTCCGTCGTCATGATCCCTATCCTGGTCCTTATGGACAGGCCGATCATTGCAGGCGTCAACTCAGACAATATCTGGATGGTTCTTTATGTTGGAATTATGATTACCGGCCTTGGTTACCTTTTTTATTTTCTGGCCATGGAGATCTCCGACGCAGCTACCGCATCCATTGTATTCTTTGTGAAGCCGGCGCTGGCGCCTGTTATTGCGGTCATTGCTCTGCGTGAAACAATCGGAGTGAACGGACTTCTGGGTATTCTTTTTATTTTTGTCGGATCCTATATCAATCTCAGGGAGCAGAAGGCCAAAAAGACTATAACAAATCAAGAGGTGACAACCCATGAAGAAGATCACGATTAAGGATTTTGAAGACACCTTCCGGGACAGGGAGCCGAAATCCATGGGAGCTTATCAATATTATTCAGTTCTGGTACCCCTGGTGGAAAAGGACGGCGAGCTTTTTATCCTGTACGAGGTTCGGGCGGAAAACATGAGAAGACAGCCGGGGGAGGTCTGCTTTCCGGGAGGAAGAATCGAAGACGATGAATCTGCCGAAGAATGCGCTATCCGGGAAACCTCGGAGGAACTGAATATCCGTCCGTCGGACATCCGCATCATCGCGCAGATGGACTTTCTCCATACCTACAGCAACTTCACACTTTATTCTCTATTGGGAGTGATCGATTACGAGGCGTATTCCGGCATACGGGTCAATCCGGACGAAGTGAAGGAAGTATTTCTGGTGCCCGTATCCTTTTTCGCTGAGAATGAGCCGGAAGTGTATTATTATGATGTGCTGCCGAATATTGGACCGGATTTTCCCTACGATAAGATCAACCTGCCCAATGGTTATAATTGGCGGAAGGGGAAATCAACGGTGCCGATCTACCGGTATGGGGACAGAGTTATATGGGGGCTTACAGCCCGTATTACCAACCATTTGATGGATTTAGTCACAGGAAAGATATGAGGGCTGAAGCAGGCCCTCTTTTTATTGCTGGAAAAAATTGAGGGGTTTCATTATTCCTACCGGACTCCTATACTTTTTAACAAGGGGAAACAATTTGCATCCGATACTGTTTAAAAGATATGCTGTTCCTGATCACGATAATGGATCAGCAAAAGTGAGAACTAGAAGGAGGACAAATATGAAAAACCGATTTGTCAAAATTACGTTAATTCTTACCATGCTGCTTGTAGTTGCAGTACCAACTCAGTCATTTGCGGCAGAAAAAAATTGCAGTCTGAATCAATCCAACACATTGAATACTCAAACCAGTAAGATATATAGTCAGTTACCTCAGGCAACATTGAACAAGCTGGCGGGAACCGTTGCACAGTACTGTAACGGCAATCTTGACGCTGCTCAGCTTCAGAAGCTTTTCCAGCAGTTTGGACTGAAAGCTCCTGCTGCCAACGCTGCTCCAGTTAAGGAAACTCCGGCAGCCCCTGCAAAGCCAGCTGCAACAACACCGGAAAAGCCAGCTGCGACAACACCGGAAAAACCAGCTGCAACAGCTCTGGAGGCTTCTGCGGCGCTTGGTTCCTATGAGCAGCAGGTCGTTGATCTTGTGAATAAAGAAAGAGCAGCGGCTGGACTTCCCGCGCTTAAGGTTAACGCAAAACTGGCGGCCGTAGCGGAGAAGAAGGCGGAAGACCTCAGAGATAAGGGATATTTTGCACACCAATCCCCAACATACGGTTCCCCGTTTGACATGATGAAGCAGTTTGGAATCAGCTATACGGCTGCCGGCGAAAATATAGCAAAGGGCCAGAAAACTCCGGCGGATGTTATGAACGGGTGGATGAATTCCTCCGGGCACAGAGCCAACATACTGAATTCAAACTACACAGAAATCGGCGTGGGTTATGTCACAGACAGCAACGGCACCACATACTGGGTGCAGCACTTTATCAGACCGTAACGATTGCAGTCGATTATACTAAATTAAAGTTTCTGCAAAATAACTTTATTCCCCGATATTAGCCTCAGGCAGCGAAAAGGCGGAGCCGGAAAAGCTCCGTCTTTTCGTATGCAAAAAATTGTTTGAATGTTGAAATGGATAAATCAAGAGGAGTAATATATAATAATCTTAAATCAAGCGTACTGACATTCCGATAAAACAATTGTCATAAGGAGGAACTACGATGATATTTCAATTAGCCCTGTGCCAGATGAAGGTGGCCATGGAGAAACAACGGAATCTTGCTGTCGCAGAGTCCATGATACGGGAAGCGGCAAATAAAGGTGCGGAGGTAATCGCTTTGCCGGAAATGTTCAACTGCCCCTACTCCAATCAGTACTTCAGGGAGTACGCAGAAGAGGAGAAGGGGGAAACCGTACAATTTTTATCTTCGCTGGCAAGAGAGCTGAAAATTTATCTGGTCGGAGGCTCCATTCCCGAGCTGGACAAGGATCAGGTTTATAACACAAGCTTCTCCTTCAACCGGCAGGGGGAAGTGATTGGCAAGCACAGAAAGATCCATCTCTTTGACATCGATGTGAAGGGAGGTATCCGGTTTATGGAATCGGAGACCTTGACATCGGGTGAGTCTGTAACGATTATCGATACGGAGTTTTGCAAAATCGGCATTGGTATCTGTTACGATGTGAGATTTCCCGAGTTGTTCCGAAAAATGACGCTGGCCGGCGTCAAGCTGGTTATTCTTCCGGGTGCATTCAATATGACCACCGGCCCCGCACACTGGGATCTGACCATGAGGGCAAGGGCTCTTGACAATCAGATTTATTTTGCCGCGGTATCCCCGGCCAGGGATGTGGAAGGACCGTACCAAGCGTATGGAAATTCCTGCGTGGCAAATCCCTGGGGAGAATTCTGCGGCAGGACGGACGCAAGGGAATCCATCGTATATGCGCAAATAGATCTGGATTATGTGGAAGAAATTAGGAATCAGCTGCCGCTCCTGAAGCACAGGAAGCCTGCCTTGTACTAAGAAAAACGTTTGTCAACCGTTGATTTGTAACAATATTGTAAAAAAAGCTTTTGTTCTGAAATGGGATAAGGTATAATTGTCCTAGATTATTTTCTATTATTCTTAAGGAGGAGAAGAAGAAATGATGAAAAGAGTATTAGCATTCTTATTAGCTTTTATACTCGTATTTGGACTGGTTGCCTGCGGTGGCGGGGGACAGGAAGAAGAGCCTGCTGCAGAGGAAACCTATGAAATCGCTATGATTACCGATATCGGTTCCATAGACGACAAGTCATTCAACCAAGGTACCTGGGAAGGTGTTGTAGCCTATGCTGAGGCAAATGGAATTACCCATAAATACTACAAACCGACCGAACAGAGCACGGATGCTTATCTTGCCGCAATTCAGCTTGCTGTTGAGGGTGGAGCAAAAGTTATCGTAACACCTGGCTACCTGTTTGAAGAACCAATCTACTTGGCACAGGATTTATATGAAGACGTCTGCTTTGTTCTGATCGACGGAAATCCGCATAATGCAGATTACACGGAATACCGTACGGAAGATAATGCGGTAGGTATTATCTTTGCGGAAGAACAGGTTGGATATCTGGCAGGATATGCAGCAGTGAAAGACGGATATACTAAGCTGGGATATATGGGCGGAATGGCAGTACCTGCCGTCGTTCGTTACGGATACGGCTTTGTACAGGGTGCTGAAGCTGCAGCTGCAGAAATGGGAATCTCCAACATAGATATGAAATATCATTATACCGGAAACTTCGATGCGACTCCTGAAAATCAAACTCAGGCGGCATCCTGGTATGCGGAAGGCACAGAAGTTATATTTGCTGCCGGAGGAGCTGTAGGAAACTCAGTAATGTCCGCTGCCGAAGCAGCAGGCGCCAAGGTAATCGGCGTAGACGTCGACCAGAGCGTTGAGTCTGAAACCGTTATTACATCCGCTATGAAGGGTCTGGCTGCTGCTGTTCAGACTACGCTTGAACAGTACTACAACGGCGAATTCCCAGGCGGAGAAGCTCTTGTATATGCTGCCGACATGAACGGTGTATCGCTTCCGATGGAAACTTCCAAGTTTACAAAGTTTACTCAGGCTGACTATGATGCATTATTTGCAAAACTTGCTTCAAATGAAATTGCCCTGAAGAAGGATACCGATGCGGAAGACGCAACCAAGCTGGGAACCTCCATCGTAAAGGTTACTTTAGTTAAATAAGACAGGCCCAAAAGGCAAACCGGGCAGGTGATGCAAATCGCCTGCCTTTTTTATAGCAAATTCATCATTTATTTTTATCCTCGAATCGGATATAATGTTTCTATACATTTATATGCGATAAAACCTCATACTTCGGTTTTATCGCTGCGGCTTCGCCGTAAGGTCGAAACAATATATTTTGCTCGACGTTGCTCGCAAAATAGAATGTTCGGATTTATTTTTTTTTACCAAGGAGAGAAGATATGGACTACATCATAGAAATGTTGCATATCACGAAAGAATTCCCCGGAATCCTTGCCAATGACGATATTACTCTGCAATTGAGAAAAGGCGAGATTCACGCGCTGTTGGGAGAAAACGGCGCAGGGAAATCTACCCTGATGAGCGTTCTGTTCGGATTGTATCAGCCCGAAAAAGGCGTGATTAAAAAAGAAGGCCAGGAGGTCAGAATCAACAACCCGAATGACGCCAACGCGTTGGGCATCGGAATGGTGCACCAGCACTTTAAACTTGTTCACAATTTCACGGTTCTGCAGAACATCATATTAGGTGTGGAAACAACAAAGAATGGCTTTTTAAAAATGGATGCGGCCAGAGAAAAGGTTATGGAGCTGTCAAACCGGTATGGACTTATGGTTGACCCGGATGCTCTCATTGAGGATATCACCGTTGGAATGCAGCAGCGTGTGGAAATATTAAAAATGCTCTACAGGGACAATGAGATCCTTATTTTTGACGAACCTACGGCTGTGCTGACTCCCCAGGAGATCGAAGAGTTGATGAAAATTATGAAAAGCCTTGCTGAAGAAGGCAAGTCCATCTTATTTATCACCCATAAGCTCAACGAAATCAAAGCGGTGGCAGACCGATGCACAGTGCTCAGAAAGGGAAAACTTATCGGAACCGTTTCCGTTGCGGATACCACAAAGGAGGAAATGTCCGAGATGATGGTAGGCCGCAAGGTCAGCTTTGCCGTTGAAAAGGCTGAAAGCAAGCCTGGCGAAGCCAATTTCGAAGTCAGAAACCTGACTGTGGGCTCGAAGCACAGCACAAAAAAGGCGGTCAACAATGTTTCCTTTACCGTTCGGAAAGGAGAGATTGTATGTATTGCAGGAATTGACGGAAACGGACAATCCGAACTGGTATACGCGCTGACCGGCCTGATGCCGATTGAAAGCGGGCAGATTCTGTTGAACGGGCAGGATATTACCAGGACTTCCGTGAGGAAACGCAATGTGGAAGGAATGAGCCACATACCGGAGGATCGCCACAAGGACGGCCTGGTGCTGGATTACAATCTGGCGGAAAACCTTATACTGAAGAAATACTTTACGCAGGAATTCCAGAAAAACGGCTTTATCAAATTTGACATGGCCTATCAGTATGCTAATAAGCTTATCGAAGAATTTGACATACGGAGTGGTCAAGGGGCAAAAACAACGGTGCGCAGCATGTCCGGAGGCAACCAGCAGAAGGCCATCGTGGCCAGGGAAATTGATCTGGATCCTGAAATCCTCATAGCGGTGCAGCCAACCCGGGGACTTGACGTGGGAGCAATCGAGTATATCCACAAACAGCTTGTAGAACAGAGAGATGCCGGAAAAGCGGTGCTGCTGATTTCCCTCGAGCTGGACGAAGTAATGAATGTCAGCGACCGGATTCTGGTTATTTATGAAGGAGAAATCGTCGGAGATCTGAATCCCAAAGATATTACGGTACAGGAACTGGGGCTGTATATGGCCGGTTCCAAGAGAAGCGAGGTGGCTGTATGAATCGGGTAAGGACCCTTTTGGTAAGCGAAGGCGCAAACAAAGCTTACTCCTCTATCTTTTCCATTCTCATAGGCCTTCTCTTCGGATTCATCGTTTTGCTGATCAGCAATCCGGCACAGGCAGGAGACGGGTTTGTGATTATATTAAAGGGCGGTTTCAGTACAGGCGCCAAAGGTATGGGACAGGTGCTTTATTTTGCGACACCCTTGATTCTGACTGGACTATCCGTAGGCTTTGCCTTCAAAACCGGCCTGTTCAACATCGGTGCTGCCGGCCAGTTTATCATGGGCGCTTTCGCTGCGGTGTATATAGGCGTAAAATGGACCTTCCTTCCAGCGCCATGGCACTGGATTGCAGCATTGATCGGAGCAGCTATTGTCGGAGGCTTGTGGGCGCTGATTCCAGGTCTATTGAAGGCATATCTCAACGTACATGAAGTAATCTCCACAATCATGATGAATTACATCGGAATGTATATGGCGAACTATTTGGTCAAGCTTCACGTATACGATTCCCAAAAGGCACTCTCGATGAACACTGCGGAAACGGCGGTTTTACCCAAGGGGGGACTGGAATACATCTTTTACAATCACCTCGGCTCCACGAAGGATATGTCCACTGTAAACTGCGGTATTTGGATTGCTATTGTAATTGCGATCATCATGTATATTATTCTAAATAAAACCACATTCGGTTATGAGTTGAAAGCGTGCGGGTTTAATCCCAATGCCAGCAAATATGCAGGAATCAACGACAAACGGAATATCGTGCTGTCGATGGTAATCGCCGGAATGCTTGCAGGGCTTGGAGGAGGACTTCTCTATCTGTCCGGAGCAAACGGAAGACACATTAAGGTTGTGGATGTGCTTGCGGCGGAAGGCTTCAACGGAATTCCCGTAGCGCTTCTGGGATTGTCTAATCCCATCGGCATCATCTTCTCCGCGATCTTTATCTCTTACATCACACAGGGCGGAAATTATCTCCAGACACTGGATTTTGTACCGGAAGTCATCGACATCATCATTGCCATCATCATTTACTTCAGCGCTTTTTCACTGATCCTAAAAACGCTTCTTACCCGCTTTATCAAGCATCGAAGGGAAAAGGCGACTGAGAAGGCAAAGGTCGAAACGGAAGCAATCCAGGACGCCGAAGTAGCGAATGAAAGGGGGGATCAATAGTGGGTATTCTGTTTTTGGTATTTCAGCAGACGATGTTTTTCTCAATTCCCCTGCTGATCGTTGCCCTTGGAGGAGTCTTTACGGAACGAAGCGGTGTAACCAATATCGCACTGGATGGTATGATGATCATCGGAGCCTTTACCAGCATCTTCTTCATTAATCAGATGCAGGGCACTATGAGCGGGCAGTCCCTCCTCATCATCGCCATTCTGATCGCAACCGTTACGGGAATGGTTTTCTCCCTGCTTCATGCTTACGCAGCGGTCAATCTGAAAGCGGACCAGATCATCAGCGGTACGGCGCTGAACATGTTTGCGCCTGCCTTTGCGATTTTCACCGCGAGAATGATCCAGGAGAACGGAGTGCAGCAAATCAATTTTGTCAATACCTTCCGTATTGCTTCCGTACCCGGT
The DNA here is from genome assembly GCA_023415235.1 of Bacillota bacterium. Classification (GTDB taxonomy): domain Bacteria; phylum Bacillota; class Clostridia; order Peptostreptococcales; family Anaerovoracaceae; genus Anoxybacterium. The sequence goes on from JAEZLP010000013.1 coordinate 17,700, forward strand.
CTGGGGGATATTCCCTTAATCGGAGGGCTGTTCTTCCAAAACGCTTATATCACAACATATATTGGATTCGTCATCCTGATTGTGTCTGTGATCGTGCTATATAAAACAAAATTCGGACTGCGTCTGAGAGCATGCGGGGAGCATCCCCATGCTGCCGATTCGGTTGGTATCAACGTATATAAAATGCGCTACGCAGGAGTTATGATATCCGGCGCGCTTGCTGGTTTGGGTGGTCTGGTGTTTATCATCCCGACCTCGACCAACTTCAATGCAACAGTATCCGGCTACGGATTCCTGGCTCTTGCTGTTATGATTTTCGGGCAATGGAAGCCAACGAGGGTATTATTTGCGGCCTTCTTCTTCGGTTTGATGAAGACCATAGCCTCAGCCTATTCGGTTATTCCGATCCTGGCGACTTCCAATATCCCCAGCGACATCTACAAGATGGTCCCGTTTATCGCCACACTGATCGTTTTGGCATTCAGCTCCAAGTCGTCGCAGGCGCCAAGAGCGGTTGCGGTACCTTATGACAAGGGAAGCAGGTAAAACGAGAGATCGGTAATCTTGACGCAGAATAAAGAAAAAAACGAGAACGAAATCGATAGGAGAGACTATGTCATTTTTACCGGTTACAATGGAAGAAATGCATGAAAAGGGATGGCATCAGCCTGACTTCGTCCTGGTAACGGGCGATGCTTATGTTGACCATCCCTCTTTTGGAACGGCTATCATCAGCCGGGTCCTGGAAAGCCGCGGCTACAAGGTTGCGATACTGTCTCAGCCCGACTGGAGAAGCGTGGACGATTTCAGACGCTTCGGCCGGCCAAGGCTGGGGTTTCTGATCAATGCGGGAAATGTGGACTCCATGGTGAACCATTTTTCCGTATTCAAACACAGAAGAAAGACAGACAGCTATTCCCCCGGAGGAAAAGCGGGAAAAAGGCCTGACAGGGCTGTTATCGTATACAGCGGCAGAGCCAGGGAGGCTTACCGGGATGTGCCGGTGATCATTGGCGGCATTGAAGCCAGTCTGCGCCGTTTTGCACATTATGACTATTGGGATGACAAGGTACGCCGTTCCATCCTGCTGGACGCCAAGGCTGATCTTTTGATTTACGGTATGGGAGAGCGGGCTGTAGTGGAGATCGCGGAAGCGCTGGACGCCGGCATTGAAGCGAAGGATATTACTTGGATCAGGGGCACTGTCTGCCGCTTGGTCAACGAGAGCCTGAAAGAAGGAGTATCCGAAAAGCAATATGAGGAAGAACTGTTCGGAGACAAGGATACGATAATGCTGCCGTCCTTTGAGGATATTGCAGGGGAGAATGCCTCTGCTTCCAACAATCCGCAGAGCGAGGCAGAAGACGCAGCATCGAAGAGGAACTATTGCAGAAGTTTTCTGCTGCAATATCAGAATACTGACTATATCAGCGGAAAACGGCTGGCGGAAAAGTATGGGAAAACCGTGTATGTGGTTCAAAATCCGCCGCAGGAACCTCTGAGCACGGAAGAGTTGGACGACGTCTATGAGCTTCCCTATGAAGGAACCTGGCATCCAAGCTATGAAAAGGAAGGCGGCGTTCCGGCCATTGAGGAGGTCAAATTCAGCATCATCGCCAACCGGGGATGTTTCGGCGGCTGCGCCTTTTGCGCCCTGACCTATCACCAGGGCAGGGAGGTGCGTGGAAGAAGCAAGGGGTCTGTAGTCAGAGAGGCAGTTCGCTTGACGGAACGAAAGGACTTCAAGGGTTATATTCACGATATTGGGGGGCCTACGGCGAATTTCCGAAGTCCGGCATGTAAAAAACAGAGCAAGACGGGAGTATGCAAGAACAAGGACTGTTTGTTTCCGAAGCCCTGCGCCCAAATGGATATCGACCACTCGGAATACCTGGATCTCCTGAGGGAGGTCCGGAGTTTGGACAAGGTGAAAAAGGTCTTTATCCGCTCAGGAATCCGGTATGACTATCTACTTGCGGGCAAGGATGACCGTTTTATGGAGGAGCTTTGCAGACATCATATCAGCGGAACGCTGAAGGTGGCTCCGGAGCATGTTTCAAACCGGGTGCTTGCAAAGATGCGGAAGCCTACCAGAGAGGTTTTTCTTGACTTCAGCAAGAAGTATAAGGAGATCAATGATCGGCTGGGCTTGAAGCAGTATCTGATTCCCTATTTCATCTCGTCACATCCGGGTTCAACCCTGGAGGATGCCATTGAGCTTGCCCTATTTTTGAAAAAACATGGGTTTGTTCCCGATCAGGTGCAGGATTTCTATCCGACGCCGGGGACGCTGTCAACCTGTATGTATTATACGGAGCGAGATCCCTTTACCGGCGAGAAGGTCTACGTGCCGAAGTCTCTGGAAGAAAAAAGGATGCAGCGCGCGCTGATGCACTTTAATAAGCCGGAAAACAGAGAGACAGTAATTAGAGCATTACAGAAGGCCAAAAGGGAGGATTTGATCCCGGTTCTGCTCGGCTTCCGTGAAAATACGGGCCGCCGGACTGGCGGGGTTAAAAATAAAGATAAGGCGGGGAAACGAAGATGAGTTTGATAACGAAACTGCCGGCCATTATAGAAGAGAGCAGGGAAGCAAGCCGTTCCGCAGCGGCAGGTGATTTTTCCGAAATCGAAAGGATCGGACATGGCGATAATCTCCTTGTCCTTGGAGATAATCTTCGCTTTATGAAGTATTTGCTGGAGCAGAAAGAGATGGCGGGAAAAATAAATCTGATCTATATCGATCCGCCGTTTTTCTCAAAGGCAAATTACGGTTCGGAGCTGAAGCTCCGCTCGGATAAGATAAAAAAGATTCCCGTCATCAAGCAGAAGGCATATCACGATATATGGGAAGACGGCATGGAGGAATATCTCAGGATGCTCGCTGTCCGGCTCTTTCTCATGAAGGAGCTCCTATCAGAAGATGGCTGCCTTTGGGTGCATCTGGACTGGCACAGCGTCCATTATGTAAAGGTATTGCTTGACGAAATCTTTGGGGAAAAGAATTTTATCAACGAAGTGATCTGGAATTATAAATCCGGAGGCGTCAGCAAGAACTACTTTGCCAGAAAGCATGATACCCTGCTGTTTTATGCGAAATCTCCGAAATACTATTTCAAAGCCCAGCAGGAAAAATCCTACAACAGAGATTTCAAGCCCTACCGCTTCAAGGGTGTGGCCGAATACCGGGATGAAATCGGCTGGTATACTATGGTGAATATGAAGGATGTCTGGCAGATCAACATGGTAGGCAGAACTTCCGCGGAGCGGACCGGCTATGCGACACAGAAGCCGGAGCAGCTGATCGATCGGATCCTTGAAAGCTGCACTAGGGAGGGTGATCTTTGCGCCGACTTTTTCGGAGGCTCGGGAACCCTTGCCGCCGCGGCGGATCGAATGGGCAGGAAATGGATCTCCTGCGATATCGGCGATCTCTCCGCAATCAATTCCCACAAGAGGCTGGTTTCCGCATCAAGAGAAGGATATCGCTTTCTTGCCGAGTCGCATCGTCCGGAAAGCGGAGGGAAATTAAAGGTGAAAACAGATTTGCAGCACTTGCCCGTTTCCGATAAAGTCAAGCTTGAAGTAACGCTGCATGAATATGAGCCGGCTTCTTTACATAGCATACCAGTGGAGGAAAAGTATCTTCCTGTCATCAAAAAGATCATCAAGGAAGATTCTCTCCAGCTTGTAGATTACTGGAGCGTCGATTTTGACTATGACCTTGTTACCTTCCAGCCCAGGCTTTCCTTCTGCAAGGAAAACGAAGGAATTGAGCTCTCCTGTCAATGGCTGGCTAAGGAGTTCGTAAACATCGCCATTCGATGTATCGATATTTTCGGCAACAGTACATTCCAAGTCATCAATCTGAGGGGGTACAAATAAATGATAAAAATGGAGAAAGCAAATCTTAAAAAGCTGGGGATCGACCTGCTGTTCATCATTGTAGGCTGTTCCATCAGCGCATTTTCCACTATCGGCATTCTGATCCCCAACGGTCTCACCAGCGGAGGGATTACCGGCATGGTCCGTATCCTGCAGGGCTTTGTAAATGTTGATTTTTCCGTTCTGTATTATGGATTTGCCATTACCATACTGGTGGTGTGCGCAATCCTTCTGGGACTGAAGGAAGCCCGGAAAATTCTAATGCTGACCATTATTTATCCGTCGATCCTGCTGATCTTTGAGAATTTTCATTTTTCCCTTCTTGAAGAGAAGGATCTGTTTCTGGCAGCAATCTATTGCGGCGTGCTGGGCGGGATCTGCTCCGGCCTGGTATTCACCAGGGGCTATTCCTTCGGAGGCACCGATACCATAGCCAAAATCATACAGAAGAAGCTGATTCCCCATGTCAGTCTCAGCCAGATCCTGCTTGTCATAGACGCCTGTATCATCATCGGTTCAGGTTTTCTCTTCGGAAGAAACATCGCTCTCTATGCTCTGGTAACCCAGGTGATCTTCTCCAAAACCGTGGATTACGTCATGTACGGCTTCGATACTAAGGCGGTTCAGCTTGAAATCATCACCAGCAAGCACGACGAGGTGGCAGGCTACATTCTGAACGAGGTCGGCCGGGGTGTGACCAACGTTTCTGTCACAGGCGAATACACTAAGATCGCCAGAGACAAGATCGTGACCATCTGTTCCCCAAGGGAGAGCATGCTCATCAAGAAGTTCGTAGCGAAAAAAGACAGAAACGCCTTTGTCACAGTGATTCATGTGGACACCGTCTGGGGCAACGGCGAAGGCTTCAACGATATCATGAAAGAATAGACATTTCATGGGCGCTTCGATTGCACCAGCTGAGAGGAGGGTGGCCATCATGGCTGTAGCTGAGCAATATTTGCCGGATGTGGGAATAATACTGTCCCATAGACATGATAATGGAGCCGATCTTTGGACGACTCCTGATCGGAGAGTTTTAAAGGGAGCCCCGTTTTCAACTATGGAGAGTGTACATCTCCTATTGGAATTGGGTATGGAACCCGACGATCCGCTGCTGAAAGAAGCCGCCGATTTGCTTTTCAGCACTTGGCAGAAGGATGGACGTTTCAAGGTGTACCCACAGGGGGGGATTTACCCGTGTCAAACTGCCGGCGTTGCCGATGCGCTTTGCCACCTGGGGTATGCCTCTGATGACAGGCTGCAAAAAACCTTCCAGCACCTTTTGGATATTCAGTATACCGACGGAGGCTGGCGCTGTAATAAGTTTTTCTTTGGCCGAGGTCCGGAGACGGAGTATTCAAATCCGTTTCCAACACTCACCGCCCTCAGCGCATTCCGTTATAGCGAATATCTCAACAGAGAACCGGCGCTTGACAGAGCGGTGGATTTTCTGCTTGAGCACTGGACGATACGAAAGCCGATCGGCCCATGCCATTATGGAATGGGGACCCTGTTTATGCAAGTGGAATATCCTTTTCGAAATTACAATCTTTTTATCTATGTCTATGTTTTGTCTTTTTATAACAGGGCGAAGCAGGACAGCCGGTTTCTTGATGCATTGAAAACGCTTCAATCAAAGATGATTGACGAAAAGATTGTGGTGGAACGTGTCAACCGGAAGCTGGGCGGACTATCTTTCTGTAAAAAGGGCCAGCCGAGTGAATTGGCAACGATGCGTTATCATGAAATATTGAAAAACCTTTCATGATTTCCATTTGACTTTTTACCGGATAGGAAGTAAAATCATTGTTAGCGCGTCGGAACAATGACGCTGAAATCATAACTCGGGGCATTAGCTCAATGGATAGAGTCACAGACTTCGAATCTGCAGGTTGGGGGTTCGAGTCCCTCATGCCTCACCAAAAAACACTCTATAGCTTCACGCTATAGAGTGTTTTTTTTCTTGCTGAAAAGAGGGACTCGAACCCGAAAGGGCGTCAAGCGACTGAACGGCAAAGAAAAAACAGCATGGGATGTTGTTTTTAGCTTGACGGTCCGAACCCGGCAGGGTGAAGGCCGTTGGCACCTACCTCAAAGGACACATTCTTTAATAGCTTCGGCATATATGTTCGTAATCTTAAGCAAATCCTCTAAAAGGATATATTCATCTTTCCCATGTTCCGTTGCTTCTCTGCCCGGAAACAAAGGCCCAAAGGCGACGATATTGTCCATTGCACGAGCATATGTCCCTCCACCCATAGTCAAAGGCTCGCTCGCGTCGCCAGTCAGTTTTCTGTAGACCATGAGAAGCTTTTTAATGAAATCTCCGTTTTTATCGAAAAAAACAGGTTTCAGGTAATCCACATTTTCAATGGCAAGTCCATATCCCTGAATCGCTTTTTCCAGACGGCTCAAAATTTCTTCCTTTGAGAAGGATACAGGGCATCGCATGTCAATTGATAGAACAGTCTTTTCGTCGGTTGCGTTTAGAACACCGGCATTCAATGTCAACTGTCCCGTTGCCTCATCCCATAACTCACAATTGATCTTTTCACCATGAAGGCAGAATCCAATCTTGTCATGATAGAAGTCAATAAACCTGTTTAGCGTTTCTGAGCAGTCAAACTCTTCGTGCTGTTTCAATTCATAGAGCTTTTCCATAACCTTTGAGATGGCGTTTTCACCTGCCTCAGGAGTGCTTGCATGGGCAGCGGTTCCTTTTTCATCAATTTCAACAGCATCACCGTTATTCAATAGAATTTTTGCATGGCAATAATCGGGAACCGCATTGGAGGCCTCGCCTCCTTTTATAAAGTTGCCTTTTTTTTCTGTTGTTTCCGCTGCAACAAGGTCAAAGCCCAATATTCCCATTTCACCATATATGATTGGGAAATCGGCATCCGGTGTAAATCCGTAGGATGGAAGTTCCTCATGATTAATATAGTAATCCATGTCCTCCCAGTCGCTTTCCTCATCTGTGCCGAAGATTAGTCTTACTCTTTTCTTCAGCGTGAGTCCGGAGTCGATGATGGACTTTAACGCAAATATAACTGCGACAGCCGGGCCTTTATTGTCAATCGCACCTCGACCGTAAAGCTTGCCATCATGAATCTCCCCACCAAATGGCGGATACGTCCAGTCGTTGCCTGCCGGGACAACATCAAGATGCATCAGGATTCCAAGCATTTCCTCCCCTTCGCCTGCTTCCGCGTAGCCTGCGTACCCGTTACAGTTCTTTGTTTTAAACCCCATACGCTCACAAAGCTCCAGCGTATAATCAAGGCAAGCTGCGATATCTTTTCCAAAGGGCATGCCGGTTAAGCCGTCTGCTTTTATGCTGGGAAAGCTGATCAGCTTGCGTACTTCCTTTACAATTTCTGTTTCTTTCTCCTTAAATTGATTTGCCATACTCACCTGCAAGCACCTTCTATCTCTTAAACGGGGTATAATCGAAATCAAAGCCGAATGATCTGGGGCCGAAAACGTCAAGTCCTCTCGCTGTCGTCCATTCCTTTGGCGCAGGAAGTGCAAACACAACCAGATCCATGCCCTTTTCGTAGAATGGATTTGTTACAGGCACGCCATTTTTGTCTATTACACAGATCAGATCAGGAACCGTTACATCAACAACCCCGTCTCTGTAAGAAACAATATGTTCATTTTTAAACCATACCTTATAGGTGTGTCCCTTGAATTCATCCGTTCCATTCAATGTTACATCACCTACGGTAAATCCATCAACAGTATCCCATTGGAAATCTGAAACCATGCCTCGAAAGAGAACTTTTCCGCTGCCTGTATTCACGATATCCTCTGCCGGGTCTCTGCCTGCTTCGTTGGCCAGACGAAGCGCTTTGCCTACTTCAAGTGCGTAGGTTATCGCGCCCGGAATTACAGATTTTTTAAGAACGGCTCCTGTTGTAGGATGGTCAACAACACCAATCATATTTTTGCTTACGCATGCCATCGCGCGGACCAGTGCTTCTGCTCTGAAATCATTCACTACATTATTTATGATTGCCGTATCCCCAAAGGGGGTTGCGATTGCCATCGGTGTGATCGGTACGTTGTTAATATAAAATGTCGAGTGCTGAAGTTCGGGGACCGACCTTCCTGCAGGGTCAGCGTCAACAATTGGCTTGCCCATAAGTGCTGCTACGTGGAAAGCATCTGCAGTGTTTTCGCCGCCAAGCTCTGTGGATATGATTCCAAAGAACGACTTGCCCAAATACTCTTCCATTGTCTGGAACGCTCTCACCGCTTCCGTCACGTCCATAGAAGGGAGCCCCGCATACTTCTCTTCCTCCTCCGGTGTCAGCGGAGAAACGGAACCACATACATAAGGGCACGCAACGTATTCTTCATCCGGGATTTCATCAAGACTTGCAAGGACAAAACTCCGTCCTGCTTCAAAATCACTTTTTATGATGTCAAGACCGCCTTCCAGCGAGCCTCCGCCTCCGGTTCCCAGAACCGTACATCCATATATGATATCAATTACTTCCTGTTTACTCAGTTTTCTCATTGTAAATATCCTGCTTTCCGGTTTTTTTTCTTCATCTATCGCTTCAAGATTTGCAATTTCAGGTTTTGGCATTATCTTTCTTAAAATCAAGAGGGCTATGGCAGCTAAAATGATTCCGTTAACGCTTTCAATTCCAACCGGAATAAAAAGGGAAGCAACGATGCCGATCGCCAACGCAATAATGGCAGCCCAGTTAATGCCTGCGGTAGGTGACCAGTTCTCAGGCTTGCCTTTGCCGATAATAAAGTAGTCAACAATCATGATCCTGCAATCGGTGCTATGATAATTCCGAGATAGATCAAGAAGGTTTCAAAATAAAATATGATCTCGAAGGAGCCGACAACGGTACCGATTATGCCGCAAATGACAGTAACAAGAACTCTTTTGTCATCCTTGCATTGAAAAACCTTCAAGGTATCCAGACCAGCAGAGTATACATTTGCAGAATTCGCGGGCCAGGTTGAAAGGATAAGGCTTAACAGGCCAAGTACCGGAATTCCAAGTCCAATGAATATACTCGTAAGATCTTCCGTACCTGCTGCAATAGCAAAAACCGCACCGACCCAGAGGAGAATAACACCGAGAGGCATAATTCCGAAAAAGGGGGATTTGAATACGTCCATCCTTGTTTTCTGATACCTGGTATAATCTGCGGATAAAACCGCTCCGACGATGAATCCACCGATTACCATGTCGATGCCGACAAGCATATTCATTTCCGTATCATATGGAACGAAGCTCTTTAATGCGCTCACACCATCACCCGAAACGACGATGTAGAGCCCTACAACCGTTACTGCAACCATAAGCGGCACCGCGACAACATTGAGTATTTTCAATCCGTTAAAACCGATTGCCGCAGTAGAAAACATAATAATACCCCAGACGATAATGGAAATCTTAATAGGGATGTCAATCCCGAAGGATGAGGACATAAGTCCTGAAAATGCCGCTCCGCATATATTTGCATTAATACCGAACCAGCCGATCCCAGCAGAGGGCACTCACGGTAGAAATGAGAAATTGGCTGCCTCGGTCTCCGAAGGACTGGGTTGCAACAATAATTGACGGGACACCGAGATCCGAACCCATAACGCCCTGGGCCCAGCAAACAGCGACTACAATAGCATAACCTATGATCGCTGCGATAACAGTCTCTGTTAAAGACATACCTGCAACCATCAAGCTTCCTGTCCAAAGGCTTGTTGCCGAAATCATGAATCCCGCTTGGATCAGTGTCACTGAAATCCAATGCTGCCTTTCTCCAATAGGGACTGGTCTTAAGGCTAGTTTTTCAAAAGAGACGCCTCTACTTTTTTCCATTTTAAAACACTCCTATCATAATAATATAAATAGAATAAAAACAGTTAAATGAATTATAGCAAACCTCTTTCAAAAACACCTTATAGAATATATAATAAAGTAAAATTGTAAATTTCACAAATCGGTATACATATTTTCCCAATATTTGCCTGGTTCATGAAATGATGTTGTAATTATTTCAATAATGCGCTGTTTGAAAAGAGAGTGGAGGTATTAGAATTGCCCATTACAGTTAGAAACATAATGTCGCTGCCGTCCTTTAAGGATGCTGTCGTTCTTGCGGGTGCCGAATCGCTGGATAACGAAGTTTTGCAAGTATCAATTGCCGACTCCCCCATATCCGATATTGATTATGTTGTTTCTCAGAAGGGGGATTTCTATCTTTCAGGCTTTTATTTTGCAAAGGATAGTCTGGAAAGCATGTATGGATTCCTGAATACTTTGAGTAAAACCAAGGCCAGCGGCTTATGCCTTACCGATGAATACATAAAGGAATTGCCGAATGAAATTATCGAGTATTGCAATGAAAGCCGTATCCCAGTGCTCTTGGTGAGTGTTGATACTCCCTATGCCGCGATGATAAAGGAAATCATGGAGCTGATCATCTTTGACGGGCAAAATACTCTGCTCACAAATAAAATATCGTCGCTGATCAACGGGACGCTTGATGACCATCACAAGCTCCTGATGCTTAAGGAAATCAACCCGCATTTTCAGAACTATATTACAGCTGTGTACATTTCACTTCCAATTGAGGCTGATCATACCGTGGGTACCAAGATCATTAACTTTTTCAATCAAAGTATAACTTCCTTTGCAATGGTTTATAAGGAAGCGCTTATCGGTTTTATAACGTACAACACATTTTCGAAGGAGGTTGTGGATGAGAAGATAAAGTATTATCTGGATTCTATTCTTGCCATTTGTCAAAGTGCAGTCATTGGTGTGAGCAATTATGATAATAAACTGATCCATGCCGATACGGCCATCAACCAGGCAATCACCGCAGCGGAAACCGGGCTCCACAATGCGGGAAAAAACGCTGTGGTTTACTATAATAACCTTGGTATTCTGAAGCTTCTCCTTCTCCTCTTAGGACGTAAGGAACTGGAGGATTTTTATCACGAGATTCTTGACCCAGTATGGGAATATGACAAAAAAAATGATTCACAGCTTTTCGAAACCATGTGTGTATTCCTTGAGCAGAAAAGAGATTATAAAGCGACGGCTAAAATTCTTTTTGTTCATGAAAATACCGTGCGCTATCGCATAAGCAAGGTCAAAGAAATGCTTGAAACTCAGAATCGATCGGATGACTTCTGCGAAGCCTTTTCCATTGCATTAAAATGCAGACACATTGCATAGTAAATTGTAATACGAATGGATTTTCACTTCTTAATGAAGATTAATAAAGCTGCCAATATTGAATTGGCAGCCTTAACTGTCATGCGAGTCATTCTATGTCCAACAGTGAAACTCAGGAATTCTTTGTTGAATCAAAGTTTTCTCTCACGTATTTGTGATGATCACCACTTTTTCGACGGAATCCCATCTGACCTTTCCGTCAAAGGCTTCCACCACCGGGCGGATCGGCAAATACGTCCTTCCATTGACGATCATAGCAGCTGTATCGATTTCTATTTTTTGACCATCTCGCAGAATATATTTCTCCCCGATCGGCACCTGTACTTTAATATTATTTTCAGTAATCGTTGCGATTTTATTGACAGCATCCCATTCAACTTTGCCGCCGAATTTCTCTAGCGTTTTCCTTAAAGGAACCTGCACTCTATTTGCATCGTCAATAAATGGAAATCCCGAGCTTTCCGTGAATTTCACGTAAACATATTGAGAAGGGTTTGGTCCGAATCCGATTGCAGTTCTGACCGTTGGTGTATTAATAATATTTGCGTTGTTATTAATGCTTTCCGCGCTGAAGCGGTAAGGATCTTCCTTTGTTCCGCTGCCGGAAGCAATGGCTGTCTTGCTCATGTCTATGTAGCAGGACGGTCTGATCCCGGCATAGTCGGCGTTGACATATCCAATGAAGGGAACGATTTTTCCGACATTGTGATATTCCACCGTCGTTATGAGATATTTAAACGCATCGGACGAATTCATGTCTATAATATTCCGCAAAACATACTTGGTGTAATCAAAGGGCTTATCCAGCGGAACCAAAGAATTGCCTGTCGAATACACATCAACATACTCCGCAGTTGTATTGTTTTCATTTGCAAGCGCTTCTTTTGTCGCGTCTGTTAAAACGTAATTTCCGAATTTACTATAAACTTCGTGGAATTGTTCCGCATCCATAATAAACATCTTGTCGGTCACATTTTTATAATAGGCTTTTTTAACAAGAGCGGCATATCCGGCAATGTCGGCCTGTTGTTTCAGGATCTGGCTCCCGCCTTCTTTTTCCGCAACGTATTTGCCGACCAAGGTGTCTCTCTGCTCGCTTTCTTTCAGGATATCAACTTCCGCTGTTGTAAAATTCCTTGAAGATAAAAATCCCGGCTCACTCATGAACTCGTTGTAATTCCACATATGACCGTTCATGGGGTTGGAAAGCGACTCATCTTCGATGAGATATTTTGTTTGTGCTTCTTCTCCGATTGAATTGAGCCATGTTCTGATATATGAAGTTTCCCAGTGTCTCTCTGTAAAGCCGACACTGTGATTATAGAGAGCAAAAGGTCTAACGGTCAAAACTTTATCGCTTAAGAGCATCGGGTCGCCGTCCTCATCAAGGTCGACTACTCTCCACAAGATCGGCGCACCATAGTAGGTCCCGAATAATATGTAATCTCCTTCTATCGGCCTGGTTTCTGCAGCACTGACGGGTGTAAGAGCCAGCAACATTGCTGCAATAGTTAATAGTGAAACTATAGTCCGTATTCTTCTGCTTTTCATAACTTCCTCCTTTGAAGTGTATCAATCTGTTGATTCATTCTACTTCAAATATCAGTAAGCTTCAACAATAAATGGGGAAAGGCTTTATTTTCAATGGTAAAACCTTATTAAAAAATATAGTTTGCTTTTAACTCTTGAAAAAGGCTGAAATTTAGTGTATATTCTTCAAGTGGGCATCTCCCACAATAGTCCATATATGCGCCCGTAGCTCAGCTGGATAGAGCGTCAGACTCCGACTCTGAAGGTCACAGGTTCGACTCCTGCCGGGCGTACCAGAAAAATATCACACTAAAACCATGGGTTATCCCATGGTTTTAGTTTATCCGAACAAATAGTTTACTAGTTTTGAATTCATTGCATTACATTCTACTGATCAAAGCACAGTCCAGTAAGAACGAACATAAAGGAGATTGCTACTTCCTCACCTTTTCCTCCGGCCACCATATCAAGCTCAGCGGCGGAAAGCTCTCCTTTTTTTGACTCCGCCAGCTCTTTGAAGAACTGCCGCATTTCATCCTGTGTCACAACGTAACCGGCATCCTTTGCGAATGCAACCAGCTTCTCATTGGTGGCAGCTTCTCCAGCTTCCTGTGAGTCTTTCATGATCGCAGAGAATTCATCCCGTAATGTGCTGTCTGCAGCCACTTTTTCATACAATTCCTTCATCTTTGACATAATCTGTTTCTCCTTTCAAACTACGACTCCCGATGTTTTGCATATTATACCATTATTTACATATACGGTTCAAGACTCAATGCATTACATACTTCCTGAAAAAAGAATGAATGTCCCCAAAGGATAAGGAGGGGATCAGAGAAGGCTCACGGTAGGTTCCAGCACCGTAAGAGTGTTGTTCTCCGTATCCAGATTTGCCGTTGCTCCGATGGGGATTGCCATTTTATAAGTGCCATGACCGGATGCCAGGTTGCTCATCAGGGGCTTGCCGAAGGGAACGATCACTTCCGTGATAAGGTTTTCATAGGACTTTCCGTAGGAATCCTCGCAGTTGGAGCATTCTCCCATGATAATGCCGGCGCAGTCGTCAATTTTGCCTGCATGATATAAATGCATGATCAGCCGATAGACACGGCTTACAGCCTCGTGTGTCTCCTCGATGAGAAGGATTTTTCCGGTTGTGTCGACTTCAAAAGGCGTGCCCAAGGTATCTACAAACGATGTAAGGTTGCCGCCGACGATCTGACCGGTTACATTGCCGGGCACTCTGCTGACCAGCGGCATACCCGGCGGGTTTTCCAGCGGTCTGGGGGAGAGCAGCGTGGAAGTGGCGGTAAAAAACTGATCGAAGCTGTATGCGGGAGTCGTTGGTCTGAAATCAATGAGAAGGAGACTGTGGAAAGTAATCAGGTCTGCCATTCTGTACAGGACATTCAACAGTACGGTAATGTCGCTGTAGCCTGTGAGGATTTTCGGATTGTCCTTGATCAGCGAATAATCCAGGTATGGAATTATATCCACAACTCCGGAACCGCCCCGGGTTGGAATGATCGCTCTGACGTCCTGATTTTCAAACATGCTCATCAGGTCAGACGCACGCTGCTGCGGCGTGGCTGCTACAAAACCCATCTGGGAGTACACATAGTTTCCGACTACTACATTGAATCCCATGTTCTGCAGGAATTCGATCCTTGCATCAATGGTTCCCGTGTCCCGTGGACTTCCTAGTGTGACGATTCCTACCGTGTCGCCTGCACGTAAAATAGGCGGCCGTATCGCCATCCCGTATCGCCTCCTGTCAACAATCTCAGATTATGTTGATGTATTATATGAAATTTGACTCGAGCTGGTTAATATTATTTCAGAAATACAATCTTAATCGACTTTTTTTGTTATAATAAGGATAAACATATGACTGGAAAGGAAATCGATAAAATGGAAGAGAAAAACACGATGATGGATTTCATGGATGAGATTGAAAAATCCATGAGGCGGGTTCACAAAGAAGATATATTGGACGGAAGGATCATATCCGTAGGTGAGGAAGAGATCCTGGTCAATATCAATTATACTTCCGACGGGATCATTCATAAGGAGGAAATGGCGGAAGACTACGACTATCAGATTGACGGCGACATCACGGTCATGGTACTTGATCCTCATGACAGCGAAGGCAATGTGGTGTTATCCCATAAAAGAGCAGAGGAGATCGTAGGCTGGGAGGAGCTGGAAGAGGCCTTTGAGGAAAAGAAAAAGCTCAGAGTAAAAGTGGCGGAAGTTGTGAAGGGCGGAGTTACGGCCATTTATCGAAGCGTCAGATGCTATATTCCCGGATCGCTCCTGTCCTATCGATATGTGGACGATATGAACGCTTATGTAGGAAAAACCCTTGAAGTTGTCGTTGAGGATTTTGACAGGGAGTCGAAAAGGGTGGTGCTCTCCAGAAAAGCGGTTGAAACGGTGGAGCGTGAAGGAAAGAAGAAATTGCTGATGAACGAGCTTCAGGAAGGTGAAATGCGCCAAGGCGTCGTAACCAAGCTGATGAAATTCGGAGCCTTCGTAGATCTCGGCGGTGTGGAGGGGCTGATTCACCTCAACGATCTGGCGTGGCATCGGGTCAACGATCCGTCGGAAGTGGTATCGGAGGGTGATCAGGTTACCGTTTATGTCGCCAGTGTGGATAAGAAAAACGGGAAGATAGGGCTGGTATTAAAGAATGTGGATGATGATCCGTGGCAGGGCGCCGCTGATTACTATAAATCAGACGATCTGGTGGAAGGCACTGTGGTCAGACTTACCGACTTCGGCGCCTTTGTAGAGATCGAAGCCGGTATTGAAGGACTGGTTCATCTATCCGAGATCTCATCGGAACGGATCAGAAAGCCCTCTGATAAACTGAAGGTGGGCGATCAGGTACAGGCAGTCATTCTGAGTATCGACGAAGGAAATAAAAGGCTCAGCTTGAGCATCAAGGATGCCGAGGGCCAGGTTTCCGGGGATGTGGATATGGTACAGGAGGAAAAGGCTACTACTCTGGGTGATCTTTTCGGCGATAAATTCAAGGACTTCTTTAAACAGTAAATAAGCTGCCATTCAGGGCAATTATTTATATAGTCCCTTGATATTGCTGGTGATCGTCTGACAGATCACATCAACGCTGTCCGGGAACAGGAAATCCTCTGTGACGCCGAAGCTTTTAAGGTCGCGAAGTATGATATCCTTTCTGTCACCCGGTATGATGATGCGTTTCGCGATGCTTCGGTCCTTTTCTTTATTGATTGGATCAATCTCGGTGGTGATGTAACGATGTCTGGATCTCCTGTCAATCCGGTTGGGAAAGATGATAAAGGCACTTTGCTGACGCTTCTGACGTTCAGAAAGCTCCAGTGGAAAGATGAAGACGGGGCTCCTGAAACTTATTTCGATCAGTCTCAGGTATTCTTCCCTGTCTTCTATTCCATTGTCGGGATTCTCAGAGGATAATTCATAGAAATAGGGCAGTCTTTCCGATTTTCGTATCAACTGATCAAACGTGAAGTTTAAGCTGCCCGAAATGAAGTAGCTCTGTGCAATCGCGTTGGCAATGGGAGAGGTATAGGAATATACGGATCCATTGTCTTTTCGGAATACGATGACTTCTCCGTTAAAAGATTCAGGGGGTACTCCTCCTCTCCGAAGAGCTCGGGAAGCTTTCGCCTTGCTTCATGGATAAACCTTCCCTCAAACCAGGTCAGGTCGTTATGAATGTTTTCCTGCGGCTTTCTCGCTATGAACGGAATCAGTTCATATGACTTATCCTGATGGCCCCTGAAAAAAAGGATTTCCTCTGTGATCAGATCCGGCTTTTTCAAACGGTCGATCAGACTCGAAACAGTTCCCACATACTCTTTCAATGATGAAATTGTTACTTCCTTGGCCATTGCTCTTCCCCCCTTATGTTTAAGTCCTATACATTTTTTTACAGTATAACGTAATTTTTAACCGGAATCAAAGAATTATTCACAGAACAGGGCAATCAAAACAGAATTTAAACTTTAGCTGCATGGGTCACCTGGTCAGCCCGCCAAGCCAAAGCAGGGAAATAAAATAAAGGACGCAGGATAAAGCGGCTCCGCAGATGATATAGGGGACATACGAAAGACCGGGCATCAGAGCATTCAGCAGGAATACCGCCGCAGTGCAGGCTGCAATTACGGAAAGGACTGGCTTGATGAGCCAGTTTTTAAATTGAAAGGAAAGCTTCGTTGTTTTCAGCAGTCGGCGCATGCTGACGGAGAAATTGAAACTACTGCTCAGGTACATGATGAGGATCAGCCCGGTGAGACCCTCCTCCGGCAATATATAATAGATCAGGATGATTTTAACCGCCGCATCGGTGATATTGTATCGGAGAGCACTGACCTGTTGATTCAGACCCTTCAACAGTTCGTCTATGACAATATCCATATAGATCAGTGGAATGAGGGGAGCCAGAAGCTTCATCAGCAGCCCGCAGTCGGGGCTGTTGTAAATCGCTATCCCCAACTGATTGGAAAAGGCGGCAAAGATACCAGCCGTAAGCACGGACATGACTGCTGTAAGCTGAAGCGCTCTGGTTACGGAGTATTCCACTCTTTTCTTTTGCTTCAGCGCGTTCGCCTCCGACACCTCGGGGAGCATAAGGACGGAAAAGGCCAGAATCACAGAGGCCGGAAACATCAGGACCGGCATTACCATGCCATGAATTTTCCCATACTCCTCCAGTGACATTTTTCTGGAGTAACCGTGTTTCTCAAATCCCGCCGGAATCATGATGTTTTCCATGGCTTTCAAGCCGGTTCGAATCAAAGAACTGGCAGAGACGGGAACGGATATGTACAGGATTTTTTTCCGTATTCCAGGCTGATGAAAATAGCAGGAGCTTGTCTCGCCGCCGTTGCGCCGCTTTTCATACCAATAGAGGGTAAGGGCACAGAGGCAGGCGAAAAGCTCGGATATGGTGATACCGACGGCTATGGCGGCGCATGCATATTCCAGCCCGCTTTCCAAAAAATGATCGAGAATATTAATTATGATAGCGATTTGGACCGCCAATTCCACCGCCTGAGAAAAGGCGGGGCGGGCTACCTTGCTGACAGCATAAAAATACCCCTTGATACAGGCGGATACTGCGGCAAACGGCATTCCAACCGCCAGCAGCTTAAGGGAATAAACGGTCCTTTCATCTCCAAGCAAATCCCTGCCGATCAAGCCAGCGCCGAAATACAGAAAAGCAAAGGCCGGGATGCTGAACAGGAAGCTCATGGAAACCGCTTTCACGATCAGAGCTCTAGAAACGGAAAAGGAGGTTCTTCCGCCTTCCTCTGCCACCAGACGGGTTACGGCAACATTGATCCCGTTGATGACAAAAAGAGTCGCCATCATATAGACGGAGAAGATCAGCTGCAGAAGACCGATTCCTTCCATTCCGATTTTATTGGACAGGAATACCCTGAATGATATGCCTGCCGTATTGAGCAGCAGGGAAGATACAATAATAATCAGGGCATTGACAAATATTCTTTTCAATGACAGGCTCCTCGATTTTGCTTGATTTTAGAAATATATGCAAGGAGCAAATTACTTAGTATTATTATCGATTGCGGACTGCAATTCCTTCCGGCTTGTTTCATTGTTCCAGACATTGAAGCTGCACGGGAATTTCGCGCCGCAGGATTGGCATTCCACATATTGGTCGGATTTTGTGAGCTCCCGCTTATCGAAAAGAAAGGAGAGAAACTCGTCCCGGTTCTTTCTTCCCGGAGCATCCGAATCCACGATATAGGAATATACGTGTGACGCCTCGTACTTCACAACAAAATTGCTTTGGTGGCATTGTGGGCACACGAGAGGGTTTGTATTTTCCATTTTTGTTACCTTCCTCTTTCCAAATGATAGGTTTATTCTTGCATGCAGGAAGTCGCTTTATACCAAAAAAGGGCTTCTGAAAATTCAGAAGCCCTTAAAGTATCGGAGCTATTCCATGAATTGACTAGCGGTAGGATTCCTCCAGAATCTTAATGGTGTCCTCAAGAGCAATCGTGCAAGGATCAACCTGATAGAGGCCGCCCATTGTGGCATAAGCGTTTTCTGCAATCTTGGGCAGTTCATCTTTCTTAATTCCATAATCGGACATTTTCAGGTTGTCTACACCGCAGGCTTTCTGAAGCTCCTGAAGAGCAACGACGAAATCCGTCGGCTTGTCCGCGTCGCATTTCCCCAAGGCTTTCGCCATATCAATCAGGCGCTGGTCGCAGCTGCCGGATTTTGCAAGGAAGGTATAGTAGGCCAGACTGATCATGATCAATCCTGCTCCGTGTGTCAAATTAGGATGGTAGGCGCTCATGGCGTGTTCGATGGAGTGTTCGGAAATACAGCCGGAGGTGCTTTCTACGATGCCGGACAAGGTGTTTGCCAAAGCTACGTCCGTCCTTGCAGCCTCATTGCTGCCGTCTGCAACGGCATTGGCAAGGCTTTTTCCGATGAGTTCGATCGCCTTCAGTGCGAACAGGTCGCTCATCTCATTGGCAGTCTTGTTTACATAGCCCTCTGTGCTGTGAAATAGCGCGTCAAATCCCTGAAATGCCGTTAAATTGGCCGGTACGCTCATCATCAATTCGGGATCGACAATAGACAGGACCGGAAAGGTTTTATCATAGCCAAAGCCGATCTTTTCCTCCCCGTTTGTTACAACCGCCCAGGGATCGGCTTCTGTTCCGGTGCCCGCTGTGGTGGTGACGGCGACGATGGGGAGCGGCGTATTGAGCACAGGCTTGCCTTTTCCCGTTCCGCCGGAAATGTAATCCCAGAAATCGCCTTCATTGGTAGCCATGACTGCAATCGCTTTTGCCGAATCGATGCTGCTGCCGCCGCCAAGACCGATGACGAAGTCACATTTCTGTTCTCTTGCAAGGGCAGCCCCTTCCATAACATGCTCCTTGATGGGGTTTGGCAGAATCTTGTCAAACACGACATGGGTAACTCCCGCCTGATCAAGCTGCTCCAGAAGCCTGTCCAGGTATCCGTTTTTCCTGATGGACTGGCCCGCGGAAATGACAATCAGCGCCCTGCTGCCGGGCATGATTTGGCTGTGCAGTTTGTTCAATGCTCCTTTGCCGAAGAGGATCCGGGTCGGCATATAATAATTAAAACTCAAGATATCATCCCTTTCTTCCTTTGATGTTGTTTTAATGTTACCCATATTTTGCCGGATTAGTCAACCGAATTTACTGTTGCAGGAATAGTTCATATTACACAGGAGATACTAAGATAAAAAAG
The DNA here is from genome assembly GCA_023415235.1 of Bacillota bacterium. Lineage (GTDB taxonomy): Bacteria > Bacillota > Clostridia > Peptostreptococcales > Anaerovoracaceae > Anoxybacterium. Next base: position 37,600 of record JAEZLP010000013.1, read on the forward strand.
ATGGGAATGATGAAGGCTATGAATGAAGCTTTGGTCGAGATTGTTCGCGCTTTGATTGCGTTTTTCACACTGCTGATCTTTACCAGACTATTGGGCAAGCAGCAGATGAGCCAATTAACATTTTTCGATTATGTTCTGGGGATCACGGTGGGGTCCATCGCTGCGTCGCTCACTACCGACCTGACCAGCAAGGCCTGGCCTCATTGGGTCGGACTTACGACTTGGATTATCGCGGTGCTTGCAGTTCAGTGGGTAACCTTGAAGTGGAGATATGCTGCAAAATACGTTGACGGAGAGCCTACCGTCGTGATCATGAACGGCAAGATTATGGAAGACGCAATGAAGAAAATAAGATACCGGGTCAGCGACCTTACGGAGCAGCTCCGGGACAAGGGCGTATTTGACATCTCACAGGTGGAATTCGCTGTGCTTGAAGTCAGCGGCAAGCTTACCGTGCTGAAAAAGGCCCAGCATCAGCCGTTAACACCGAAGGATATGAATATGAAGACAAAATATAAGGGGATAAGCACGGAAATTATCTATAACGGCGTGGTTGTTGAGAACAACCTGAAGCAGGTGAAAAAGGACAGGAAGTGGCTTGAGACGGAACTGAAGAATCAGGGAATTAAAGACATTTCGGAGGTATTCTATGCGGAGCTGGAGACATCGGGGAAACTGTACGTTGACAAGTATAAGGATAAAATAAAAAATAAAACCGACATTAGCGACTTTGATGGTCTTTATTAAGGATCGGAGGTTCGTATCATGGTTAAAAAAGTAATTGCTGTTCTGATTCCAACAGCATTGATCGTATTATTCATTCTGATCATGAACAGCGCACCCTATTTGAAAATGCCCTTTGGCGAAAAGGATGACTTCCCCTCCCTTATCCGTGAGATTCGTACCGACATAAAACATGGTGACTGGGCGGAAGCGGAAAAAGGCGCCGAACGGCTGGAGGACGCATGGCAAATCATCACAAATAGAGTTCAATTCAGTGCGGAAAGAGACGAGATGAGGGACGGAAGAACCGGCCTTGCAAAATTGAAGGGTTACTTGGAAGCAAAGGATGTGGCGGGATCGCTGGCGGAGTTATATGAAATCAAAGAGCATTGGACGGATATCGGGGAATGAGTGGCCGATTATGGGAAGAAAACAGAACCGATAGCAGTGAAAAAAGTGAATTAGAAAACTGTAAAAAGCTGGGCGGACACGCCTAGCTTTTCTTATGTTTCTATTGTATAATATTGACAATCAAATCAAAATCTGATCGGCCTTGGAAATTTAGATTTGAAAGGAAGCATCATGAAGAAAGAAATGAAGCTGCTCTACATTCTGAAACTCATTGTCTCCGCAGCTCTCTTCTCCGGAGCACTTAATTTTGAGAATGCGCAGCGGGAGAGAATGCTTCTGCTTATTTTGATTTTTTGTCTCTATCTGGCCTCAGCCCTGATACGATATCGGATGGAGCCGGATACGCTAATTTATTATCTGACCTTTTATCTGGATCTGGTGCTGATCTTTCTCATGGAGAACAATTCCAGGCTGCTGATCAATTATTTCTTCCATTCCTTTTACATTCTCGCTCTGCTGGAAGCTGTGCTTACCCTTGATCTGAAGAGAGGAATCGCTGCCGGCGCGGCTGCCGTTGCGGTTTCCATGGTCAAGTACGGCTATTTAATTTATTATCAATTCAACTTTGCAAGCATATCGCAGATGGCTTTTTTCCTGCTGGTCAACATACTGATCCTGGTGATCGCAGGATTTGCCCAGCATAACAGGGAGGAGCGTCAGAGGAAGGATGTACTATACAAAGAATTGCTGGATACCCACCGGCAGCTGAAACAATATTCCGATGAGGTCAACCGGCTTTCCGTGGTGGAGGAGAGAAACCGCATTGCACGGGATATTCACGATATCATAGGCCACAATATGACTGCCTTGATTATGCAGCTGCAGATGGCGGAGCATTTGTACCGGGAGGATCCCGCAAGAGCGGGAGAGCTGCTGGCCGGTGGGGTAAGGACCGCCAAGGACAGCCTATCCGGTATCCGCGATGTGGTGGAAACGCTGCAGGGAGACGAATACCACGATTATACCACTGATGCGATACGGCAGCTTGCCGCAGAATTCTCGGAAAAGACCGGTGCGGTTATCCGGCTTGATGTAGCAGACGGCACTGAGAATGGGGGCGAAGAGCAGAGGAGGAATCCGGCAGCCGACATGGAAGTCTACCGGATCGTCCAGGAGGCCTTGACCAATGCAGTGCGCCATGGAAAAGCGACGGAGATTATTGTGAAAATAGAGTATTTACCGGGAGAAATCCGCTTTCTCATCAAGGACAACGGCAGCGGACAGCCGGATTTTAATGAGGGCTTCGGACTGAAAGGGATCAGGGAAAGAGCGGAAGCTTTCGGCGGTTCGATCAGGATAGAATCGGAACAAGGCTTCTCCTTGGAGGGTGTATTATATTTGGAGGAACGAAATGATTAAAGTATTGCTGGTTGACGATCAGGATATCCTGGTGGAAGGATTGAAACTCATCCTGGGAAAGGAAAAAGACCTGGCGATCTGCGGGACGGCAAACAATGGGCAGAGCGCTTACGAAGCGTGCCGTTGGAGCAGTCCCGACGTGATTCTGATGGATATCAAGATGCCGGTCGTCAATGGAGTGATTGCCACCGCAATGATAAAGAAGGAATTCCCCTGGATCAAGATCCTCGTACTGACTACATTCAACGACGATGAATACATCTACGAGGCCTTGAAGCACGGCGCTTCAGGCTATCTTCTCAAGGATACCGCTCCTTCGGAGATCGCAGACGCCATTCGAACCGTATATAATGGCGGAGCCTTGATCCAGTCAGAGGTTGCGGTCAAAGTCCTGGATCAGTTTTCAGAACTGGCCAAGAGCAAAAAAACAATACAAAGAGATCCGAGGATCCGGCAGCTGACCGAACGGGAAATTGATATCTGCAGACTGATCGCTGAGGGGAAGAACAATCTTGAAATTGCCGGTGCGCTTTATCTGAGCGAGGGTACGGTGAAAAACCATATTACAAAAATCCTGATCAAGCTGGACCTCAGAGACAGAACCCAGCTTGCAGTGTTTACAATAAAAAATCTCTAGACAAAACGGACGGCATGCCGTCTTTTTTGTCGTCAATCATCAACAAAAGCAATTTCACTGACTATCCATGCAAATAACCATGAGTAAATCGTGCAAAAAGTCATAGGGTTCTGCGTTATGGTTATGCTGAAAGACACAAGATAAAATAAGGAGAAAGGAATACAATAAGGCTGAAACAGTGGGGCGAACGACAGGAGGATAATTCTGCCGGGTCCTGATACTTCAGGAGGGATAGAAATGAAAAGAAAATTAGCATGGATCATGATTCTTTTGCTGACCGCATTGACAGTGACCGGCTGCGGGAACAATGGTCTGGACGATTATAAAAAGGCAGTGGAGAAAACGGAGCTGATCGCCAGGGGCCAGTGCTCCGGAGAGTCAACGTTTACTTTTGATTTCAATACGGAAGGCTTGAATCAGAAGAGCATTAATGAACTGAGCTATTATAAAAATATAACCTCGAAATTTCAAGCAACCTTTGATCATGAAAAAAAACAGGGAATCTACAGGAATTATCTTAATCTTGGAGGCCTCGGATTCGACCTTGATGTTTTTCAAAACGGGGATGAAATGTATGCAAAGCTTCCGGTGATCGGGAAATACGTCAAACTAGATGAGCTGAAGCAGAAAGCGGATCAAACCGCTGAGACTCCGTCGGAGTTCCTTTCAGAAAGGACTCTGGAAGCGCTTGGCTCGGAATGGATTCATATGCTCAACGAGGACGATGTATTGAAAGGCAAGGATATTATTCTTACCACTCCGGACGGAGAAGTGAAAACGACGGTCTATACCATCACCCCCAAGGACAGTCAGGTCAAGGCTTTTGAAGAAAAGGCAGTTGATATTCTCTTCAGGGATGAGCAACTGAAAAAGTTTTACGAAACAAGCATTCTGCCAAACTTCAAACTGCAGGATAATATGACATTTGAAAAGCTTGCCGCAAAAATGAAAGAGCGCATCCGAAAGGACACCGTAAGTGACTTCCGCTTCACGGCTTATGTGGATATCGACGGGTATATTGTCAATGAAACCCTGGAAATGATGATTAAACGGGATGGAGCCGGGCCGGGAGAGCCTGAATCCATCGGTTTTCGACTGGAAGTGAACAAGTGGGACATCAATAAGGAGCAAAAGTTTGAGTTTCCGGAGCTGAATGAGGAAAATATCCTGAAGACAGAAGAATTGGGTGACACGATGCCCTCTGCGTTCAGAGATCTTTTTAAGGAGTAGGAAAAATGCTGAAAGTTGAAAATCTGCAAAAGCGATACGGAACGGTCAAGGCTGTGGATGGTATCCATTTTGAAGTAAAAAAAGGAGAAGTGTTCGGTCTTCTGGGCCCCAACGGAGCCGGGAAATCCACCACCATTTCCATGATATCCACACTGCTTCAGCCTTCCGGAGGGACTATCCTGTTTGAAGGGGAAAACATCCTTGTGTCTCCAAAGAGGATTCAGAAAAAACTTGGGGTTGTTCCCCAGGACATCGCTCTTTATCCCACGCTATCCGGGCTGGAAAATCTGACCTTTTGGGGAAACATGTACGGACTATCCGGTCCGGGGCTGAAAAGGAGAATCGATGAAGTTTCAGAAATCATCGGTTTGAACGGGCGGCTGAAGGACAGGGTAGACAAGTACTCCGGGGGTATGAAGAGGAGACTGAATATAGGCGCTGCTCTGTTACATATGCCTGAGCTCTTGATTATGGATGAACCGACTGTCGGGATCGATCCCCAGTCAAGGAATCATATTCTTGATACCGTACTTGAACTGAACCGTCAGGGTATAACGATCGTATACACCAGCCATTACATGGAGGAGGTTGAATACCTTTGCAGCAAAATCTGCATCATGGATCAGGGAAAAATCATCGCGGCGGGAACAAAGGACCAATTGGTAGAAATGATCAGCGGAAAGACGCAAATTGCTCTGACTGCAGAATCTGCGGATGAGAAGCTGCTTACCGAGTTAAAACGGATTCCAGGGGTGGAAACTCTGGAGCAGCGGGGGGAACAAACTATCATCCGCTGCGAAAACGCAGACCTGCTTCTGGCTGATATGGTTGCAAAAGCTGCCGCTGTCGGAACCCATCTGAAATCCATAGATGTGAAGAAACCCAATCTTGAGACCGTGTTCCTTCACTTGACCGGCAAAGCGTTAAGGGATTGAAGGAGATGGAAAGATGAGAGTAATCAGCATTATTAGAAAAGATCTGAAAACCCTGTTAAGCGATAAGAAGGCTTTGGCCATTATACTGATCATGCCCGTTATTCTCATGTTGATTTTAAGTTTCGCCCTGAAAGGCATCTTCATGAGTGACTGGGGTTTGAGCAGGGTAAACATCGCGGTTGTAAAGAAATATGACGCAGTGGAGGACGGGAAGAACTATCAACAGGCCTTGAACAGCGGACTATTTGCTCAGGGAATGGGAGAGGATACGGCAAAGCTGCTTGCTTCCGCAGAGGAAAGCACCGATCCCGAGGCACTGTTCTTCAAGGAGTTTCTTGAGAGTGATGAGATTTCGGATTTCATATCCTATCGCGTAGAATCGGAAGACAAGGCGCTGGACATGCTGAAGGACGGCAGCATTTCAGCAGTCGTGATGCTTCCGGAGAAATTTATCTATAATATGAAAGTCAATATGCTGACCCCCTTCCGCAATGAGGTGGAGATCCGTGTTCTGACCAACCCTGAAGCCAGCTTTGACGGAGAGATCGTGAAATCAGTCGTGAAGGCTTATTCCGAAACGGTTTCTTCCGCGATCATCGGAAAGAACGTACTGATCGAAGCATCTTTGGCGAACGATCTGGAATATGACAGTTTTCAGGATATGGAGACGGTGATGGAGGATATCATGGAGTCCCTGAAGGATATCAGGGTTCCGGTGGAGGAGACTACTCTTGAGGGAAGAAGAACCATCACCAGCTCGGATTATTATGCCGCTGCCATGATGACCATGTTTATTCTCTTTGCTGCCGGACACGGCGGGAGAATGATTCTTGAGGAAAAGGAGCAATACACCTATCAGCGCATGATGGCTGCGGGAACCTCAAGGCTGGCAATCCTGGCAGGGAAATTCCTGGTGGTTTTTCTGATCGCGCTGCTTCAGATTATCGTAATGACTGTGTTTTCCCGGTATGCGCTCAATGTGCAATGGGGGGACTTCGTTTCCGTCGCCCTGATCGGAATCGCAGCATCCTTTGCTGTAGCAGGCCTAGGCGCGGCCGTTGCGGCCGCGACTTATCGCGCCGGCAATTATAAAATGGCAAATATTTTTGAGACGGCTGTCATTCAGACTATGGCACTCCTGGGAGGCAGTTTCTTCCCTATCTACATTTTGCCGGAGGCTATCCAAAAACTCAGCATTCTGTCGCTGAACGGGATTGCATTAAAGGCCTATCAGAAAACCATAATGGGATATGATCTGGACGGAGTTTTAGGATATGTGGGAATTCTGGCGGGAATCGGAGCGGCATTTGCTGCAATTGCCGCTGTAACGATGAGAGGAAAGGAGGGAACCGCAGATGATGGCCGTGATAAAACTCAGGCTGCTGAGGCTTAAAGATGATTTTTGGATCTATCTCGTCTTGATGCTCATGTCATTTGGACTGACTGTGATTTTCGGATTTTCCTTTGATCATTTCAAAGCCGAAGTGCTCATCGTGGACGAGAGCAAGAGCGTTTATTCGGAAAATCTCATGGAAGAACTGACCGAGAATGAAGCCTTTTCTTTTACGGCAGTCGATCGGGCCGAAGCGGAAGTGCTGGTAAGGGAAGGTAAAGCCATTGCGGCTGTCATTCTTGGAGAAGGCTTCGAAACTGCGGTTCAATCGGAGAAACAGATTCCTCTGGGAATGCTGATGCTGAAGGATGATACCCTGCTTCTTGCGCTGGAACAGCAGCTGACCAGTTCAGTATCCAATATGGCTGGGGGCGTCAGGATTTCGGAGATCACCGCAGATTATATCCTTTCCCAAAATCCTGAGAAAGATCGAAGCTCCATCAAAGAGGACGCGTACCGCAGTGTGATGGAGGCATGGAAATACAAGAATCCTATGCTGGTGTCATCCGTTGTGGTCAACACAAATACCGGCAGTGGATATGACAATTTGAAGCATTCCATGATCGGATTTTCCCTGTTTTTCTCCATGTACACCATGGTATTCGGTGTGGGAACCATACTTTATGACCGGCAGTATCGCACTTGGCAGCGCATGATGATCACACCGGTTTCCAAGAGTTCCATCCTTGGCGGAAGCATGATCGTAACCTATCTGGCGGGAGCGATTCAATTGGGAATATTGGTGATTGCGGGGAAATACCTGCTGGGAATCGACTGGGGAAGCAGCATTGCCGGCATACTGCTTGTTGTAGCCGCATTTGTTTTCTCCGTCACTTCGCTGGGACTGCTTCTCTCCGGTATCGTTAAGACCCACGCGCAGCTTGCTTCTCTGACGCCGGTCTTACTGACAAGTACATCCATGCTAGGCGGCTGTATGTGGCCGCTGGATATTGTAAACAACAGGGTTCTCCTGTTCCTCGCCGAGCTTACGCCGCAGAAGTGGGCGGTCCAGGGAATGGAAGATATCGCAAGCCGGGGCATGGGCTTTGAAGCGGCGCTGCTGCCGACGCTGGTCCTCGCAGGTATGGGTATGGTATACTTTGCTGCGGGAGTCAGGTTGATGAAATTTCAATGAGACTAAAGCAAAAAATATATTAAAACCTGACATGATCCTGTCGGGTTTTTTATGATACTATCCTCTTTTAATGAAGGCGGCGAAGGAGAAGGGAATCCCCCTAGAGCTTGTTAAGGTCGACAGCGTGCAAGTTGCCCGCAATGCGCCTACTCCGTTTCCCACCTACAGCTTCTATCTCGGAGGAAAGCTGATCACCAACGAAATCCTGACAGAAAAGAAGTTTTTTCAGTATTTGATTATGGACTGAATCAGTGCAGGACCGATTGAATAAGGATTGATTGAAAATGAATTAAATGAATAGGGCTTGGATAAATAATAATGATTGAACTAAGATGATAAAACTAAGATGATAAAACAATAAGGGCATTATCTGCCCTTATGTTTTTCTTTTTTCTTCTGCTGCCGCATTTCATATTTTCTGTCCTTTTCTGTTTCCTTTTCCAGCCTCGATTTTGTTTTACGCTCCAGCTTATGCTCTTCCCTTTGCGCATTGAGCGCCTGCTGGGCTTTTGTTCCGATACCGGGGCTCTGGAGCTGGCGGGATATTTCCCTCTGCAGCCGTTTGGGATTGATCCTGCGCTCCTGCAATTCAGTTCCCTCAATCGGCGGACTGAATTTTAAGAGCTTCCAGTTTTCGGAAAGATAGCGGTATACCTCATAATCCTTGGGCTCAGGGCCGAAGGTTATCTTGCAAACCTCCATCTGTTTCCCTTCCGTTCTTTCATAGAGGCCGATCCAAAAAGGGTCTTCAAAAAATACGGACAGCTGTGCCTTAACTTGTGCCATTTTTCCTCCTTTTTTCATAGAACTCTCAAAGAACGGACAACCAAAGGAGGCAGGTTACTGACAGCGAACCGATCGCTGCGCCCAGACTACCAACTGGGACTGTGTTTTTATCTTTGATCCGACGGCATTATTCTAATCCCTTTCCCTGTGTTCGTCAAGGATTGAGAGATGGGGAAAGCTATATAATCTAGATGTGAGGAGAAGAAGGGTTTATGTTAAAAAATATAAAAAACTGACTCTTGACAATGATTGGAAATTTATATAATATAACACTATGAGAACGATTGCATTCCTAAGAAGTGAATCTTTTTAATATTAGTACCCATAAACTTTTCTTTTTTTAGTAAAAAATGAGAACGTTTTCATTGGAGGGCGGTAGAATATGGCTACAACAATTTTAGATGTCGCAAAACTATGCGGATATTCCAAGGCAACTGTTTCACGCGCATTTGCCAGCCCGGATCAGGTAGCTGAGAAAACACGCCAACGGGTATACGAAGCCGCACGTACGTTGAATTACACGCCGGATGCGATAGCACGTGCAATGGTACGTGGACGTACGGACAATATCGGGTTTGTTATTTATGAAAAACAATACCCTGTGGTGCTCAATCCATTTTATTCCCCGATTTTTGAAAGTGTGCTGCAGACCTGTGCGCGGAAGGGTTACAGTCTTTTTATCTCCTCCGATCGGGATTTGCGTTTGCCAAACGGACAGACCTGTGTGAAAAAGCAAATGGACGGCATCATTCTTGCCGGTCAATCCGATGCGCAAATGGTGATGGATCTGAGGCGACAGAACATGCCGGTTGTAGTGCTCAACAATGCGCTTGATGTGGATGATTTGACCTGCGTTACAACGGATCAGTATGGCGGAGCTTTGCTTGCCATGCGACATTTGACCGAGCGGGGTCACCGTAAGATCGGCCTGATTGCAGGGGCATTTTCACCCCACGTGTGCACCTCGCGTTACAACGGTTACTGCGACGCTCTCCGCGAGGTCGGACAGGGGGTAGATTTACGCTTTGTGCAGACCATAGAACCGACGGCGGAGCAGGCTTTAAAATGTGCGTCGCTGATACTGTCTTTGCCCGACCGTCCCACCGCTATTTTTTGTACCAACGATACCATCGCAGTTGGAACATTGAAAGCGGCCTTGCGCGCCGGACTACGTATCCCGGAGGATCTTGCCATAGTAGGCTTTGATGACAGCGAAATCAGTCATTTGGTAGAACCTGAACTGACTACGATTCGTGTAGACAAGATCGCGATGGGCCGCCTAGCTGCAGAGCGGCTGATTGCTCAAATCGAAGGAGAGCCACCACAAAAGCAAGTGATTCAAACTCCGGTGGAGCTGGTGGTACGTCAGACTACTTGAGTCTTTACAACAATAAACAGTAATGAGGTGAGGTCTTGGAAGTAACATTTATCAATGTAGGCTATGGCGATGCGATTCTGGTGCAGTCTGATGATTATACAATACTGCTGGATGGTGGAAGCGCTATGGCAGGAGAATTCGAGCATTACCCGAAACGGATTCGCTCGGCGGACTATTTGAAACAAGCCGGGCTGACGAAGATCGATTTACTGATCCTGTCGCACATTCACGAGGATCATGTATGCGGCCTGGAGGCAGTTCTAGATCAGTGCCAAGTAGGGGAAATACGTTTGCCCTATGATCCTTCGCTTTTATCATCAGTACATTTGCTGGCTCCCAATTCCTCCGCGCCGTCCAGTGTACACCTATTTGCAGCTGCATTTAATGCCACAATACGGATTATTGAATCTGCAAAGCGGCAGGCAATTCCAGTGGACCTGCTGCAAATTGGGGATTGCCTGACTATGCCGTCAGGAATAAAGCTTGATGTACTTGCGCCTTCCAAGGTAGTGAGGCTTGATTTTGAGCGTCTGATTTCAGAGGCATTTGCTGCGCAGGATCCCACAGATGTGCTGATCGAGCTGGATCGTACCGCAAATGACAGCAGCCTGCTGATCAAGCTATCCGAGGGGAATACTGCGTTGTTACTGGCGGCGGATAATTGTCCGGACAAATGGAATTTGAAGGATATTTCTACGCTTAAAAATGTAAACGTTCTCAAATTACCGCATCACGGGCAAAAGGACAGTATATATGAAGATATCATCAGCATTATGCCGCTTACGCATGTAGTAACCACTGCTTCATCCGACCGGCGTTATGACAGTGCCAGTCCCGAAGTGTATCACACACTGCTGCGATTGAATTCCAAGATGATATTTCTTTTTACGGATGAACAGGAGTATCTTCCTTACTTCAAAAATCCCGACGGCGCTCGCGCCATAAAGCTTGTGATTGATTCTAGTGGTATTCACACGGAATTCATCAAATAAATTTAGTTGATAAGATTGGAGGAATTACAATGAAACCCATGACGAAACGATTTTTTAGCGTGCTCTTGGTATTATTTCTGCTCTTGTCGGTAGCAGCCTGCGGAGCAGATACCAAAGCGCCGGAGAGCAGCTCGGATGCTGCGGAAGGCTTTCCTGAAAAGCAGGTTACCATTATTATGCCATGGAGTCTTGGCGGCGGACCTGACACCATTGCACGTCAAGTCGCGTCCTATGGTGAAAAGTATCTTGGTGTGCCTGTAATTGTTGAGAACAAAACAGGCGGTGCTGGAACAATTGCAATGGCAGCAGCGCTGCAAGCGGCGGATGACGGTTATTCGATGATCGTTGCAAACGGTCCGTTATTTTCGCTGACACCGAGCTTTCAAAATGTCAACTATACCATTGATGACATTACGCCGCTCATTGGAATGCGTGAGGTTGAATTTGTTGTACTGTCAAATCCGGGCAAAAGCGGTATCAAAACGCTTGACGATTTAAAGGCTTACTCCGCAAGCGGAAAGACCATTAAATATGCTACCACCGGCGGTCCGGGAAATGACAGCTATACGATGATTTCCGTGCTCTTTAAGAGACTAGGACTGCCGGCTGAGGCTGTTCCCTATGACGGCGGTCAGGATGCGATCAACGCCCTTGTTGGCGGGCATGTTGATATTGCCATTGGTTCCCCTCCGGTTTACCGCGATTATGTGAAAAGCGGCGAGCTCGCCTGTCTTGGTACCTTCATTCCGGATGGAATCGAGGTAGACGGCATCGGTCGCATTCCATCCTTCAAGGAACAGGGAATCGACGCGGAATTTATCGGAATGGATTACTTCGCGGTGCGTTCCTCCGTGGATGACGCAAAGAAAAAGGTTCTTACCGAGTTTATCCAGAAGGTATATGCCGATCCCGACTTCCAGAAATTCATGTCTGAAATGGGCATGGTAGCATGGGACGGAACAGAAGCTGAAATTTTGCAAAAGATCGATGATCAGAGCAAGGCAATGGTGGATTATATCAAGCTCCTTGAAAAATAAAACGACAAGCAATACTGCGGCGGCGGGATTTTCTTTCCGAACGGACCCCGCTGCCGCTTCCTGCGAAAACGAGGTGAACGATAGAATGAAGATGAAATGCAATTCGGAAATTATTTCGGGGTCTGTATTTCTGGTGGCAGCTGCGGTGCTGTGGCTGTTGATCCCCAGCCAGATCAACACAATGGAAACATCGGCAATCAATGCTCAGACGGTACCTAAAATCGCCATAGGAGGAATGGGAATATTCTCTTTTATTTTACTTCTGCAAGGTATCTTCACTTTGCCGAAGAGAGAAATTGTCATTACTAGAGATATTCTGATTTCGGGCAACTTCCGCAAGGAACTCAGAAGCGTCCTTTACGCGGTCATTTTACTGGTCTATTTGTTAGCTCTCACCCGGATAGGATTTTTGATTTCGACTGCACTGCTGACCATTGTAATCTTGCTGTACTACGGTGCACGAAAGTGGTATTATTATGCAATTCCGCTGTCAATGGTCGGAGTCGTGTATTTCATATTCAAGATGATATTGAGAGTTTCACTGCCGTAACAGGAAGGGGGGAGAACAATGGACCTGTTTTTTGCTGGTTTAGAGACACTTTTACAATGGCAAAACTTTTTTATCATACCCATCGGGTTGGCGCTTGGCATCGTTGTAGGTGCAATCCCGGGGCTGACATCGGACCTGGGGATAATACTCTGCATCCCGCTGACCTATGGCATGGATCCGACAATGGCAATTCTGATGCTGCTTGCAATCTATTGCGGAGGTACCTATGGGGGATCAATCACTGCGATTTTGATCAACACACCAGGGACTTCAGCAAATGCAGCCACCTTATTTGACGGTTACCCCATGGCCAGAAAAGGGCTGGCGTACAAGGCTCTCTCCATGGCGTTGTTTGCATCGACCATCGGCGGTCTGATCAGCGCGTTTTCCCTGTTATTCCTTGCGCCGCAAATTGCAAAAATTACGTTGCTTTTCGGCCCGGCGGAGTATCTTGCTCTCGCTGTATTTGGCCTATCCGTTATTGCCGGCGTATCGAATAAAAGTATTTGCAAGGGGTTAATCGGCGCTTGCATCGGCATCTTCATATCTACCATCGGAATGGACAATATCAGCGGAACAACTCGTTTTGTTTTTGGAAAAATCAACCTAATGAGCGGAATTAACCTGATTATCGCGCTGATCGGTTTGTTTGCCATTTCTGAGATTATGATGAAATCTCAATATAACCCGCGTACCGATAAAAAAACCGTTGATGCGTCAAGTATCACCAAATGCAAGGTGACCCGAGAGGAATACAAGCGCTGCAGAAAGCCGATCGGTATCGGTTCCTTGATCGGTGTAATCATCGGTGCAACACCGGGCACAGGAGGCGGTCTCGCAGCTTTCATCGCATATAATCAGGTTAAAACCACATCCAAGCATCCGGAAACCTTTGGTGAAGGAGAAATTGAGGGGGTTGCAGTTTCTGAATCAGCCAATAACGGCGCTTGCGGCGCTACCATGATACCAATGCTGACGCTGGGTGTGCCGGGCGACGGCGCCACAGCGATTCTCATGGGTGCGTTCATGATCCATGGAATGGTACCAGGCCCAATGCTGTTTCGTGATCAGGGGAATATTTTATATGCGATTATGCTCGGATTGATTGTGGTTAATATCTTTATGTATCTCCTCGGCAGTGTATTTACAAGATTTTATGCCCATATCACCCGTATCCCTTATGAGCTTCTCGCGTGTATCGTACTGACGTTCTGCATTGCCGGGGCGTACTCCACCAGCAACAGTCTGTACGATGTCTATATCATTATTGTGGTGGGTATTTTGGCGTATTTCCTGCGGAGAATGGATTTTCAGCTTGTACCGATCCTTCTTGGAATAGTACTCGGACCCCTTGCAGAAATGAATTTCAGGCGCGCGCTTATTCTGTCGGATGGCAGCCTCAGTATTTTCGTCACTCGTCCGATTAGCTTTGCTTTCCTGTTCATTGCTGCCGTATCCTTGCTATTGTTTGCATGGAAAAATCATCGCGCCAAGGTAAAGGCGCAAAGCGAAGCGCGGTAGTCGCTATCACCATATTTTAAATACTCCTCATTCTATAAAAGCCTTGTTTTATGAAAAAGAAACTGTGCACTATTTTTGTGCGCAGTTTCTTTTTCATAAATAAAACAAACTGCTGTGCTGTGTTTTACAATTCCATTACAAAATACAAAAATCCCCAATTTGGGCTTCGGATATTATATAATAAATAAGTCGAATTTCGGCGATTCAGCTATTATTTTAGCGCAGATAAAGGTGGGGGTTATGGCAAAATTTCTGAGATTAATGATTTTATCCGTGATGGTTATCCTATTAGCGGGTCAGTCGGTCTATGGAGCAAGGGCTGACATTACACAAAAGGATATTGACGACGGCGTCGCCTTTTGCAAGGATTATCCCGTGAATATGATGGTTGACGGAACCGTTGTGCAGCCGGACGTGCCTCCGGTAATCGTCAAGGAGCGTACGCTGGTGCCGGCAAGAGCTGTCTTTGAAAAAATGGGAGCCACCGTCACCTGGGACGAAGATGCCAGGATTGTAGAAATCACCATGGGCACCTCCAAAACATTGCTGACGATTGATTCCGACACGGCCTTTGTGAACGGAGCTTCAGTAGTCATGGAGGTCCCAGCCATGATCATCGGCGACAGGACGATGATCCCCGTTCGTTTCGTTGGAGAATCCCTGTCATGCGGGGTTGCCTGGGACCCTGACTCAAGAACCGTATCGCTGACATCACCGGTCATCCAGGAAAAAACTCCGATTTCCTCAATAGAGTTCAAGGAAAAAAGTGACTATTATCGGGTGACCATCGTGGGAGAAGGAGTTATCGAGGGGTATAAATCCTTTGCGTATGAAAGTCCGGAGCGGTTTGGCGTTGACATCAGGAACGCTTCTCTGGAGATCGAGGACGATGCTGTGAATACGGATGGCGGTATGATTAAAGGCTTGCGGTATTCCCAGTTTGAAGCGGATACGGTACGGGTCGTGGTCGACCTGGGGGTGAAAGCCGCCGGAAGAATCAGTTATTCCGACGATAAAAACAGTCTCTATATCGATTTTGACAAAGACCAGGTAGAGAAATACGAGGAACTTGGAGATGTAACGGCTGACGGATTGAATGTGGTAGACTGGCGAGCAACCGAGAAGCTGGTTGTGATCGATCCCGGTCATGGGGGCAAGGATACAGGTTCTCAGGCCATCAGAGACGGCGTTGAAATATTAAATGAGAAGGACATCAACCTGGATGTGGCGACACGGCTGAACCGCATGCTGAAGGCGGCGGGAGTGAGCACCTATATGCTGAGAGAGGGAGATACGACAATCACCTTGTACGAAAGACCGGCTCTGGCAAATGCCGCCAACGGGGCGCTCTATGTGTCGATTCACAACAACTCCTCCAAGGATAATCCAAACGCGAGAGGAGTGGAGGTTTACTATAATTCCAAGGCAAACGAATGCGATTATGATATTTACAGCAAGCATCTGGCTGAGACTGTATATAAAGAATTCATGAACGCTGTTGCAATTCCGGGCCGCGGCGCCAAAAGCGAACCGGCATATGCGGTACTGAATAAAACGAACATGCCTGCGATCATCATCGAAGGAGCGTTCCTTTCCAACACGGAAGACCTGAAGCTGATGATGACGGACGAGTTCAGGGAAGGGTATGCCAAGGCGACAGCGAAGGCAATCATTCAGATTTTGAATGAAAGCGTAAAAAACAAGTAGGGGATAAAAAGCATTAGGGGATAAAAAGCATTACGAGTCATATCCGGAATAGGATAGTTTATGGCAATATACTGAATAAATAAGGAGAAGCAAGAATGTCAAACAAAATGAATCAATTTCAGGGAAGCAGCGATTATGTCGTTTCGGACGAGCTGATGCATGCTGTCAACGTTGCGATTGCCCTTCAGAAACCGCTGCTGATCAAGGGAGAGCCGGGAACAGGCAAAACCATGCTGGCGGAGTCCATATCCAAGGCGCTGAATAAAAAACTGATCATATGGAATATCAAATCCACGACGAAAGCCCAGGAAGGCCTTTATGTTTATGATACGGTACAAAGACTGTACGACAGCCAGTTTGGCGAAGGCGACGTTTCCGATATAAAAAAATACATCAAGCTGGGGAAGCTGGGAGAAGCGTTTCGTTCCGAGGATCAGGTTGTGCTGCTTATCGATGAGATCGACAAGGCCGACCTGGAATTTCCCAACGACCTTCTTTGGGAGCTTGACAAGATGGAATTCTATATCAATGAAACGAAGGAAACCATTAAGACAAACCACAGACCAATCGTTATCATAACCTCCAATGCGGAAAAAGAGCTTCCGGATGCATTTCTGAGGAGGTGCATCTTCCATTACATCGAATTCCCCAATGCGGAAAAGATGGAAGAGATCATCAGGGTCCACTACGGCGACATCGATAGCAAACTGCTGACTCAGGCGATGGAGGCATTTTACTGGATCAGGGAGCTGAAGGAAATTCAGAAGAAGCCCAGTACGTCGGAGCTCCTGGACTGGCTGCAGGCTTTGATGATCAGCGGAATATCCATAGATACAATCAAGTCGGAAATACCGTTTGCGGGTGTATTGCTGAAAAAGAACCAGGATATCGATGCTATGTATGAGATTAAAGAAAAGGGTTACTCCTTGAAGAGATGGTTGTAAAATGTTTATATCATTTTTTTATTTATTGAGAGCAAGGGGGCTGAATGTCTCGCTGAATGAATGGCTAGCCCTCATTGAGGCGTTGGACAAAGGCTTGTGCAAGGCCAGTCTCCTGAACTTTTATCATTTGTGCAGAAGCATTCTCGTAAAAAGTGAAACGGACTATGATAAGTTTGACCTGGCATTTGCCGAGTATTTCAAGGGGATTGTAACACCGGAGGACATACCGGCGGAAATCTGGAAATGGCTGTACGAGGATGTAAAAACCAAGGACATCAATGATAAGAATATGCTCGACGACTTTGTTCTGGAGCTGGAGGAGCTTCAAAAAAGGCTGAAGGAAAGAATCGAAGAGCAGAAGGAAAAGCATGACGGCGGAAACTACTGGATCGGAACCGGAGGAACCTCCACAATGGGTTACAACGGCTACCATGAAAGAGGAATCCGAGTTGGAGGAGAGGGCCGCCACAAAAATGCGGTTCAGGTTGCGGGAGAGCGCAATTTCAAAGATTTCAGGCAGGACAATATTCTTGATATCCGTCAATTCCAGATGGCGTTCCGAAAGCTACGCCAGTACTCCTCCAGACTGGATGGGGAAAAAACTGAGCTGGATATCGAAGGCACCATCGATGAGACATGTGAGCATGCCGGAAACCTGAAATTGGTCTGGGAGCGGCCCAGAAAGAACACGGTGAAGCTTCTGCTTCTTTTCGATTCAGATGGTTCCATGATGCCTTACAGCAATCTTTGCAGTCAGCTTTTCCAGGCAGTGAGCAAATCAAATCACTTCAAGGACCTGAAGGTATACTATTTCCACAACTGCATCTATGAGCATCTGTATACCTCTCCCCATTGCAGAAGGGGAGAGTGGATCGACACCGAGTGGGTGCTTTCCAATCTAAGCAGCGAATACAAGGTGATTTTTGTCGGCGATGCCTCTATGGCTCCTTCCGAACTGATGAGCAAGGGGGGCAACTGTTTCGTAGGGCTTTACAATGAAATCCCAGGGATTGAATGGTTGAAACGCTTTAAAAACAAGTATCCGAAACACATTTGGCTTAATCCGATTCCGGAGCGGGAATGGGATTACACCTACGGCAGCAGAACTCTGATGAAGATCAAAGAACTCTTTCCGATGTATGAACTGACGCTGGACGGACTTGAAGCGGGAATCAAAAAGCTTCTGGTCTCTAAATAACTACGGATACTATGATAACAGAACGCCGGCTTCGCAAGCCGGCGATTTTCTTAATTTACTGATTCGTTTCTATGGAGTTCAGTAGTTGATCGATCAACCGTATGCTCGGACCTGCCTTCAAACCTCCGTCGATGTAGATATCCTCTCCGGTGATGTATCTGCAATCGTCGGAAGCAAGGAAATGATAAAGAGCAGCAGCTTCTTCTGCCTTGCACATCCTGCCCAGAGGGGTTGTGAGCGACATGACCTTCAGCTCCGTTTCACAGCCGTCCGCATAAGCCATTGGAGTGTCTATGGTATTGGGGCAGATACAGTTGACCCGGATATTTCTGGGAGCCAGTTCGATGGCCGCCGCCTTGGTCAGCCCCACGACAGCGCACTTGGATGAGATATAAGCACCATAGCCTGCATAATCACCGTTGGCGGAGTTGGAAGCGGTATTCAGGATCACGCCGCCATCGCTCATATAGCGCGGCGCATATTTCAGTCCGTAGACAACACCAAACACATTGACTTCATAAAGTCTTCTGAAATCGTCGGCCACTGCGTCCGCTAAAAGCTGCTCCGGTAGTATGATTCCTGCATTGTTTATCATGACGTCCAGCTTGCCAAATTTCTTCTCTGTCTGCTCCAGCAGGGCTTCCACATCTGATTCCTTCGTAACGTCCGTCCGGATAAAATGACATCCGTTTTCTGCCGCAAGCGCAGAGGCATCGCTGATGTCGGCCATGACCACTCTAGCGCCGGCCTGGGAAAATCTTACTGCTGTAGCCAGCCCGAGACC
Source organism: Bacillota bacterium (assembly GCA_023415235.1). Classification (GTDB taxonomy): domain Bacteria; phylum Bacillota; class Clostridia; order Peptostreptococcales; family Anaerovoracaceae; genus Anoxybacterium. The sequence goes on from JAEZLP010000013.1 coordinate 56,320, forward strand.
GGATCCGGCCCCTGTTATGATTGCAACCTTATCCTTTAACGAAAAGAATTCCATGATATCTTTGCATCCTTTCATTTTCAATAATAGTATTCCGAGGGTCCTTTATATTCCTGGATGGTATTTCCGCCGTCCACGATAAAGGTCTGTCCGGTGATATAGGAAGCTTCCTCCGAGGCCAGGAATACGATCATGTTTGCAACCTCCTCGGGCGTGCCGCCCCGGCCGACAGGCGTATTCAAACCTCCTGCCGCTTCGCTTTCCGTCTGGGAAGCGGTGGCGATCCAGCCAGGAAGGACATTGTTGATCATAATATTGTCTTTCGCGTTTTCAATAGCGATGGATCTGCTCATGCCGATCACCGCAGCTTTCGCGGCGCCGTAAGCGGCTTCTCCCGGATTGCTGACGATGGGTCCCGTTACAGAGGAAACATTGATGATACGGCCGTATTTTTTCTCCTTCATATATGGAAGGACTCTTCTCGTCACATTGAAACAGAGGGTCAGATTTCTGTTAATCGAAGTGTCCCAGCTTTCATAAGTCAAATCCGCAAATTCAGTGAAATCCTCGGATTCGCCGATCTGAACCATTCCCGCATTGTTAACCAGGACGTCAATGGATCCAAAGTCTGCATGGATTTGATCGATGACCTTCTCCGCCTGCGAGCGATCCATCAGATCTGCCACGTATCCTTTGGCTTCGGCCCCCAGAGCCCGGAGTTCCTCCGCCCGGCGCAGAATACGGTCTGTCGTTGAAATGAGCGCGACTTTTGCCCCCAGACGTGCAAAGATCTTTGCCGTGCAGAAACCGATGCCGGTTTCGCTTCCCGAGCCCGTGACAAGGCAAACCCGGTCTTTGAAATGAATAAAACCATTCATGATTGAACACCTTCCTTGATCGTAACATTTGTTCGAGTTTTCCTATTGATCAGTTATATAGCACAAATAATGCCAAGAGTGTCCGTGATGGTAAAATAGCATATGAAATCACTGTTTTTCAGGGGCTCCGGGGCTATGGTATCTCGTTCTTAATGAAAATCAAGATAAAAAACTGCATCATTGGAATTGTCATCTGTGAAAAAGCATTATCAATGTTGAACAAAATGCAGAACACCTGTTTACATTTTTCGGGGAATGTGATAGTATGTTCGTAATAGAAGACTGCATGTTCGTTTAAATTTAAGGAGGAACTTCCCATGGAGCCATTAAAGGACCGTGAACGAAAAATACTCACATATATGAAAGAGGAGATCAAGAAAAAGGGCTATCCGCCTACCGTAAGGGAGATGTGCACCGCATTGGGTATCAAATCCACTTCGACGACACACAAGGATCTTGAAAATTTGGAGATGAAGGGATATATCAAGAAGGATCCTGCCAAGCCTCGTGCGCTGATGATCGTCGATCCGGATACGGGGAGAAGCTTCGGTGATTCAGGCATTTCGGAGCCGTTCCGTGAAGAGACGGTTCGAAACGATGTGGTGGATGTGCCGGTAATCGGCAGAATCGCAGCTGGAACACCCATCCTTGCAGAGCAGAATATCGATGAGACAATACCGGTTCCTTCCCGTTTCCTGCCAAAGGGGAACAGCTTCATGCTGACCGTTAAAGGAGAAAGCATGGTGGAAGCGGGGATTATGGACGGAGATTATATTCTCGTACACCAGCAGAATACAGCGAACAACGGAGATATTGTTGTGGCTATGGTAGACGGCTTTGAAAGTGAAGCGACAGTTAAGACCTTTTATAAGGAAAACGGTCATATCCGCCTCCAGCCGGAAAATCAGAATATGAGTCCGATCATCGTCAGCGATGTGAAAATCCTTGGACTTGTCAAGGGAGTGTTCCGGTATCTTTAAATCGCCTCAGAGGAAAACAGGATAACAGATCAAAACAGGCAGGGAGAAAGCCCTGCCTGTTTCTTTGGAGAAAGCAGAAAAGGCAGATTTACATCTGCCTTTTGCTATTTGAAATAAAACTTTGTTGATTTAAGATTATTTAATCATGTTGTCAACAGAGTCAAGCACCTTATCCATGATCGCCATAGCTTCTCTTAATTCAGCTTCTGTGATTGTCAGCGGCGGGCAAACAAGAATCATGTTTTCATGGGAATAAGTTGAGAAACCTTCTACCTTCAGCATTCCAACGATTTTCGGCATCAAACCTTCGGTATCCTTATTGAAAGGAACGATAGGCTCGCGGGTTTCCTTGTTCTTAACCAGCTCTACGCAGCTGAACAATCCAATGTGTCTAACCTGGCCAACGCTTGCATGCTTCTTTTCGAATTCATCCAGAATGTCAGCAAGAACTTTTCCAACCTTCTTCACGTTCTCTTCCACTTTTTCTTCCTTGTAAGCGTCAAGAGTAGCGATGGTGGTTGCGCAGCCCATTGGATGAGCGCTGTAGGTCAATCCGTTGAACATCTTCTTTTCGTCGAAGATCTTGTTGATCTTTTCAGTTACGATAACGCCGCCGAGCGGAACATATCCGCAGGTTGCACCCTTAGCAAAGGTTACCAGGTCCGGCTTTACTCCAAAGTTATGGAATGCGAACGGAGTTCCGGTTCTGTAGAAGCCAGCCATTACTTCGTCGAAGATCAGTACGATATTGTACTTGTCGCAGAGTGCTCTTACTCCTTCATAATATCCTTTAGGCGGTACCAGAACGCCGTTGGATCCTACAACTGTTTCAAAGAAGATACCAGCGATCTGATCTGGTCCTTCGTAAAGGATCTGATTTTCCAGCAGCTCGAGATAGAATTCTGTAACATCAGCTTCAGAGTTGAATTTGCAAGCCTTTGGTGCTCTGTAAGGATATGGTCCGTCAAACTTAATGAAGCCTGGAACACCTGGTTCTGCGATGAATCTTCTTGGTTCGCCGGTCAGTGAGCTTGCTCCGAAGGATGCGCCGTGATAGCTTCTGTATGCGGAGAAGATCTTCCATTTTCCTGTGTATGCTTTTGCAAATTTGATTGCGTTTTCATTAGCTTCCGCGCCAGCGTTGGTAAAGAAGACTTTTGCTCCTTCCAATCCTGATAATTCAACGATTCTCTGCGCAGCTTCGGAACGAACGTCTACGGAGTAGCCAGGACCCATGAAAGCCATCTTTTCAGCCTGATCCTTGATGGCCTGAATCAGCTTTTTATGCCCGTGACCCAGGTTGGAGTTTACAAGCTGAGCTGACATATCGAAATATTTCTTACCGTCTTCGTCCCAGAAATAAATTCCTTCTGCTTTGGATACTACCATAGGGTTGATCTTTTTCTGAGCGCTCCAGGAATAAAGATTGTACTTCATACCTTGTTCTTTGATGTTTGACATTTTTATATCTCCTTTTTTGAATATTTTGGGGCTGCAATCACAGCCCCTATTGCCTGAGTGGTGTGATTATTTTCCAATTGGCGGAAGCCGTAAGGCTCCGCTGGAAAGTGCTTTATTTGAATGCGTTTCTGATTTCTTCGTCAAACAGTTCTTCGTCTGTTGGCTGGAAGGACGGAATCGGTCTTGATACATAGGTGAAGTTCAAGAGATCCTTCCAGGTTGCATTGTGGGAAATGCTGTTGTGCCCCCAGGTTCCGCATCCCAGAGTCATGGACATCGGGAATCCGGAAGTCCATGATCCGCTGTTTGTCAGAGACTGTGGTGAATTTACAGCAACCTTTGTTACAGGAACCTTTTCTCCCAGTAAGGTTACTCTTTCAGCCATTGTTGTATGGATACCGATGCTGTGGCCTTTTCCTTGATAATCAAGGATCTTGAGCAGCTTATCAACCGCATCGTTGAAATCCTTAGCTTTTCTAACTCCGGAAACAGGGGAGAGCTTTTCGCCTGTGAATGGGAAGTCATTTCCGTATCCGCCGTTTTCCTCAACCATGATCATTCTGGTTCCTTCGGGAACTTTTACGCCGGCCATTTCTGCGATCTTAGCAGCAGGCTGTGCTACGATGTGTCTGTTCAGGTCGTGGTTTGCTGGGCTTTCCGGCCAGATGGTCTTCAGCATTTTCTGCTTGTCTTCGGAATCTTCCTTGATCAGGTAAGCTCCGGCTTTTGCCATCGCTTCTACAAATGCGTCATAGCATTCTTCCAGAACGATGATATTGTTTTCTGTGGAGCAGGAAGTTGCATTGTCAAATGTCTTGGACTTGACAATCAGAGCTGCAACGTCTTCCATCTTTGTAGTTCCGTCAACAATCGTTACTACGTTTCCGGTTCCAACACCGATTGCAGGATTTCCGGAGGAGTAGGCCTGTCTTACCATTGGAGTTCCGCCGGTTGCCAGGATGAAATCAGACTGCTTCATTAATTCTGCGGAAGCTTCGATGCTTACATAGTCAGGATGGATAGCCTGTACCAGATCTTCCGGTGCATCAAACTTTTTAAGTACGCTTCTGATCAGTTCAGTAACTTCCCAGTTTGTATTTCTTGCTTTTGGATGGGGAGCAAGGATAATGGCGTTTCTAGTCTTGAGAGCCATAAGTGATTTAACGACAGGAGTAGCTTCCCCGTTGGTAACAGGAATGATAGCTCCGATAACGCCCATTGGCTTCGCATATTTCTCCATGCCCATCTTTTCATCAACTTCAACCAGACCTACGGATTTCTGTCCTTTCATCTGGAAGTAGGCGCCTTTTACTTTACCGAACATTTTCAGCTGCTTGTCTCCCGGGATACCCATTCCGGACTCGGCAACAAGCATTTCACCAAATTTAAGTGCAACATCAGGCTGAGTAAGCGCGTAAGCAACAGCAGCTGTCAGTTGGTCAACTTTTTCCTGTGTGAAGTTGTCAGCGATCTTCTGAGCAGCATGTCCTTTCGCTACTAAACCTGCAACATATTCTGCGTAATTAATTGCCATTTTCTACATTCCTCCTTAAGAATATAATTGTTTTATTCACATTAATCATATTATGCAATGGTTGTGCCAAAACTATGAATGATTATGAAAAATAATGTTGAGGGCCTGAAAGCGTTGAAATCGTTGAAAGGAATGACTGGGCAACGACTTGAACGCCAAGCGGCCCAATCATTGATGGAAGATCTTGGGGGAATAACCAGGATCTCTGATGCAATTATGAATCAAAAAAGCGAACTAAACTAGTTACAGTCCGCTTAATTGTCCAATTCACTGTTGTTTCGACGCGATACAAAAATGAATCAACGATTCTATTCTGTATCGGCAATGGAGTGTTTCCGGAGTTTACGCACTACGGTAGGTTGGCTAATTCCCAGGGCTTTCGCCATTGCACGGGTTGTTTTATACTGTTCCTGGGCTTTCAGCAGGATTTCACGTTCTGCATGGTTCATGGCTTCACTCAGGCTTTTTGAGGTGGATTTCCCCAGGGCTTCGACGCCGTTGGCAGCTTCATAGATAAAGCTTGGAAGGTTTTCAGGCTGAATCACTGTACCTTTTGTGGTGATGACAAGCCGCTCTATGATATTCTGAAGCTCGCGGACATTGCCGGGCCAGGGGTATTTCATAAGTATTGCAATTGTTTTGGAATCAATATCCTTATGTTCTTTCATCTTTATATTAATCCGATTTAAGAAGATTCGGATCATGGGGATGATATCCTCAGGCCGCTCCCGAAGAGGGGGGATGCTGATGGGCACCACATTCAGCCTGTAGTAAAGGTCCTCACGGAACTTTCCTTCGTGGACCAGAGACATCAAATCCTGATTGGTTGCGGAGATAATTCGTACGTTGATCGGGATGCTTTCCACGCCGCCTACTCTCGTGATCTCCCTTTCCTGAATAACCTGAAGCAGCTTGACCTGAAGATTATGGGGAAGCTCCGATATTTCGTCCAGGAAGATGGTTCCCTTGTTCGCAGTCTCAAAGAGACCTTTTTTCCCATCCTTTCGGGAACCGGTAAAGGCGCCGCTTTCATATCCGAACAGCTCGGATTCGATAAGATTTTCAGGAATTGCCCCGCAGTTGACCTTAACAAAGGGGAAATCTCTTCGGCTGCCGTTTTCATGGAGCAGCTTTGCGATCACTCCCTTGCCCACTCCGGATTCTCCCGTGAGCAGTACTGTGGAATCCACGTCAGACAACCTTTTCGTAAGCTGGATCACGTTGCACATGGAAGGACTGTTGGCAATAATATCATTGAAGCCTTCCTGGGCATTCAGAACCGACAGCGTGTTCTGGATGCTTTCCAGCTGATTCTGCAAATTGATCAACTCCGTAATGTCATGGGTGGTTGTTATGATCTTGCTCATATTGTTATCGGCATCCATAATGGGAATCCCGGTGGTTAGCAGTCTTTTTCCGTCCTTGTTTTCGTGTATGGTACTGACTTCCTTTTTCTGTTCCATCACGATCCGGGCGACAGAAGGAGTGAAGATGCCTTCACTCTCAAGGAAGGATACATGTTTTCCGATGACATCCTTCCGTTTTATCTTGTAAAGCTCTTCACTGGCCTTGTTGATCCAGATGGTGTAACCCTGAGCGTCATCGATGAAAATGGCATCACTGATGCTGTCAAGAATAGGGATCAGTTCATCGATCGACAGGGTGGATAGAGCATTTCTTCCATTGGCCATATTTTTCTACTCCTTGAGGGACTAAATGTGTTAAGATGATACAGGATCTATATATTTATCATATAATAAGAAAGCAAATTTATCAATTAATAATAGGAGGCGGAACAAGCCGAATTTTCTGATAAGCGGTTCACGTTCTCCTCTCTGTTCGCGGATGATAAAGAAAATGGTTGACAAGTTGGCAATAGGATGGTAACATGTTCGAGTAAACAAAGTAGAAGTAATCCGCTTCTCACCTTCGCGGCTGACGCTGCCGGGTTAAATAGGAATGAAACCGGATCGTTTGAAAAGGTTTGTTTTTATTGAAGCGGGTACGATTATCCGCTTTTTAGATTTTTTGGGAGGTGCGAATCATTAGCAAGGAAAATCAGATCAACGAAGAAATTCGTGATAAGGAATTGAGGGTTATCGATAGCGACGGAACGCAATTGGGCATCATGAGCCTGGATGAGGCGCTGAATCTGGCAATCGAGAAAAAGCTGGACCTGGTTAACATTGCTCCAACGGCAAAACCGCCGGTTTGCAAGATTCTTGATTACGGTAAGTACAGATATGAGCTTCAAAAGAAGGAAAAAGAGGCTAAGAAAAAGCAGAAGATCACGCAGGTGAAAGAAATTCGCCTAAGCACCTTTATCGAGGAACATGATCTCGCTGTGAAAGCCAATAACGCTGCTAAATTCCTTAAGGAAGGAGACAAGGTAAAGGTCAGTCTTCGTTTCAAGGGAAGAGAAAAGGATTATGCCAGCAAGGGACAGGATGTTATGACAAAATTTGTTGGATTTGTCTCCGATTCCGGCGTTGTGGAAAAGAAACCTGAGTTTGAAGGTAGAAGTTTGATCATGATTTTAGCACCAAAGACGGATAAGTAACTATTCTGTCGGCGCCTAAAGAGTCGGACAGAATGTATGACGATGAAAATCTATAAATCATAGATTTATGATTTTCTAGCCTGAATTCTGTCAGCGCCTCTAAAGAGTCGGACAGAATGTCAAAAGGAATACTCGATAAAATGTAGGAGGAATTTTTTAAAATGGCAAAAGCAAAGATGAAGTCTCATAGAGGAGCAAGCAAAAGATTTAAGTTGACCGGCACCGGTAAAGTAAAGAGAAACAAGGCATACAAGAGCCATATTCTTACAAAGAAAACTGCGAAGAGAAAAAGAGGCTTGAGAAAGGCTACTCTTCTGGGCAGTGCTGACCACAAAAGAATTAAATCAGTATTAAACGTGTAAGGATATAGGAGGTAACGTAAAATGGCAAGAGTAAAAAAAGGATTGAATGCTAGAAAAAGGCATAAGAAAATATTAAAACTGGCTAAAGGCTTCTACGGACAGAAGAGCAAAGTGTTCAGAGCTGCAAACCCTGCGGTAATGAGATCCCTTCGTTCTGCATACGTGGGAAGAAAGAACAAGAAAAGAGAGTACAGAAGACTCTGGATATCCAGAATCAATGCCGGCGCAAGAATGAACGGCATCTCCTACAGCAAGCTGATGAACGGCCTGAAGGTTTCCGGAATCGAAATCAACAGAAAGATGCTGGCTGAGATGGCGATTCATGATCCCGCAGGATTTGCCCAATTGGCTGAAACAGCAAAGAAAGCTGTGAAATAAATTCAAAATCGACATTCTCTTTTGACAAAATACCCCCCCTCGACAGCACTATAATCTTTAATTAGATTACAGCAGCGAGGGGGTTTTTTCATGTGGTGATTTATGCGGAATATCTTTTCCTTGAAAATGCGGCAACAGGTTGGATCATTCTGCTGCTTACCGGAAAAGTTGCCGGAATTCGCTGCAATAAGTGGCTTTTATTTACGGGAAGCGTCCTTTGTGGGATTTACTCCTTTGTCCTTTTTCTGGACACCCTGAGCCCGGTACTATCACTCTTAACGAAGCTGGGATTTTCAGCTGTGGTCGTTTTTCTCGTCTTTCGACCCAAGAGGTCCAGGCAATTTGCGAAAATCACACTGGTTTTTTATCTGGTCAGTTTTGCAATGGGCGGTATTACCATCGGTATGATGTATTTCCTGGGAATTGCAGGAGTAACACAAAACGCGTCCGTCTATACTGGAATCGTCGGATATTCGTATATTTTAATTGGATGTGCGGCAACCTGGCTTATTTTCGGCATATTTTCCGACTTCATCAAAGGAAGAATGATGAAGGAAAGAACCTATGCGGATGTTGAAATAGCCATGGAAGGAAAGACTGTCACCATGAAAGGCCTGATGGATACGGGGAACTTTTTAAAGGATCCTCTCACCGGAAAGCCGGTTATGATCATTTCTGCAGCTGCCGCAAAACAGCTTCTTCCTTCAGATATCGTCGAAGAGGCCGTTGACGAAAGAAAAAAGCAGATACTGTCGGAAAAACTGATGAAAGGGAAATATGCAAGCCGCATCAGGATGATCCCCTTCCAATCCATCGGAGAGGAAAGGGGTTATATGATCGGAATCCGGCCGGACGAAATCCGGATCGGGGTACATGACAGGAAAGGCAATGACAGGACTGTGACGGCTTCGGATGGTGCAATCCTTGCGATATACAAGGGAAATTTTTCGGGAGGGCAGACAGAGGAAAGCTGCTCGATCCTTTTGCACCCAAGCATGATAGAGGGAGGAATCGCTAGCGATGTTTAAAACCATATTGGAATTCACAATTCAGATCGGGGAAAAATCTAGATTGTCTGCCATGAGGATCAGAGAAAAACTGATCCTGATCCTGAAGGGACACAAACCGGATGAAATTTATTACATAGGAGGCAGCGATGTGCTGCCTCCGCCGCTGGCTCCGGAAGAGGAACGGATTTTACTGGAGCAACTGGCGCTGAATAGTGAAGACGCCAAGACGATACTCATTGAAAGAAATCTGAGACTGGTGGTATACATTGCAAAGAAATTCGAAAATGCAGGGGTTAATGTGGAGGATCTGATTTCCATCGGAGCCATAGGTCTGATCAAGGCGGTCAACACCTTCAATCTGGATAAAAATATTAAGCTTGCGACCTACGCTTCCCGCTGCATTGAAAATGAAATCCTGATGTATTTGCGGAGAAGCAGCAGGACGAAAAGCGAGGTCTCCTTTGATGAACCCCTGAACATTGACTGGGATGGGAATGAATTGCTCCTGTCTGATATACTGGGAACGGATAATGACATTGTCTACAACCATATCGAAGAGGAAGTGAACAGGAACCTTCTTGTATATGCGCTTAAGAAGCTATCCGCCAGGGAAAAGCAGATTATGGAAATGCGTTTCGGCCTGGTCAGTGGCAGAGAAATGACCCAAAAAGAAGTGGCCGACAAGATGGGAATTTCCCAATCCTATATTTCAAGACTGGAAAAAAAGATTATCGGAAGACTACGAAAAGAAATCAAAAAGTTGGGATAGAAAAGCTCGGAAGTCAGAATAAAAACATACCCGGATGTTAAGAATAAGGTATACGCTCAAGTGCTGCTTAGGGGGGCAAAACAAGAAGCGGAGGTCCTTATTCATGGCTAGCAAAGTTGAAATCTGTGGTGTGAACACATCAAAGCTGCCGGTGTACAAAGACGTAGAAATGAAAAGAATGATTGATCAGATCAAAGGGGGAGATAATGAGGTAAGAGACGAGTTTATAAAAGGAAATCTGCGATTAGTTTTAAGTGTGATACAGCGTTTCAGCAATAGAGGGGAAAATCCGGATGATTTGTTCCAGGTGGGCTGCATCGGCCTGATCAAGGCCCTTGACAATTTTGACACCTCTCACAATGTCAGGTTTTCAACCTATGCCGTACCCATGATCGTGGGAGAGATTCGGAGATATTTAAGGGACAACAACTCGATCCGGGTGAGCCGGTCTCTGAGAGACACCGCTTACAAAGCGCTCCAGTCGAAGGAAAAGCTCTCCAGAGAACTGCAACGGGAACCGACTATTATGGAGATCGCAAAGGATTTGGAATTATCCAGAGAGGAAGTCGTTCTGGCTCTGGATTCTATCCAGGACCCCATATCGCTGTTCGAACCGGTCTTTCACGACGAGGGAGATGCTATCTATGTGATGGATCAGGTCAAGGACACAAAAAACACCGATGAGAAATGGATGGAAAACATTTCTCTGAGAGAAGCGCTGAAAAAGCTTACAAGCAGGGAAAAACACATCCTGACAATGCGGTTCTTTGAGGGGAAAACCCAGATGGAGGTCGCAGATGAAATCGGCATCAGCCAGGCTCAGGTCAGCAGACTGGAAAAAAATGCATTGAAGTATATGAGAAAATATGTCTGAAACAAGAGACTAATAATATAAGGCGGGAAATATCCAAAAGGTATTTCCCTTTTTTGAATTACTTTTTCAAAAATATAGTATGTCCAAAGGGGCATACTTTATCTTTTCCCGTCATAAATATCATATGTGGCTACCTGCAATAAACCATTGAGACGAAACGAACCGGCAAACAAATCATGGCAGGTGAATCATGGAGGCAAATATGAAGGAGGTACATGAAATGATAAGCACACAGGAATTGAGAAACAAAGAGGTGATCAATATCTATGACGGGAAAAGCCTCGGATTTGTTTATGATATTGAGATTAACCTTGAGAAGGGCATCATCGAGGGTATTATCGTTCCTGCACAACGCAGCTTTTTCAGTTTTTTCGGGAGAGGCGACGATTATGTGATTAAGTGGAAGGATATCAAGAGGATTGGTGACGATGTGATTCTGGTGGACGTAGCCGGCATCTTCGAATCCGATTCCATCTATGAGAGACGCACTGATTTCGAGCAGGATGACTCCGGAAACAATTCGGGCTATATCCGGGATTACGGAAGAGGGGACAAGAAATATTAAAACCCTTGCATAAGGTACAAGATATCGGTAAAATAAATCCATGATGTAACAGTAATTGTATTGGCCGGTGCTATTGTCGTGTAATGGAGGATATAAGATGAGATGCCCATTTTGTGAGAATCTGGATACCAGAGTAATTGATTCAAGACCGACGGAAGAAGGACATGCTATCAGACGCAGAAGGGAATGCGACTCTTGCAGCAAGCGTTTCACCACCTATGAAAAGGTTGAAGAAATGATCTTCATGGTCATCAAAAAGGATGGAAGCAGAGAAGCCTTTGACAGAAACAAGGTTATGAACGGCATCATCAAGGCTTGTGAAAAGAGACCGGTGCCAATTGCGGACATTGAGAAAATCGTGGACGATATCGAGCGCGGTCTGAACAATATGATGGAAAAGGAAGTGGAAAGCAAGCTGATCGGCGAGGTTATCATGGAGCATCTCAAGGATCTGGACGAGGTTGCTTACGTGCGCTTTGCATCCGTATACCGTCAGTTCAAGGATGTGAACACCTTCGTGGCGGAGATCGAAAAGCTGCTTGGAAAGGATAAGGGCAAGGAAAACTAGAATGATTGATACGATTAGAATTGCAATAGACGGACCATCCGGAGCGGGTAAGAGCACGATTGCCAAGCGATTGGCCAAGCTCCTTGGAATTGATTATATTGATACCGGGGCCATGTACCGGGCCGTTGGTTACAAAATACTTCAGAGGAACATCGATCTGGGGGATAAGGCTGCAATGAATCAGCTTTTGGAAGAGACGGAGATTGATTTTACAAACGGGAACATCGTTTTGGATGGCGAGATCGTAAACGATAAAATCCGTACCCCGGAGGTATCGAAGATGGCATCGGATTGTTCCGCTTTGCCTGAAGTCAGGGAGAAGCTTGTGGCGCTCCAGAAGAAAATGGGGCAGGTTAAAAGCGTTGTGATGGACGGCAGGGATATCGGAACCAATGTGCTGACCGATGCCGAGTACAAATTTTTTATGACCGCCTCCTCAGCGGAACGGGCGCATCGCAGATGGCTGGAGCTGAAGGAGAAGAGCGAATCGGTGGATTTGAAAACGGTGGAGGAGGATATAATCCGGCGCGATCACAATGACTCCACCAGAGCGTTGAATCCGCTGAAAAAGGCTGAAGATGCCATTGAGCTGGATACAACAGGCATGAGTATTGATGAGGTAATTGAAAAAATTCTGGAGGTTATAAAATGGCAATCGTAAGGCCCTTTCGCGCGGTACGGCCGGCGAAGGAATATGCAGACAGGGTAATATCCCTCCCCTATGACGTAATGAACCGGGAAGAAGCGGCCGAAATGGCTGCTGGAAATCCATACAGCTTTCTTCATATCTGCAGATCGGAAATCGATTTGCCCCATGAAGAAAATCCCTATTCGGGGGCTGTTTACGCGAAAGCAAAAAAGAACATAGATGATTTTCTGGCAAACGAAATCCTGATCAGAGAGGAATGCCCTATGCTCTATATTTACCGGCAGACCATGGACGGCCGCTCCCAGACAGGTATCGTCGGTTGTGTTTCCATAGATGAATATTTGAATGATACGATCAAAAAGCATGAATTTACCCGTGTAGAAAAGGAACTGGACCGGATTAACCATTTTGACCGCTGCAATACCAATACGGAACCGGTTTTTCTAACCTATCGGGATGATAAAAGGCTGCGTGCTCTGGTCGAAGGCTGGATAAACAGTCATCAGCCGGAGTACGACATTACAACCGGAGACGGGATCCGACACGCTCTTTGGACCGTAAACGACCAAGGAGTTTTAATATCGCTTACCTCTCTTTTTGGTGAAATTGACTCTATGTATATCGCCGACGGACATCACCGTTCCGCCTCTGCAGTAAAAGTCGGACTGAAACGGAGAGAAGAGAATCCGGGGTACACCGGGGAAGAAGAGTTCAACTTCTTCATGGCGGTGATATTTCCGGACACCGATTTGAGAATTTTTGATTACAACCGCGTGGTCAGGGATCTCAACGGGCTTACGGAGGAGGAATTCCTTCGGAAGATCTCCGAAAGGTTTACGGTTGAAAAAATCGGAAAGGGCCCTTACCGGCCGGAGGGCAAACATGCTTTCGGTATGTTTCTTTCTGATCATTGGTACAAGCTGACCGCCAAAGAAGAGATCGTGTGCGACGAGGATGTGATAAAGTGCCTGGATGTTTCCATTCTGCAGGACAACCTGCTTCAGCCGATCCTAGGCATCGAGGATCCGAGAACGGATAAAAGAATTGATTTTGTCGGCGGCATTCGAGGGCTTGGAGAGCTGGAGCGCAGAGTTGCCAATGATATGGCCGTGGCCTTTGCCCTGTACCCGGTTTCCATTTCCGATCTTCTCGCAGTATCTGACAAGAGAATGGTTATGCCTCCGAAATCGACCTGGTTTGAGCCGAAGCTGGGCAGCGGACTGTTTATGCATGAACTATAGAATTATTCGAAAAGTGAGCGGTTCCCAAGGGAATAGCCCTGGCGGCTCGCTAAAAGTATAAAAACCCTCTGAATTTGAGAAAATACATTCAGGGGGTTTTTTGTTATGAGAAGAAGACTGATTGCGATTGGAATTGGATTCACTCTGCTGTTGCTGATCCTGGCTGCCAGACTGACTCAGGTTCAAATACTGGAAAGTGAAAGATTTGCTTCCGCCAATGCAAAGCAGCAAAGGATTACACTGGACGGAGAAGATACGCGAGGCACAATCTTTGACCGAAACGGAAACCGGCTGACAGGCGCTGATGAGAGCATTATTTACATTATCAAGAAGGAAAAGCTGGACGCTAACGCCGTCAGGATCCTTCAGATGATCGGTGCTGAAAAGGTGAAAAATGAGAGCCAAAGGTATTACGTTTACCGAAGTCCAATTTTCACAAGAGATGGGGCATATGTTCTGAAACGGGAATATGACGCTTTTATCATCAAGGGAGCGGCCCGCTATGAAGAGGAACAGCCGGCTGTCCACTTTGTGGGTTATATCAATGAAACAGACGGGACCGGAGCGGCGGGAATTGAGAAGGAGTTCAACGACATCCTTTCAAAAAAACAGAAGGTCGTCTATGCTTCTGTTGACGGGAGCAGAATGATCATACCGGGGCTTGGAATTTCCAGCACCGTAAAAAACCCGGATTGCGGCGTTATTACCACTCTCGACCTGAAAATACAGAAAAAAGCGGAACAGGTTCTTAGGGATTCCGGATACAGCGGGTCCATTATCGTCTTGGACCCAAGGACCGGCGAGATCTTGGCCGGAGCCAGCTGCCCGTCTTACAACCCTTCCAAAGTGGAGGAATACCTGGAGAGCGACAATGAGGAATTTATCAACAAAGCGACACAAAGCCTCTATCCGCCGGGATCGATCTTTAAAATCATAGTCGCCGCAGCAGCCTTGGAAAGCGGAGCTATACCAGCGGATTACATGTTTCAATGCAAAGGATATGAAGAAATCAACGGTGTCACGATCAATTGCTCCAAGGAGGAAGGGCACGGCGAGATCAGCTTTCGAGACGCTTTTGCCAAATCATGTAATTCCGCTTTTATTCAAATTGGTATGATGACCGGCGGCGATAAGGTTCTGGAAATGGCGAGAGCCTTTGGTGTTGGAGAAAAGGCATTGACGGGGAGAATTGAGGAAAAGACCGGACTGCTTCCCGGTTCTCAGGATATCCAGGGCGCCGGCATTGGGAATTTATCAATCGGGCAGGGCAAGCTGCTGATCACTCCGGTACAAGCGGTCAGAATCACAGCTGTCATCGCTTCGGGAGGCATGGATCGCGGATTGTCTCTGATCCGAGGTACCACAGAGGGAGGGGCAATCGACTATCTGGAAAAGGACCCTCCGAAACGTGTTATAAAGAAAAGTACAGCGGACATGATAAAAGCAATGATGATAGATACCGTGAATTACGGAACGGCAAACAATCTCTCGGGAGCGGGAGTAACGATTGCAGGGAAGACCGGTTCAGCAGAAGCGTCCTACCATGGCGAAATGGTGGTACACGGCTGGTTCACCGGATTCTTCCCTGCTGAAGAACCCAAATATGTAATTACTGTCTTTGTGGAGTCGGGAGGCTCCGGAAGAGGCTCGGCAGTTCCGCTGTTCCGCCAGATGGTGGAATACCTCAATTAATGATCAAATTCTTCTGAGAAGGCTTCCTTGAGTTTCAGGATAGCCTTTTTTTCTATTCTTGAAACATACGACCGGGAAATCCCAAGCTCCTTGGCCACCTCCCTCTGCGTTTTTGCATTTTCTCCTGCAAGTCCGAAGCGCTTGACAATCACCATCCTTTCTCTGTCCTTCAGGAGATGAAAAATAGCATCATGCAGTTTTTTCACCTGCATTTTATTGTCAATATCATCAATAATCGCATCGGTATCCGTACCCAGGATATCGTTGAAGTTGATTTCATTTCCGTCTTTATCCGTTCCTACTGGATCGTTGAGGGATATTTCAATTTTTGTTTTTTTTGTCGTTCTGATGTTCATCAGGATTTCATTTTCGATACATTTTGCAGCGTAGGTAGCTAGACGGACACTCTTATTTCGATTGTATGTATTGACGGACTTAATCAGGCCGATGGTACCGATGGAAATCAAATCATCCGGATTTTTCCCTGTATTGGCGTATTTCTTGGCAATATGAGCAACCAATCTCAAATTCCGTTCCACAAGGACGTTTTTCGCTTCCTTATCACCCTGTTCATATAGGGAAAGGTAATATGCTTCTTCCTTGTCGGTAAGCGGCTGAGGGAAGGAGTTCCCCATTGAAACATAAGAAGATAACAAAACGAGTGGATTCGATAGCAACAGGGATGTGAGTATTAGTGAAATGCTCATAAAAATACCCCTTTCAGAAGTTATCAAATGTGTTAGAAGTATATGCGTCCCAGGGGAGAATAGTGCTTGTCATACTGAAAAGGGGACAGCGCAACCTGTCTCTTTTCCCATGAATTCGTCTCATTTCGCGTGTCTTTTTTGCCGTAACGGTTTCGACCAACATGGCCGGACGTGGCGTAGACATCAAGCTCGGTGGCGCGAATGAAGCTGAAAATAAGAGAGTCCGGGAGGCCGGCGGATTATTTGTGATTGGGACCGGGTTCAACAGGAGTATTCGAATTGACTATCAGCTGCGGGGCAGAGCCGGAAGACAGGGAGATATTGGTGAAAGCTGCTTTTTTGTCAGTCTTGAAGATGAACTGTTAAAAGAAGCAAGCTGTGAGCCATTCAACCTTCTACGAAATAAGGAAAAAGATCTTTACGAAAGACTGGTCAATAAGGCGGGCAAGAAGGGGGTGAGTTTGGCTGAAAAGCAATTGCTGCTATATTTTACGAATTTACACTGGGCAGAGTATTTGGAATCTATGGAATATGTCCGTGACGGAAAAGCGATTGAAGCAGATGTGCTTCATGGATTAAAAACTTATGAGATAACAGAAAGCGGTATTGATATGGAAGCTGCCGGGCTCGGTAACGCCACTAGACAAAATAGTATCCCGTTTTATCATGCAATGATCAGAGCCTTATATTTGAATTTCCGGCCAGTGTCTCAGGAGCTCCGTTTTGATCCTTAACCACGGAAATCCGATCACATTATCCTGATCCCCGATGACGCGGGTCACATATTTTCCCCAGGTTCCTTGAATCGCGTAAGCTCCGGCCTTGTCCCAGGGTTCGTCCGTCTCCAAATATTCCTTAATCTCCTCATCGCTGTAGTCCCTGAAAAAAACCTGGGTTTGATCGTAAAACAAAGAACGCTTTTGGGCGCCCGGTCTGACGAGGGCAACCCCGGTAGCAACAAAATGATAGGTATTTTTCAATCGTGTCAATATACTGACTGCATCCTCTACATTTTCCGGTTTGCCGATCATTCCGTCCTTGTATACGATGGTATCCGCAGCTATGATAACGGCTGGAGCTTCTTTGTCCAATGGCTCTCTGAGAAGAAGCTTTTCCACATACAGCGCCTTTTTTAAAGCCAGAAACATCACTGCCTGTCCCATAGACATTTTATAGGGCAGGGTTTCCTTCACATCAGCCGGCATGATTACCGGTTCAATTCCATTTTTTTTAAGCATTTCAATCCTTCTTGGCGAGGAAGATGCAAGTATGATTCGGCTATTCATTTTATATCCCTTTCAGCTATCATAACAGGACAAAGGATCTTTGTCGTTTCAATCTATCACATTTTACCATCGGAAAGGGGGATCCACAAGTATGAAAAGGCCATCGGGGCGAAATTCGCCCTGACGGCCTTTTCCGGGCAGCTTTATTGTACCAATTCCCCTTAGCTCATTAATTCAAAGGATTGACAATCTGTGCATTGCTCCTGAGTTGGATTTTTCTCGTGAGTGCCCACCTGAATCTGGCTAAGTGCGCAGTATTCGCCATTGTCGCAATGATATTTGCAGGAATCTACGGTGCATTTGATACTGTGGTTTCTATTGCTTCTGTCCATATTTACCCTCCTGTATGATTTGATTCAATGTGTTCAATCTTATTATGTCTCTGAAAGAGGATTATATATGAGGAAATTTTTTAAATATATCATGATGAGAAGACAAGAAAAGGAAATGATTTTTCACAAATCTAATTGTATTAAGTTTGTTAAAATGTTAAAATAATAAATACTTATGGGAGTAGCGAGCAAAAGTGGATGGCGCGATGTGTCATCAAGTTTGGTATGGGAGAAAAGGAGGACAAATCAGCTGAAAAGCTAAGGGGGAAACATGAATCACATTAAGAAGGATATCATGATCAAGGAACTTCCTTCCGAAGAACGTCCGAGAGAGAAGCTCATTCAATACGGTGCGGAAACACTATCAAACACAGAGCTTCTTGCAATTCTGATCGGATCGGGAACGAAGGGGGGTTCTGCAATTATGCTCGCAAATCGTATTCTGGCTCTTGAAGAAGAGGGCATATCCTACTTAACAAAATGTCTGCCGGAAGAACTTTCGGGAATCCCCGGAATGGGCATGGCAAAATCCTGTCAGATTGTTGCAGCCATAGAGCTTGGCAAGCGAATAGCTACAAAGCCCAGAGGAAAAAGAATCAATATCAAGTCTCCTGATGAAGTAGCATCCCTGTTTATCGAAGAGATGAGATACTTAAAAAAAGAGTATTTTAAAGTTTTGCTCTTAAACACCAAGAATGAAATTATTATGATTGAGAATATTTCTGTCGGAAGTTTGAACAGCTCTGTGGTTCATCCCAGAGAGGTGTTTTGTACTGCGATAAAGAAAAGCGCCTGTTCCGTGATAGCGGTTCATAATCATCCAAGCGGAAACCCCATGCCCAGCCAGACGGATATCGACGTTACCCGAAGGCTGGTGGAGGCAGGAGAGCTTCTCGGTATCAAGGTGCTTGATCATATAATCATTGGTGACGGAATCTATGTTAGCCTGAAAGAAAAGATGCTGTTATGAATTAAATGAATGAAATCAATGCTGATTAGATTAAAGGAGTGAGTAAAATGAGCTTATTTTACAAAGACATGGGAATTGATCTTGGTACTGCAAATACTTTGATTTATATAAAAAATAAAGGAATCGTTCTGAATGAGCCTTCGGTTATCGCGGTGGATGCTTATACAAAAAGCGTAATTGCCACGGGAAAAGAAGCGAAGGGAATGATTGGAAAGACACCGGAAAGCATCCGGGTTATAAGGCCCCTGCAGGACGGTGTCATTTCGGACTTCGAAATGACTGCAAGTATGCTGAAAACATACATCAAACGAGTCATGCCGGATACATCCATCTTTACCAGGGTCAGAGTCGTCGTAGGAGTTCCTTCCGGTGTTACCGAGGTTGAGAAAAGAGCGGTTGAAGAAGTGATCCGCCAGTTGGGTGCAAAGGAAGTATATATTCTGGAGGAGCCGATGGCGGCTGCCATAGGGACAGGCCTGGCGATTGAAAGCGCCATGGGCTGCATGATAGCCGATATCGGCGGAGGGACGTCGGACATCGCAATCATCGCGTTGGGGGGAATCGTCACAAGCACCTCGCTGAGACATGCCGGAGACAAACTCAACGAAGCCATCGTGGCTTATATGCGAAAGCATTATGATCTTCTGATCGGTGACAAAACTGCTGAGGAAATCAAGGAAAAGATCGGCTGCGCATACATAGACAAATCGGATCCTGAATGCATCCAGCAGATGGAGGCAAGAGGCAGAGACATAATAACCGGTCTTCCAAAGACTATTACGATCACATCTGTCGATGCGATGAAAGCTTTGGAGGAACCGATCAAGGTCATTATAGACGGAATCAAGAGCACTTTGGAAAAAACCCCTCCTGAAATAGCCGCCGATATCGTCAGCAACGGACTTGTTTTGTCCGGCGGCGGGGGGCTGATCAAAGGGCTGGATGATCTGATTGAATTTTCCACGGGCTTAAAGGTGACCATCGCAGAAAATGCGCTGCAGGCGGTCGCTGAGGGAACCGGAAAGAGCCTTATGAATATGGACAAGCTTCAAAAATATGCGGGAAGAGGCACGAAAAAGAGAGTATGAATTGGCTGAGAGAACACAAAATTTTAACAACCATATTGTCGATATTATTGGCTTTGATCATTGTCATCATTGTTTCTTATAGTAATATCGGAAATAGCACTGCTTTGGGCCGCAGTGTGCAGAAGGCCATAGTTTTTGTGCAGGGGCCTGTTTCCAGCGCAGGGAACGGAGTAAAATCCGGTGTGAAAGGGATTTTTCAATTCCGAAGCATCCTGAGGGAAAATGAGGAGCTTAAAGACCAGATTTCCGATCTTAACAGGGAAATTATAAAGATCAAGCTGACAGAGGCTGAACTGGCTGAGCTGAGACACCTGTCCAATATCTTGGGATATGAGAATGTAACGCCCAACTATAACTATGTAACCGCTGACGTGGTTGCCATGGACGGCTCCAATTGGTTCAATCTCTTTACGATCAATGCAGGGTCTGATGACGGGATTTCCAAGGATTCTGTCGTGATCAACGGGGACGGTCTCATCGGCAGAGTTTTGGAGACCGGCACCGACTGGGCAAAGGTAATATCGGTAATTGACGAGTCCAACTCGGTCAGCTTCAAAGTGTTCCGTGACATGCAGCTCTTAGGGATTCTTTCCGGTGATGGAAAAGGAGGGCTTGAAGGGTATATGATCGATCCGGATGCCGCTATCATTGAGGGAGATATCCTGATCACATCAGGGATAGGCATGTATCCCGAGGGAATACCCATAGGTAAAGTGAAGAAGGTTGAATGGAACAATGATACACTGCTTAAAACGGTAACGATTGATCCAAGCGCATATTTTAAAAATCTGCAGAAGGTCACCGTTTTAGTCAGAAAGTAGTTCCGGGAGGACATATTGAGATATAGATATTCATTTTTAATATTTTTTATTGCGTTCATACTGCAATCGACCGTAATGAACCACTTTAGAATTTTCGACATGTCACCGAACCTGATTCTCTGTCTGGTGGTGATTTTCTCATTTTTATATGAGGGTTATCACGGTATTTTCTACGGAATCCTGTTCGGGCTGGTCGGTGATATATGTTATGCAGAAATCATTGGAGTCGCTGCCCTGTGCAATTTTTTGATCGCGTTGGTCTGCATGGAGATGAAACGATTCTTTTACAAAGACAGCATCATTTCCGTTATAATTGCATCCTTAGTCGGAACCGTGATCTATGCATTGTTATATTGGAGCGTCAATGCGTTGCTCAGCAACTCTGACGACTTTTTATACGTTATGGAAAAAGAAGCCGTATTGCTGGCTTATCATATTATTATCACACTGGCAATTTATAAAGTTGTAAGCCGAAGTGTGATAAAGCATCGCGGCGATCGGTATATGTACCGTGGGAACCTTCAGGAGGCAAGGAGCTTAAATAGATCATGAAATGGTTGAAATCAAGAACGAATCAAATACTTCTCATGGTCATGGTCATGATGGCGATCCTGGGACTTCGGTTGTTCGACCTGACTGTGGTGGAGGGTAGCGTTTGGGATGAGAGAGCTTCAAGCATCAGCGTAAAAACCATCAGCACCTCCGCTCCCAGGGGAGAAATTCTGGATCGTTATGGCAGGGTGCTTGCAGGCAATATTCCGAGCTTTACTGTACACTTTAGCCCGGGGGACCTGTCCAATGAAGAAATCAATAGGGTTTCCCGCAATCTGATTCATATTCTCGAGGCAAACGGGGATGCGTATTATGATAATTTCCCCATTCTGATGGAGAACGGGAAATTTGAATACACCTATCAGAAGGATATCGAAGATTGGCTTGCATCGCAGGCAATGCCGACCGACTATTCTGCCGAACAGGCTTTTGATGAAATGAGGAGACGGCAGAACATCGATGAAGGGCTCAACAAATATGATGCGCAGGCTGAGCTGCAGACTGTGTACAATATTTTCCCTCCGATTTCAGTGAAAAACATGAAATTCCTGAAAGAGCTGGATAAAGAAAGCTTTCTGGGGAGATATTATCTGGATCTCGACTTGACAGCGGAACAGGCTTTCAGAGCCCTGCGGGAGAAATTCGAGATTCCGGCTGATCTGACCGACGAAGAGGCGCGGAAGATTATGGTGGTACGGAACGAGCTTTCTTCCCAAGGTTACCGGAAATACATGCCCGCCAAAATAGCGGGGGGCGTATCCAACAACACCATTGTTATTATTGAAGAGAAAAACTCGGATTTGCCTGGGGTTGAAGTGGTAGCTGAGTCAATCCGGTATTATCCAAACGGAAATACCGCCGCTCATGTGCTGGGATACCTTGGTCAGATTTCGGAAAGCGAAAAGTCTTACTATGTTGATGAGAAAGGCTATAAACCAACCGACATGGTCGGACAGGAAGGCCTTGAAAAATCCTTTGAATCCTATCTGAAAGGAACCGATGGAACGAAAAATGTGGAAGTCAATGCCTTCGGAGAGCTGGTCAGAGTGATCAATGAGACGGAGCCCCAAAAAGGAAAGGATCTTTATCTTACCATAGACCTGGAACTTCAAAAAACTGCGGAAGACGCGCTTCAGCAGGCACTGACGGAGATTCAGAAGGCAGGGACCTTTAAGAGTCAATGGGGCGATTTTAAATACGGAACGGCCTATAAGAATGCCAACGTAGGAGCCGTAGTGGCCTTGGAGGTCGAGACCGGCGATGTGCTTGCCATGGCAAGCTATCCGGATTTCGATCCCAATCTCTTTGCCACAGGAATCAGCAAAGAGGACTGGAATGCGTTGCAGGGGCAAAATTTAAGAGATCCTCTGTCGCCGTTGCCTTTGTTCAATGTGGCTGCAAGAACGGCGGTACAGCCAGGATCCACCTTCAAAATGGTCACCGCGACTGCGGCACTGGAGAGCGGCTTGGATCCCAACAGAAAGCTTCGGGACGGCGGCTATGTCAAGCTAGGAAATCGGACTTACGGTTGCTTGATCTGGAACCGATCAAGAGGGAATCACGGATACATCAATCTGATGGAAGCGCTGGAAGTGTCCTGCAACTATTATTTCTTCGATATCGCCACAGGCCGGGACTTTTATAAAAGAACGTCTCTGGGGTTAAGAGAGCCTATGAATATTGAAAAGATAACATCCTTTGCTCAGCAGTACGGACTTGGCGTGAAAACCGGGATTGAAATCCCCGAAACCGTTGTTCCGGTCCCCAGCCAGGAAAGAAAAATGGCGCAGATCAAATCCATGCTGAGAAATGTGCTCATAGGCAGGGCCGAAATGTATTTCCAGAAGTCTATCATTCAAGACAAGGAAAAGCTCAAGGAAAACATTGACACCATCGTAAGCTGGACGGAGGAGAATCCCACAAGAAACGAGCTCATCCAACGTATGGGAAAAATGGGCGTGAAGGAAAATCTGGTCGAAACAGTTGTAGACCTATGCAAATTTACCTACTTCAACCAGGCAGCATGGACTACCGGGGATGAGCTGAACATCTCCATCGGGCAGGGTGAAAATGCCTATACGCCGCTGCAGATGGCCAACTACATCGCAACCATCGGAAATAAAGGAGTTCACAACCAAGTAAGCCTGATCAAAGCCATCGAAGGCGAAGGCCCCCATGTAAAGGAACCGGGTAAGAAGATCAGTCTGCAAAATGAAGATAACCTGAAGTATATCATCGAAGGGATGAAGCGAGTTGCCACCGGCCCAAAAGGAAGCTTAAAGGGAACCTTCGGCAACTTCCCCGTACAGGTGGCCGGAAAAACCGGAACCGCTGAGAGAGCGGGAAAGATCAATCCGCCGGATGAAGTGGAATACATCAAACAGTATCTGCCAAAGATCAACGGCAGTTTAAAATGGACCGACGTGGAACTTGAGATGAACAGACTGCTGAAGGAATATCCTGATATCTACTCAACCAGGAATTACGCCGTCAGACAGGCTGTGATCAATTTAAGCGGCGGAAGAGTAACCGCAGCCAAAATCGATGCCTATAAAGCCAGCTATGATCCCTTTGCTTGGGTTATGGCAATGGCGCCAGCCGACGATCCAAAGATCGCAGTGGCGGTTCTTCTGTTTCAAGGAGGCACGGCTGGTTATGCAGCTCCGGTGGCAAGGGAAGTAATCGGAAAATATTTACAGCTGGATAAGATCTACGAGGATTACAGCATTGACACAAAAATTACACAATGAGGAGAGTAAGATGGGGAAGGTTATTTTGATCGCTTCCGGAAAGGGAGGAGTCGGCAAGACCGTATTTGCTTCCAATGCCGGAGCGAAGCTCGCACAGCAAGGTTACAAGGTTGTACTGATCGACATGAACATGGGACTACGGAATCTTGATATCTGTCTGGGCCTTGAGAACAAAGTAGTATATGATGTCGCGGATGTGCTGTCCGGCGTCTGCAGAATCAAGCAGGCGCTGATTAGAGACAGGAGATTTCCGGATCTCTATTTAATGTCAGCCCCGCAGAATAAGCAGAAAGCAGAGATTACTCCTCTCCACATGAAGGTGTTGTGCAATAAATTAAAGAAAAATTTTGATTTTATTATCATTGATGCTCCGGCTGGTATCGGCGAGGATCTTGCAATTGCCGCTGCGGGAGCGGAGTTGGCAGTGATTGTTACAGTTCCGGAGTATGCTGCGGTCCGTGATGCAGATATGCTGGATCAGGTTCTTTTGGAACTGGGAATCAAGAGGAGAGTCTATGTGATCAATAAGGTAATGGCCAACCTGATTACAACGGGTTTGATTCCGGGTATCGCCGAGATCGCGGAGATTATGCGACCGCCGATGGCAGGGATCATACAGTATGACGAAAATATTCACATTGCTGCAAATAACGGTCTCCCCATCGTTTGCCGGGAAGGCTCCTATATAGAAAAAAACTTTGCAAAAATACTTGACCGGATCATAGATGCAATAGACGAAAAGGAATAAAGGAAGCAGGAGTAAAGAAAATGGAAATAGGAATCATCGGCGGAGCCGACGGACCAACCTCAATCTACATAGCGTCGGGGGGCATCCATGAAGCAATCCTGCTTGCAGGGGTAGTTGTCGTCGCAGCGGTCATTCTCATTCGTATCATGAGGAAAAAGAGAAAGTAAGAAGTAGATTTCGAGCTGGGAATGAATCATTCCCAGCTTCTATGATTATGGGGTATTTAATGGGGTTCTTTCTATGAAAGATATAATAATTGGATCAATAAAATTATTATTAATATCCATTATTGTGAGTTTACTGGCGTTTGTGTTACTTGATCTGGAGCTTGGCTCATCTGTATACTTTTTTATATATTTATTAACATTTCTGTTGGTCCCATATTGGCTTAGATATAATACAAAAATACAGTGGGGATTAAAACTGTTTCTGATCATACTCGTTGGTATCATCAGCATTGGAACTATTATTAGCTTATATGGAACAAGTAAGGCTTTTTATCGTTATATTATTATATTCTGTATTTTAGTAGCGAGCGGCATTATATTCAATTATATAAAAGAAAGAACAAGGGCAAGCAATTAAGAATTATAAACGGAAACAGCCTATGATACTGGAATGGTATCCATAGGCTGTTTTTTATATGTCCGTTTTCGTAAAACACTACACGGTAATATCCATTTTTAGTCCGCTGGGATTACATTATATTTATTTTAAAAGTTGATGATTTTGCTCCTGATTCCTACGTTTAAAACAATTCCCAGAGCGATCATATTAGCCACCACAGAGGAGCCGCCATAGCTGATAAATGGTAGGGTGATACCGGTAACAGGCATGATACCCATGGCCATGGCAATATTCTCAAAGATCTGGAAGCAGAACATGGCAAGGATTCCTATCACGATGAGGGAACCGTACAAATCCTTCGCGTTATCAGCGATCTTCACCATGCGGTAGAGAAAGACGGTGTAGAGCAGGATGACAACGGCTCCGCCAACCATTCCAAGCTCTTCCACAATTACGGAGAATATGAAGTCGGACTTCTGAACGGGAAGAAATTTCAATTCCTTCTGTGTTCCTTGAAAAAGTCCCTTGCCGAGAATTCCTCCGGACCCGATGGCAACCTTGGAATTCCAAACCTGATAGTTACCCGCGAGAGACAGGTTGTCCGGATGCAGGAAGGCGTCAATTCTTTCCTTCTGGTGAGAGGCCATAAACCGGTAAAGGATCGGCATAGAGATACAAAACACTCCGCCCAGCTTTGCGAACAGCTTGTAGTCGATCCCTGCACAGAAGATCATGATCACCGTGATAAAACTCATTACAACCGCAGTTCCAAGGTCTTCTTTCAAAATAATCACGAGGAAAGGGGCAGCATAAAGGAACGCCAGCGCGACGCCTTTCAGGGTATACAGGGAACCTCGATTTCTGGTCAGATAGCTGGCAAAAACCAGCACAAAGGATATTTTAACAAGCTCCGAGGGCTGCATATCGACGGGGCCAAGATCGACCCACGCTCTGGAACCGAAATGCTCCACTCCCAGACCCGGGATGTAAACCGTAAGGAGAAACAGCACCGAACCGGCATAAATGATCTTTTCCATGCTTTCAAAGGTTTTATAATTGAACAGGAGAACGATGCAAAGAGCAATCGCTCCCAGGATATATGCGGCAAACTGTACTGTAATATCCTTCGTGATGATAAACTGGCCCTCATAGGATGTACTGCCGACCATAATAATGCTGATTACAGCAAAAAAAACCGGCAGAAATAAAAGGACCTTATCTATGTTTTTCAGTAAGTTTTTAAAATAAACCATGTTAAATACCTTCTTCAACTATGTTCGGGGACACTTGTTCAATTAACTTCAGACGGCAAAAAAACCGAAGTTTCTTTCATGAACGAAAGCGATAAGGGTCGAAAGGCTGTTATTTCATACCTGTAAACCGTGATATTACGGAAAAATACACGGTTGACGCAGGCTAATTCAACTTGACATTATATTACGGTAAACATTATAATATATATTGTGTAGTTATATCAATATTTAATTACGTAATGCTGATATTTAGTAATTCACCCAAGGATTTACGGGTGTTAAAAGGATTAAATTTTGAAAAGTAGGGAGGTGTGTTAACATAGGAGTAGGAACAGCAATACTCATTGGAATTATTGCCTTGGCCTTCGGGCTGCTGGTTGGATATATATTCAGAAAAAACGTGGGAGAAAAAGCCATTGGAAGCGCTGAACAAAAAGCTAAAAATATCATTCTCGACGCTGAAAACAGATCCGAAACCATAAAGAAGGAAATAACCATTGAAGCAAAAGAAGAAGCTCACAGAATGCGAAGTGAGGTTGAGCGTGAAATCAGAGAAAGAAGAGCCGAAATCCAGAGATCGGAAAAGAGACTGATCCAGAAGGAAGAAGCCATTGATCGAAAAACAGAAAACCTGGAAAAGAAAGAAGAGAGCATTACACAAAAAGAACAGACATTGATAGAAAAACAACAGGAACTGGACAGTTTCATATCCAAACAGATTGAAGAGCTTGAAAGGATCTCCGGCTATACGGTGGAGGAAGCAAAAAATATTTTGCTCTCCAATGTTGAAAAGGAAATCAGATACGAAGCATCTGTCATGATCAAGGAAATTGAATCCAAGGCCAAGGAAGAAGCTGATAAAAAAGCGAAAGAAATCATTACTGGAGCCATCCAGAGATGTGCTGCGGACCATGTGGCAGAGAGCACCGTTTCGGTCGTACCGCTTCCGAATGATGAAATGAAAGGAAGAATCATCGGAAGAGAGGGCAGAAACATCAGAGCCATAGAAACCCTTACCGGAATCGATCTGATCATCGACGATACGCCGGAAGCAGTTATTTTATCCGGTTTTGATCCGGTCAGAAGAGAAATCGCAAGACTGTCTCTTGAGAAACTGATCGTAGATGGAAGAATCCATCCTGCAAGAATCGAAGAGATGGTTGAAAAGGCGGAAAAAGAAGTTAACAATATCATCAAGGAAGAAGGAGAGCAGGCGACATTCGAGGTAGGCATACATAATCTTCATCCGGAACTGATTAAGCTTCTTGGAAGATTAAAGTACAGAACAAGTTATGGACAAAATGTCCTGAAGCATTCAGTGGAAGTGGCCCATCTGGCAGGTTTGATGGCAGGAGAATTGGGACTTGATATCAAAACAGCCAAGAGAGCCGGCTTGCTTCATGACATTGGAAAAGCTATAGATCATGAAGTGGAAGGAACCCACGTTGATATCGGAATCGACCTCCTGAGAAAATACAAGGAATCCGAAACAATCATCAACGCGATGGCAGCCCACCATGGCGACTACGAGGCGAAGAGCATGGAAGCGGTCCTCATCGCTGCCGCCGACGCATTATCGGCAGCAAGACCGGGAGCTAGAAGAGAAACCCTTGAAACGTACATCAAGCGGCTTCAGAAGCTTGAAGAAATTGCCAATACGACGCCTGGCGTAGAACGATCCTTCGCAATCCAGGCCGGCCGCGAGATCAGAATTATCGCAAGACCGGAAGAGATGAACGACGAAGAAATCGTATTCCTGGCACGGGAGATCAGCAAGAAGATCGAAAGCGAACTGGAGTACCCAGGTCAGATCAAGGTCAATGTAATCAGAGAAACAAGAGCAATCGAATATGCAAAATAAGAAGAGGCTTAAGCCTCTTCTTTCATAGTAATGCGCCATTTGGGCATGTCATTGAGGCTTAATTCTCTTTGGGGGGACAAGATGTTTGTTTATTTGGACAACAGTGCTACGACGCAGCCGTATCAGGAAGTCGTCGAGGCCATGTTGAAGTATATGACGACCGATTTTGGGAATCCGTCGTCCCTGCATCGCATGGGGATGACTGCGGAGAAAGCGGTAAAGGATTCGCGAAAATCAGTTGCTGCTTCCCTGGGGGTGAAGGAGGAAGAAATTTATTTTACCTCGGGCGGGACGGAAGCAGACAATACCGCCTTGTTTGGCGCAGTTCAAGCTAGAAAAAGAAGAGGAAACAAAATCATCACTTCCAGCATAGAGCATCCAGCAGTCTTGGAGAGCTGCCGAAAGCTTGAGGAAATGGGATTCCAGGTGGAATATATTCCGGTGGATCGAAAAGGTATGATTGATATGCAGGTATTGGAGGATTCTCTGAACGAGCAGACAATACTGATATCGATCATGCAGGTGAACAATGAGGTTGGCTCCATACAGCCGATTCCGGAGCTGATCGACCTGAAAAAACGGATCGGTGATAAGCTGGGAACCGAAATCCTGCTGCATACCGATGCAGTCCAATCCTATGGAAAACTGCCGATGCAGATCAACGGCATCGATCTGATTTCTATCAGCGGTCACAAGGTTCACGGCCCCAAGGGTGTCGGAGCGCTTTATGTCAGAAAAGGCCTCAATCTGCCGCCTTATATCTTAGGAGGCGGGCAGGAACGCGGACTGCGTTCCGGTACGGAAAATGTACCGGCGGCAGTTGGATTCGGGACAGCAGCCCGGCTGAGCGCCGAAAAATTGACGAAGCGGATAGAATCCATGAGAATGGTGAAAACTTATTTGGCGGAAGGAATCGCGAGCGAAATTCCTGATGTCCGTTTCAACAGCAGGCCGGAAGGGAGTCCATCAATTTTAAATGTCAGCTTTTCCGGCATACGAGGCGAGGTCCTGCTTCATACGCTGGAACAGTCTGATATTTATGTATCAACAGGCTCCGCCTGCTCCTCCAAGAAGAGGGGGCAAAGCCATGTTCTGAAGGCTATGGGTCTTTCCGACAAGGATATCGAAGGAGCGATACGGTTCAGTTTCAGTGAGTTCAATACCAGGGAGGAAATGGATTATGTGCTGGTGCGGCTCAAAGAAGCGGTGCAGAAATTCAGAAAGCTGGGCAGCTTCCGGTAGTACAGACAGAAAAGCCTCCGGTGATAGGATCGGTTGTTTAAGTAATTGAAATAATCAGAGATAGAAGGAATACGGATGATAGAAGAAAGAAACACATTTATCGTACGGTGCGGTGAAGTTGCGCTGAAAGGTTTGAACAAGCCATATTTTGAAAGAATGCTGGTGGACCGGATCAAGCGGGCACTGAAAAAGTACGAGGGAGTAGAAGTCAAAAGGCATGAGGGGCTGATCTTTGTAAGGACGCCCGGAGAGCTTGATTCCGACCTTGTCGTCGGAGATATCTCCAGAGTATTTGGAGTGGCGTCCATCAGTCCTGCAGTGGAAACCGATTCAGATATGGAGGAAATCGGAAAAGCGGCAGTGGAATACATGCTTCGTCTGATTGAGAAAAAGGGCATCAGGACCTTCAAGGTGGATGCCAAGCGTGCCGATAAGAGTTTCCCTGTCAAGTCGCCGGATATTGCAAGGCAGATTGGAGCCAAGGTGCTGATCGGCTGCAAAGTGCTGAAGGTGGATGTCCATAATCCGGATTGCCTCCTTTTTGTGGATGTAAGAAAAGACAAGTCCTATATCTATGAACAGAAGATTTCAGGTTTCGGCGGTTTGCCGCTGGGAACCAACGGAAAGGGTATGGTACTGCTGTCCGGCGGGATCGACAGCCCTGTGGCAGCCTGGATGATGGCGAAACGCGGCATGCTCATCGAAGCAGTACATTTTCACTCCTACCCTTATACCAGCGAACGGGCGAAGGAGAAGGTAGTAGACCTTGCGGGAATCGTTGCCGGCTACTGTGGAAGATTCAAGATGCATGTCATCAATCTGCTGCCAATTCAGGAAATGATCGTTCAGAATTGCCCCGAAGAGGAAACGACGATTCTGGTGCGACGTTTCATGATGAAGATTGCTGAAAAGGTAGCTCAGGAGACCGACTGCTGCATGTTGATCACCGGAGAAAACCTGGGACAGGTGGCGAGCCAGACGGCGGAATCTCTGGTTGTGACCGACCAGTCCGTGCAAATGCCGGTTATGAGGCCCCTGATCGCTATGGACAAGGTGGATATCATGGAGATAGCCAAGAACATCGGAACCTATGAAACCTCGATCCTTCCTTATGAAGACTGCTGCACTGTTTTCCTTCCGAAGCATCCGACTACCAAGCCTAAGCTTTCGAAGATTCTGGAATCGGAAAGCAGACTGGATGTGGAACAGCTGGTTGCCGAGGCGGTGGCCTCCCGGGAAACCGTCACCATCTATCCGTCAGAATAATTAAACCGAATAGTAATACAGAAAAGTCAAAAGAGGCTGTCTCAAAATGATTGAATAAATCATGGAGAGATGGCCTCTCTCCATGAAAAATGAAAAAATCCGCATTCTAACTCATAGCTCAATCATTAGCTAAATCAGTTAGGGGTGCGGATTT
>JAEZLP010000068.1 GCA_023415235.1 Bacillota bacterium
TCTCGGGCGCGAAGGGCTTGTTGTTGCTCCAGTCGATGGTGGCGTGCACCGCCGGCGAATCGACGACAAACTTGTCGTTGGGCGAGCGGCCGGTGTACTTGCCGGTGGCGACGCGCAGGGCGCCGCTGGCGGTCAGCATGCCTTCGCCGGCGCGCACGGCGTGCTCCGCCAGCACGGGCACCGGCAGGTTGTAATGGGCCTTGCCGGCTTTCTCTAGCATTTTTCGGTCGTAATCCATTCTGTTTCCTCCGTCTCATTTTTTGGCAGCGCGATTGCGGGGTCGCCGCAGCTTCCCGCCGGCTCCCTTCCCTTTCACCTCTCCCCACCGTGGCGACCCGAAGGATGCCGGCTTTATCGTTATTTATCGCAAGTTCCCAGGCCCGCGCCGGGCCGGATAACGTCCTCCTAACCGCGAATCTCCATCGCGCAGCCCACCTTTAGCAGCCGGCACAGGCGGGCCGTCGCCGTCTCGATAAGCTCCGCGGCCGAGCACATGCACTCCTCCAGCGCCATCGGCTGCGGCACTACGCTCATCAATCCGTCGATGCCCTGCTCCAGCACAGCGTCGCAGCCTTTGCCCAGGCCGCCGGACAGGCACACCGCCGGCACGCCGAACTTTTTGGCCACCCTTGCCACCCCCACCGGCGCCTTGCCGTGGGCGGTCTGGAAATCGGTGTTGCCCTCGCCGGTGATCACCAGCGTCGCATCCCGCACCAGCGCCGCGAACCCTGTCGCCTCCAGCACGATCTCCACCCCTGGCCGGAGCGCCGCCGCCGTGAAAAACATCAGTCCGGCCCCCAGACCGCCGGCCGCGCCCGCTCCCGGCGCCGTCGCCACATCCTTGCCCGTCGCCGCCTTCGCCACCGCGGCGTAATTCGCCAGCGCCGCATCAAGCTCCACCACCATATCCGGCGTGGCCCCCTTCTGCGGGCCATACACCGCCGTCGCGCCCCGCGGGCCGCACAGCGGATTGTCCACATCGCACGCCACCATGATCTGCGTCTCGGCCAGGCGGGGGTCCAGACCCGTCATATCGATACTCGCCAGCCCCGCCAGCGCCGCGCCGCCCTCGGCCAAATCGTCGCCCGCGGCGTCCAGGAACCTCACACCCAGCGCGCGGGCCAGGCCCGTCCCGCCGTCGTTCGTCGCGCTGCCGCCGATGCCGATGACCAGTTTGCGGATACCCCGGTCCAGAGCCGCCTTCACCAATTGGCCCGTGCCATAGGTCGTCGTCACCCGCGGGTTGCGCCGCTCCTTCGGCACCAGCGTCAGGCCCGACGCGGCCGCCATCTCGATCACCGCCGTCTCGCCGTCGCCCAGCAGGCCCCAATTAGCCGCCACCACATCGCCCAGCGGGCCGGTAACCTTCTCCGCGATCACGCAGCCGCCGGTCGCCAGCACCAGCGCCTCCACCGTGCCCTCGCCGCCGTCGGCGATCGGCACCTTCTTCACCTCCGCGGCGGGAAAAACCGACAGAATGCCTGCCTCCATAGCCTTGGCCACCGCCACCGCCGACAGGCTTCCCTTGAAAGAATCGGGCGCGACAACAATACGCACATCACTCACGTCCTTTAAATGAATATCGAAGAATTCCTTCGCCGATCGCATAATCAGCTACCTTAATTTTACAGAAAATCAAGTAGTTTTTTCAATTGTCTGACAACGCTAATCATTCTGCTGAATTTGTGCTATTTATTAGCTATATTGCACAATGAATCCGGTCATTTTCCGTCCCGATATCATTGTGCCATCAGGTGAAATTTGCCCATAATTGCCTTAAACGCAGGAATATAGTCGCTCAGGCCCCGCTTCTCACGGCAAGCTGTTTGTTGTATAATGAGGCCATAATGTGAAACGGGGGCGACAGCATGATCCTCACCGGCGAACTGGCCCAGCAGATCGTGGACAACATTATGCCCATCGTCCACCAGAACGTCAACATCATGAACGACGCCGGCATAATCATCGGCTCCGGCCAGAAGCACCGCCTGAGCACCTTCCACAAAGGCGCCAAGGACGTCATCGACACCGGCGCTGTCGTCGAAATCTTCCCCGAAGACCTTGCCCGCTACCCCGGCTCGCTGCCCGGCCTCAACTGGCCGATCGTCCTCGGCGAACAGACCGTCGGCGTCGTCGGCGTCACCGGCCATCCCGACGCCGTCCGCAACACCGCCGAACTCGTCAAAATGGTCACCGAGCTCATCCTCGAGCGGGAGATCCTCATGGGTGAATTCCGCTCCCAGTCCCACCTGCACGAACAATTCGCCACCCTGCTGCTGTCCGAGCACGCCGCCGCCAGCTACGCCCAGATAGAAGCCAGGGCCAAGCTCCTCAAATTCGACCTCGCCCTGCCCCGGCTCGTCGCCGTAGCCAACGTCCGCCCCATCCTCGAAAACGCCTACCACCAGTATGGCGTCTACGACCTCGTCTCCGCCCGCACCCAGGAAAGCCTCCTCCAGCTCCTCGGCGCCTCCAGCCTCGTAGCCCCCGAAGACATGATCGCCTTCCTCGAAAACCGCATGGTCGTCCTCAAACACTTCCCCCGCGCCACCGCCGCAAGCGCCATCGGCGAATGGGGCGCCGGCCTCGTCCGCCTCGTCAACGCCGACAACCCCGCCGCCGCCCTTCACCTCGGCCTCGGCAGCCTTGCAGGCTCGCCCCTCAGTCTCCACGACTCTTACCACGAGGCGCTCTACGCCCTCGACAGTCCCCGCGGCGCCGCCGCCGTCGCCTCCATCTACGACTTTGCCCTCCTCACCGCCTACCTCCTGCGCCACCCGCGCGGCCTCGCCACCTGCACCGCCGTAAAAACCCTCCAGGAAAAACTTACCGCCAAAATCGACGCCAAATACGACATGCGCAACACCGTCCGCCATCTCCTCGACAACAACCTCAACCTCTCGCTCACCGCCAAAGCCCTCTTCATCCACCGCAACACCCTCGTCTTCCGGCTCAAAAAACTCGAACAGCTCACCGGGCTCAGCCCCGGCCGGGATATTAACCACGCCATACTCTGCAAAATCCTCTGCGGATAGTCATCACGGTTGCCGATAATACCCCATCTGCGGCGTTGCTCCTCAAAGCGCTTGCTAGCGTACATCCGAGTACGCGTCGCGGCGCGCTTTTCCGGTGCGCCTTGCATCTGGGGCATTCTCGACAACCTTAGGTTTGTCAGCAAATGCAACCCAAAAGCGGCAGCCATATGGCTGCCGCTTTTTGTGCTTTGCCGGAGGCTTTACTAATCCGCCAGAGAGTAAATAAAAAACCTTAAAAAAACTACATAATGCAACACATAATAAATTACATTTATGGTAAAATATACTAAATTTTAATTTCGTATAGGAGGGTAAACAATGAAAAAAGTCATTCTCGGGGTGCTGATCATTGCTGCCGTCTCGCTCCTCTTTACCGGCTGCGGAGGAGGAGGGGGCGGGGGAGGAGGCCCGACCAACGGCGCCATCGTCCACTTCAAATGCGTCGACCAACACGGCGACTCCGCCGGAGCGGGCTACACGATGTACTTCACCAATCCCGCCGGCCACAGCCGTTCCGCCACGGTCGACTCGTCATGCAACCTCACCATCATCTGCGACGTCCCCGGCACCTACACCTTCACCAAAGCCAGCTTCAACGGACAGACCGTGGATTTACTTGACCCCAAGCCCAGCTTCAACGTTACCTCCGCCGACGTTTCCAACAGAACGGAAATTTGGTACAAGATTGTCGGTCATTCCGATGTTCCCCGCTTTGAGATCCAGCCTGTCCAATAAACCGGCCGCCTAACCGCATCCCTGCGTTGATAAAGCCCCCGCCCGAGGCTGCGAGCGGGGGCTTACAACTGTCGGCAGAGAAATAATTATCCAAAAAAAGGAAATAAAGAAAAATAATGGAATTATACATTTCAGGGCTGAAATTGTCTATCGCTAACCGGTTTTGACGAAACCGGCAACAAATATAACGGGAGAACGAACGTGCTAGTCATCGACCGTTACCTGCTCGCGTCCCTGTTAAAGCCACTGACCCTGTCCATCGCCGGGCTGTCGCTGCTTTTCCTCAGCTCGGTCATTTTCGAGATGGGCACCTACCTGATCGTCCGCCGGGTCCACCCCTACCTGGTCGGTCTGCTACTGATATACAAGTTGCCGGGCGTGCTTGTCATGACCCTGCCGATCGGCAGCCTGTTCGGCATGCTCTTCGTTCTCGGCAAAATGGCCCGCGACCGCGAACTAATGATCTTTCGCATGTCCGGCCTGCGCACGGGGCGCATACTGCTTCCCTACCTCACGGTGGCCGTGTTGCTGAGCGGCCTGTCCTACCTCCTCAACGAAACCGTTGTCGTCAAAGTCAACGGCAAAGCGGCCGAGATAGTGCGCCGGATCATCTTCGACACCCCGCCTCCCGAACTGATGCAGAACATATTCTTTGCCGACAAAGACCGGCGCTACTTCATCAGCCACATCGCCCCAGCCACAAAAACCATGCGCGGCGTCATGATCTTCGAGCTCAAGGAAGGCAAGATGGGCCGCCTGATCACCGCAGAATACGCTTTCGCCGCGAACGAGACCTGGCAGCTCCACAACGCCGTCGCCTACGAATTCGATCCGCAGGGCAGAGTCAAATACGAGGCTCGGTCCGCAGAAATGACCGTCGCCGAAGCCCGCCCCGACGAGCACGTCTTCCAGGTCGGTAAATCCTCGCAGGATATGTCTCGCGGTGAGCTGGCGGACTTTATCGCCGACCTGCGCGGTAGAGGCATCCAGACCCTGTCCTACGAAGTCGACTTCCACTTGAAAGCAGCCATGTCACTGGCCCCTTTCGTTTTCGTTCTCCTCGGCGCGCCCCTGATCTGCCGGGTCAGAAACAACGAAAAACTCTATACCGCCCTCCTGTGCGTCGCCATTGTCACCGGCTATTACATCGCCGCGTCCCTCGCTGCGGCCGCGGGCCGCGCCCATATCCTGCCGCCCTTCTGGGCCGCCTGGGCGCCGCCTCTCGCCTTTTCCCTGCTGGGCCTTGCCCTTCTGCGGCGGGCTGACGATGTTTAGGCGCGGCCGGGCGGCAGTAGCCGCCGGCCTGCTGGCCGCCGCCCTCGCCTTGCGGCCGGTGCCGGCCCACGGCGCGGGGCAGACTGAAAGCTTGCAGGCCGAAACCGTCTGGTACGAGGAGAAAGAAAACCGCCTCAAAGCAGCCGGCAACGTCCATTTCGCCGACGGCGACTACCGGTTGACCGCCGCCACGGCCAGCTACGACATTGACGGCGAAACTCTCCGGGCCAGCGGCGCGGTCGTTTTCACCGTCGCCGGCTTCAACGCCAAAGGCGACACCGCCGTCCTGCGCACCGAAAACATCGTCTTCGAACGGGGCCGCGACAAAGTGCGGGCCGAAAACGGCGTCGCCATCACCATCGCCGGTACCGCCGTCACCGGAAAAACGCTCGAATACGACCGAGCCGGCGGCCGGCTCACCGTCAGCGGCGCCGTTACCGTCCGCCGCGACACCGACAACCCTGTCAGCGGCGACTCGCTCGTCTATGATACCGCGCTCAGCCGGGGTACAATCGCCAACTTCGCCACCGTCGTCGTTAGCGAAGGGATCGAATACGCCACCGCCGGCAAAACCCTCACCTTCGGCGACGACAAGACCGAGATGTCCGC
Source organism: Bacillota bacterium (assembly GCA_023415235.1). Lineage (GTDB taxonomy): Bacteria > Bacillota > Clostridia > Peptostreptococcales > Anaerovoracaceae > Anoxybacterium. The sequence continues at coordinate 5,655 of JAEZLP010000068.1, forward strand.
CGCCGTCGTCTCGACCTGCGACCAGCCCCGGCCCCACTACACCTTCCGCATCGGTAAAGTTGATCATTACCACGATAAAAAACTAGTTCTGTCCGACTCCCGGTACTGGCAGGGCGACAAAAAAATCCTCGCCGCAAAGAAAACGGTCATTGCCATCAGAGACGGCGAGCCCGTACTTCCCGTCACCGGTTACAACGACCAGGACGGCTGGTACATCAGGACCCGCGAATACTACGACCTCGCCGGCAAGGACTACGGCGTCGTCTACACCGACTACATGGCCTGGCGCGGCCTCGGCGCGGGCGTCCGTGAATTCCGCCACGACAAGGCCGGTGTGCTGCGCGACGAATACTCCCTCTACGCCTCTCGCAAACCGTGGGCCGCCAACCAGATCGTCCAGGGGGAATGGCGCACCTCCGCCGGCCTCCGCAGCCAATTCCTCTCCTTCCGCAGCGAAGAGAACGGCTGGCGGCGCACCGGCGATCTGCTGTCAGCCAACTGGTACATGATGGACGCCGGTGATGCCGCAAAAACCATCGCCGAAGCCAGCTTCAGCCGTCAACTGGGCAGCGCCACCTTCACCAGCGCCCGCATTGGCCAGACTATCAGCCTTGCCAAAGGGTTCCGGGCCTTCTGGGACTACGGCGCAAGCCGCAACCTAGGCGCAGGCGGCTACCGGCTCACCGACCGCACCCTCGACACCCGGCTGGAATGGACCAAGGCCGACTACGTCGCCACCATCTCCACCCAGGAAAAACAGAGCGGCATCGATTACATCCCTAAACTAGTCTACTACACCACCCGTCCCTCGCCCTGGCAGTTCGCCGTCGCCACCGCCCGGGCCACCAGTGCCGTGAAAGACATCACCCTCCAGCAGACCGACTTCAAAACCCACTACCGTTCCAAACCGAGGAAAATCGCTGCCGGCACCTTTCTGTCCGCCGTCTCCACTGCCAGCTACTCCTCGTTCGGCGCCACCGGCGCCGCCGACCTGCAGCTTAAGACCAACCTGCTAAAAAATATCAGCGAAAAGATATACATCAACACCTCGCTCCTGCTCGGCCAGCGCCGCGGCTACAACCCGCTCTACAAAACCGTCGCCGACGGCAACACCAGGCAATTCGACGTCGAAACCGACTACATCCTCGACGAATACCACCGCGTCAACCTCACCGTAGGCTACGACCTTGCCCGTCGCAGTTGCCGACCGCTGCTCCTAAGCCTCGAAGGCCGTGCCTACCCTCTCTGGAGCTGGAACCTCTACAGCGAATACCAGCCCTCCCAGAGCGGCTGGAATACCGTCGGCGCCATGCTGGCCTTCAACCCGGAGAGCGGCATATCCGGCTACATCCGCACCGAGTACGACCTGGCCGTCGGCGCCCTGCGTGAAGCCTCCGTCCGCCTCGAAGGGCTGCTGGCGAAGAAATGGTCCTGCAGCGTCAAAACCGACTACTACAGCGGAGGCGCCATCAACCTTTCCGAAATCCAGTTCATCAAGGACAACCATTGCCAGGACCTTGTCGTCAGCTACTACCCGCGGCAAAAAATGTTCTTCTGCGAAATCCGCCTAAGAAATCCCTCCCGCAAACGAGGCGAAGCCTGATGCGCAAACCCCTCTTCCTCTGCCTGGCCCTCGCGGCCCTGTTTCTTCTCGCCTGGGACGCCCATCGTTGGTACGAAGGCCGCGCGGCCCGGGAGCCCGCCTTCCGGTCGCGGGCCACCGCCAACGAACTCTCCGGCTGGCAGGACAGTCGCCAGCGGTGGCGGCTCAGCGCCGCCGAAATCACCCGCACCGATGACGGTGTCGACGCCACAGGCATCGGCGAGGGCCTCCTCCAGCGCGACGGCGCCGCTCCGCTGCATTTCTCCGCCCCGCAGGCCAGTTACCGGAAAAAAAACGGTCTACTGCGCTTCTCCGCCGGCGTCTCCTTCGTCCTGGACGGGAAAAGCCTCCAGGTTGCCGACGGCGTTTACAACGACAAAGCGCAATCCTTCCACGGGAGCGGCGTATTGTTTGCCAACGGGCCCGAAAGCCCGTCGCGCTGGGAAGTCCGCGCCGCCGGGATAACTTACAGCCACGACGGCAAGCAGTGGCAGCTCAAAAAAGAAGTGAGCGTAAAGTGGCACAGTACGGCGGGTGGACACCCGTGCGCCCTCGCCACGCCCCTGCTCATCCTCGACGAGGCCTTCTCCGGCGCCGTCATGCCCGAGCCGGTCGCGCTCGCCGGCGGTCCTCTGTCCGGCGCCGCTGCCAACGCCTACTGGGACGGTGATATCCTCACCCTCCACCGGGTCGAACTGCGGGACGAACGCTGGGCTGCCGCTCTCACCGCCGGTACCGCCGCGAGATCGGGCGACAAGTGGGTCTTCGCCGGCGGCGTCGCCATCCGCAGAGACAACGGCGACGCCTGGCGGGCCGACCGCCTAGAACTCGCCGACGGTAGCGCCGTATACCTTGAAAACGCCGCCGGGACGATCGGCGCCGTCGCCTTCCGCGCCGAAAAACTCCTGTCCGATGACCGCGAAAACTACCGCACCGTTGGAGCAGTGTCCGTTCGGCCGCGCGAAGACGCCACGCTCGCAGCCGACCGCCTGACGTTCGCTGAGCGGGACGAGCGTTATTTCCTCGACAAACCCCGGCTGAAACAAGACAACGGCACCGAAATCAGCGCCGACACCGGCCTCTACGACGCCACACGCCGCAGCGTGACCTTCACGGCCAACGTCGTGACCGTCAGAAGCGACGGGCGCGAGATCCGCGCCGCCAAAGCCGTATACGATCTTGACAGCCGCGTCGCCGAATACTCGGGCGCGGTCCGCACGGTGCGCCACACCGGCGGGGAAGGAGAAGACCGATGAAGAATGCCCTCGTTATACTCATAACCATCCTCGCCGTCCTGGTCTCGGTCCCTGCCGGGGCGGCATCCCCGCCGCCCGCCGGTGGCAAGGTATGGCTGCTCGCTGTCGGCGTCGACGAATACAAATACCTCACCCCCCTCAAGGCCGCCGCCAACAACGCCTCGCTGTTCGCCGACTCCCTGCGGGCCGCGAACGGCCGGGCCGAAATAACCCTGCTCACCGATGGCCGGGCGACCCGGGCCGCCATCCTCGCTGCCCTTGAGCGGTACCAGGCGGCGCTCGGGGACGGCGACCGCCTCGTCATCTACTACTCGGGGCACGGCGGTCCGAGCGCCCGCCAGTACCGTCCAGCCAGCCTCTACAACAGCGACCTCCGCTGGCAAACCGAAAACAACCTCTATGACGAAACCATCTTCCCCGTAGACGCCGGCTACGACCTCAAAAGCCATATAACCTTCGCCGACCTCGCCGGACGCGTCAAAAAACTCCCCCACGCCGACATCGCCGTCATCCTAGACTGCGCCTACTCCGTCGCCAACGACTGGTACATCGACGCCCCCGGCGGCCGGTCCGGGGCCGCGTCCGTTCGCCCCCGGACCTCGCTCCGCGACCTCAGCATGTACGGCGCCACCGTCATCGAAGCCGCCGACTGGAATGAAACCGCAGCAGCCGACCTTTTCACCGGCAAGATGTACGGCATATTCACCTACCATCTCGCCCGGGGGCTGGCTGCCGAAGCCCGCCGCGCCGGAGGAGGCGGCGTCGCCCTCTACGACGCCTTCGCCTACGCCCGCGCCGTCACCCTCCGCGAAATTGGCTCCCAGCACCCCAAAATCTACCGCGGCCGCAACCCGGCCATGGCGCTGGCAGAGCGCTGAGCGGCCTCGAACGCCGAAAACCCGCGCCAATCAAGCGCGGGTTTTCGGTTTTCGGGATAAATCTCACTTAATTAGATTAAACTGAATGGCCCCGTTCGCGTTTATCACCAAACGATAATACTTGACCACACTGTTCGCGATATCGTTGGGCCCGGTGCCGAACCAGATGCCTTGGGACACAACATAATCCTTTCCATTGTAAGAAATGTTGGTCACCGGATAATCGCCGACCTTCGCAATGAGAAAAACGAAATCGCCGCTGGCGTTACTGGCGGGAGTACGCTGCGTTGCACCGGCAGTATCGGTGTATGACATAACCACGCCGGCCAGCGGCGCGCCGTTTTCATCCTGACAATGGACATTAGCCGTAACCGTCCCTGAGCCTCCGCCGCCACCCCCGCCGCCGCAGCCGGCCAGCGCCACCACCAGTATCACTAGAAAACCAAGCAAAATCTTATTCACATCAATCCCCCTCTCAAAGTGAGAACATGCTTCTTAAAGCATATTACCAAAATATGTAAATTAAGTCAATAACGCCCTTCCACAGAGCTAACATCTGCACCAAGCTTTTAGCCGCTGCACAAAAAAGCGGCAGCCCTATGGCTGCCGCTTATTAAACCTGATCAGGTCACGAACGACACATTCACTTCCAGCGGGATTCCGTCGACGAACATCTCGATATTGAGCCGTTTGGCGGCGGTTACCGAATTGGCGAAGCTATTGCCGGTGATAACGGTGGGCGGGGAAATATCCAGGCGCGCCCCCTGCTGCTCCAGGATCATCGCCGCGTTGGCCGCCAGCATATTGCCCAGCTCGGCGATCGCCGACTCCGCCATCGCGTCAAAAGACTCCACCGGCATCCCCATCATCATCGTACTGGCGATTCTCTTCGCCGAATCCTCCGTCATATTATAGGCGATATTGCCTCGGACCTGCTGCGTCAGGCCGATTACCACCATCACGCCGAGACTGGCGATCTTATTCGTTTCGCTGACGCTGATCCGGCCGCGCTTGACCTCTTTGAAGCCCAGCCCCGGCATAACCGAATTCATCGCGCTCAGAAAAGGCTCTATACTGCGTACATCCATAAAGGAAATCCCCCGTTCGGAAAACTTTCTCGGCCCACCTTCAGGCGATATGAAAAGCCAGGGCATCCCCCTGGCCTGAGGCATTTTAGCGTACTAAAATGGCGGCCTGGCAATCACGGCCGTTCGGCGGCAAAAAACCGACAGCATAGCGACCCCTCACATAGGCGTTCCCGCCGACACCGCCTTGTTGAATATGATTGTACTCCCTGGGGAAAGCGGCGTCAAGCCCGCTTCCATTTATATATATAAAATACCCCTCATACCACCTTAGTCGTCCAGTCCTCCACGTTCCACACCGCCGTCACCAGATCCTCGTAAAACTCCGGCTCGTGCGAAACCAGCAGCACCGTTCCCTTAAACTCCCTGATAGCTTTCTTCAGCTCCGCCTTGGCGTCCGTGTCCAGATGGTTGGTCGGCTCGTCCAGCACCAGCCAGTTGACCTCCTTCAGCATCAGCTTGCACAGGCGAACCTTCGCGTTCTCGCCGCCGCTCAGCACCATCATCAGGCTGGTGATGTGCTCGTTCGTCAGCCCGCAGCGGGCTAAAGCCGCGCGCACCTCGTAATTCGTCATCCCCGGATACTCCTGCCACACTTCCTCAATCGCCGTATTGCCGTTATCGCGGCCCGACTCCTGCTCGAAATACCCCGGCTGCACGTAATCGCCCGTCTCCACCTTGCCGGCGTATGGCGGGATGAGGCCCAGTAGCGTCTTCAGCAGCGTCGACTTGCCCAGCCCGTTCGTGCCGCGGATCGCCACCTTCTGGCCGCGCTCCAGCGCAATATCCACCGGCCGCGTCAGCGGCTCGTCGTAGCCAAGCACCAGCTCGCGGGCCGTGATCACGAACCGTCCCGGCGTCCGCGCCTCGCGGAACTGGAACACCGGCTTCGGCTTCTCACGCGGCTTCTCGATCAGCTCCAGCTTATCCAGGCGCTTCTGGCGGCTGTTCGCCATCCCGCGCGTCGCCACCCGCGCCTTATTGCGGGCGATGAAATCCTCCAGCCTGTCCACTTCCTGCTGCTGGCGCTCGTACGCCCGCACCTCCTGCTGCTTCTTCAGCGCGTGCATCTGCATAAACTGATCGTAGCCGCCGGAATAGCGGGTCAGGGTGGCGTTCTCCACATGATAAATCACATTCACCACCGCGTTCAGAAAGGGCACATCGTGCGACACCAGAATAAAGCTGTTCTCGTAATTCGTCAGATACCTCTTCAGCCACTCGATATGCTCGGCATCGAGATAATTCGTCGGCTCGTCAAGGATCAGGATCGTCGGGTTCTGCAGCAGCAGCTTGGTCAGCAGCACCTTCGTGCGCTGGCCGCCGCTCAGATCGGCCACATCGCGGTCAAGGCCGATCTCCCCCAGGCCCAGGCCGTTGGCCACCTCCTCGATCTTCGCGTCGATAACGTAAAAGCCGCCGTGCTCCAGCATATCCTGGATATCGCCGACATCCTCCATCATCGCCGCCAGCTCGTCCTCGGCCGCCTCGCCCATCTTATCATAAATGGCCAGCATCTCCGCCTCAAGCTTAAACATCCCCTCGAAGGCCCCCCGCAGCACATCGCGGATCGTCATCCCCCTCGTCAGCGCCGCCTGCTGGTCGAGATAACCCACCGACACGCGGTTCGACCACTCCACCCGCCCGGCGTCAGGCTGAAGCTGGCCGGTGATAATCTCCAGAAACGTCGTCTTGCCCTCGCCGTTCGCGCCCACCAGGCCGACATGCTCGCCCTTCAGCAGGCGGAAAGACGCGCTATCGAGAATCTGCCGGGCGCCAAACCCGTGCGTCACATTTTCAACCGTCAATACACTCATCGCTTACTCTCCGTATATTTCAAAATGCCCTACTATTTTAGCGCATTCACCGCGCCGCTGTCAAAGAAAAATACCCGTCCGGCAGGGAGAAAGGCAAAGGACGTGGAATTCTATCGGAACAACTCACCGGAGGAGGGCGAAACCTTGATACCGGAATTTATGGCCCTGGGCACCGTCGTCATACTGCTCGCCGTCACCGACACCGCAGCCGCCGCCGCCGTTTTCGGCAGTCTCGCCGGCTTCTCCGTCTGGCTGGGCGTCTTCGCCGGCTACAAACTCTCGCGGCGCATCAACGGCCCCGGCCACCCGCTGGCGTACGTCTACGCCATCGCCGTCACCGCCGTCCTGCGCTACCTCGAAATCGTCATCCTGCTGCCGTCCTCCGGCGGCTTCAGCCCCGACGGCGACCTCGCGCGGCTGGTCTGGCCGGTCGTCGCCAGCCTCCCCGTCCTGGCCCTCGTCAATATCGGCATCAAGCTCCGCGCCAAAAAAGAATAAGCAAAAGCGGCGGTCCATCCGGACCGCCGCTTTCTCTATGGCCGGGCGGCTAAACCGCCGCCCGCATCGACCCGTGCTCCTCCTCGCTGAACAGCTTGTCCAGGTCGAGGATTATCAGCAGGCGGTCGCCCACCTTGCCGATGCCCCGCAGGAACTCCCCGGCGTGGCTGACCGTTTGGCCCGGCTCGATAGCGGTATCTTCCAGCCGCAGCACCTCGGACACCTCGTCAACCACCATCCCGACCTCGCGGCCGGCCGCCTCCACGATCAGCGCCTGCGTATCGCCCTGCTTGGCCCTCGCCAGGTCGAACCTTTTCGCCAGGTCGACCACCGGAATCACCTTGCCGCGGAGATTGATAATCCCCTCCATATGCTCAGGCGTATTCGGCAGCTTCGTCGCCCCTCCGTAGCGGATAATCTCCTTCACCTGGGATATCGACACAGCGTACTCCTCGCTCCCGAGCTGGAATACGACCAATTGTTCCGAAGCCATATATCATCCACTCCTTCACGTCATACCCGGAACTTGCTCACCGCGACCTGCAGGTCCTCGGCCAGCTTCGCCAGCGCCTGGCTCGAAGAAGCGATCTCCTCCATCGACGCAAGCTGCTCCTCGGCCGCCGCCGACACGCTCTGCGACTCGGCCGCCGACGACTTGCTCAGCGTATCGATCTTGCGCACCGAGCCCACGATCTGCTGGCTGCCGCCCGCCATCTCCTGCACCGCCGCCGAAATCTCCCGCACCTGGCTGGAAACCTCCGTCACCAGCTCGATGATCTGCCGGAAGGCCGTACCGGCGGCATTGACCACCTCGGCGCCTGTCTTCACTTCCCGCGTGCCGTCGCTCATCGCCACGACCGCCTTATCGGTGTCGCCCTGGATCTCGCCGATCAGATCGGCGATCTTCTTCGCCGCCTCCTGCGACTGCTCGGCCAGCTTCCTGACCTCCTCGGCCACCACCGCGAAGCCCCGGCCCTGTTCACCGGCGCGGGCCGCCTCGATGGCCGCGTTCAAAGCCAGCAGGTTCGTCTGGCCGGCGATGCCCGAAATGGTATCCACGATCTGGCCGATCTCCTTCGAGCGTTCGCCCAGCTTGGCCACCACCTTGGCCGACGTATTCACCGTATTCTCGATCTGCGACATCTGGCTGACCGCCTTGTCGACCGACTGCCCGCCCTCCTTGGCCTGCTCGGCCGCCTGGGCCGACTGCGCCGCCATATGGTTGGCGTTCGCCGCCACCTGCTGGAGACCGGCCGACATCTGCTCCACCACCGAAGCCGACTCGTTGGCTGCCGTCACCTGCTCGGTCGCCGCGCCGGCCACGCTCATGATCGACGTCGCAATCTGGTTGGCCGCCTGGGTCGACTGCTCGGCGCTCGCCGTCAGCTCCTCCGAAGAGGCCGCCACCTGGTCGGCGTTGGCGTTGATCTGCCTTACCAGATTGCGCAGATTGCCGCGCATCGCCGCGATCGCGTCCGCCAGTTGGCCCACCTCGTCCTGCGAGTACACCGTGCGCTCCCTGTCTCTCAGATCGCCCGCGGCCACCTCCTGCACCTCGGCCACCATCATCTTCAGCGGTCCGACGATCTTCCGCGTTATCAGCGTCACCGCCAGCGCGGCGATAACCAGCACCACCAAAATCGTGATCAGCGAAATATTACGCAGTGTCACCAGACCCTCGGTCACCTCGTCGATCGGGCCGGAGATCGAAATCGACCATTGCGTGTCCGGCACCGGCCCGAAAGCCATCATCTTCTTGATCCCCTGGAAGTCATACGTCATGACCGCCTTTTCGCCCTTCATCATCCGCTGCGTCGCCGCGGCCAGCGCGGGGCTCTTGTCGTCCTTGGCGGGGTTATACTTCATCACCAGGTCCTTGTTCGGGTGCATGATGATCGTGCCGTCGCCCTGGATCACATACGCGTAGCCCGTCTTGCCCACCTTGATCGCCAGTACCTCCTTGGTGATGCTTTCTAGATCAATTGCCCCGAACAGAACGCCGATAACCTTACCGTCAGTCTTGATGGGAGTAGCAGCCACCACTACCAACTTGCCAGTTGCCCTCGACACGACTGGGTCAGATACTGCCGGGACACCCTTCAGCGCCTTCTGTATGTAATCTCGCTGGCTCAGATCGCCGGACCCGCCCGCACTGTTATAGTGGAACCCCGCCGTATTAACCCACGCAAAAGACTCGAATCGCTTATTGTTTTTTGCTAATGTTTGCAGGAAAGGAACAATGACCGTCTGATCAGCACTTTGGAATACTGGTGCATATGTCATGCCGCCAACTTCGAGTTTGGCGCTCTCCAGCCAGTCGGCGATAGCCTCGCCTTCGGCCCTCGCCATCTCCTGCAAGTCGTCAAAAATGGCCTCCGTCAGCATCTTGTTCGACTGCCAGTAGTTGAGCCCGCCCAGCGCGGCCATCGCGACGAGGAAAATCGTCAAAATAATCACCGTGAGCTTCGTTTGCAGGCTTGACATCATTCCGCCGCGCACCCCTTTGCTGCTTAAATTCTGTGCAAGTTTCATGCTAATCTCTCCTTTTGCCTTGCCCTCTATATTTGTGTATCGCTTATATATCATCAACGCGCCTTCTCCCTCCCAAGGCGGCGCGGCTTGCCTTTCCTCCGCGGCAACATGTCCGTAGGCGGATAATCCCTTGGTGTCTATACCATACAGGACTGCCTCCGCATTAAGCGTCTACCGAAAGGTGGACATGTAAAAAAAATTGCTGACCCCCCTGCCATACCTCTGATTTAGCGGCTTTGCAGCGTTTCTGGCGAAGCGCGCTCTTTCTACAAAAAGGTGGAATTTTTGTGGTCATATGCCAAAAGACATACATTTGTGATATTTTTCACCTTGCAAATTAATATTACCAAAAAATAATTATAAATTATATTGTATACAGGGCACAAAAATAACGCCGCCCCGTTGTCGTCCGGCGACAATGGGGCGGCGTTTCCCGCAAACTCAGTTTTGGCCCAGCAGTTTCCACACCTTCAGGTACAGCGACACCATCGCCCGCGTCTCGAACGAGTCAAGCGACAGCGCCAGCAGCTTCTCGATCCGCTTCTTCCGCCAGATCGCCGTGTTGTGGTGGATGAACATCTTCGCGGCGACGACCCGCAGATTCTCCTCCTCGATAATCCGCTCCAGCGTGGCCAGCAGATTGCTGTCGTGCCTCCGGTCGTACTCCGCCAGGCCGCCGAGCATATCCCTCACGATCCGCTGGATATTCCTGTCCTTCAGCAGCTGGAAAGCCACCTGATAAAGGCCGGTGTCCGCGTGATGCACCACCGGGCAGCCCTTCTCGCGCTCGCACAGCAGCAAAGCTTCCGCCGCCCTGCCGTACAGCTCCTCCAGATCGAGCGTCGCCCCCTCGCCCGGAGTCGCCGCCACGCCCACAGCCACCTGCGTAAATGCGAACCTCGCCTCCGTATCCCTTGCCAGCCGGGCGGCGAACTCCAGCTGGCTCTCCTTCGTCCCCCCCGCCTTGTCTGCAGGCGCCAGCACCGCGATAAGCCCGTTCGTCTGCCACGCCCACCCCAGCTCGCTCCGCGCCAGCCAGGCGACGATATCGCCCTTGGCGGCCGCCTTCGGCGCCACCTGCTCCCCGGTAGGCCAGCATTCCGGCGTCAGCGGCTCCGCCCGCGCCACCGTGAGCGCGAAGCAGGCGTAGTCGGCACGCGTATCCACGCCGTAGCCCTCCAGCACACTGGCTACATACTCCGCCGGATGGCCACCCGTCACCAGGCTGTTGAAAAACGTACTGCGGCCATAAGCCTGCTCCGCCAACGCCGACTTTTCCTCGGCAGCTTTCTCCGCCGTGATATCGCGGGCACGGAAAGAAACCGTCCGCTTGCCGCGGTAGCGGCGCGTCATCGGCGCCGCCGTAACCCTGAGGGCCATCGTCAGCTCGCCGACCTCGGCCCGAAACTCCGTCGTCCGGGCGGCGCCCTCCCGCAGCACGGCAGCCAGCATCGTCAGCAGATCCGCGGCCGCCGGCGGCGGGAGGGCGGCGCGCACATTCTGCCCCTCGGAGTTGGCCGGCAGTATGCTCTTCTCGCCGAAGCAACGGACAATACCGCCCTCCTCGTCCACGATCAGCGTCGCCGTGCCCGTGTCCGCGTCCGAGCAATCCTCCAGCAGATCAAGCTGCTCCCTCGCCAGCTCCTCGGTCCGCCGCCGCTCGCTGATATCCAGCGACGAAGCCATGGCATACTTCCTGCCCTGGAGCTCGATAAAATCCACGTTTAAAAGCGCCATCACACACTCGCCGTTCTTGGCCCGCACCGGGACATCCTTATCCCGGACACAGCCCTCCTCCAGCAGCAGCCTCCTCAGCTCGTCGCGCGTCGCACCGTCCCACAGCCCCAGCTCCGCGCCCGTTTTCCCCAGTACCTCTTCCGCGGTAAAGCCCAGGCTGCGCAGCCATGTCCCGTTCACCTCGGCGAACCTCGCCTCCGGCCAGGTTAAGAGAGCCATCGCGTGCGGGGTGGCGTCAAAAACGATCCGCAATCTTTCCTCGGTCAGCTTCATTTCGCTGATATCGCGGAAAGTCGCCGCCAGCCCCTCCTCCGACGGGAATAGGGCCACCTCCACCCATCTTCCCGGCTTAGCCGCAAACGTCTCGAAATAGATCGCTTCCTTCAAATCGGTCGCCAGGCGGATATTCTCCGCCAGCAGGGGGATGACGAAACCGGCCGCGGCGAAATGCTGCCCCGTCGGGTCCTCGCCCGCCGGCGCCAGCATCGACCGGGCCGCCCTATTAATGAAAAATATTCTCCCCGCGCCGTCCAAGGAGAAAAACCCGTCCACCAGATTGTCGAGGACGCGCAGCAGCTGCGCCTCGTTTTCTTGTTTTTTAACTTTAGGCATAAAACACCGCCGCTAGCTAAGATTTAATTCCGGGTAGTTTAAAAGCATCATTCGGTCTCACCCGCCGATAATCCTCTCCGTTTTCCAGCCGGCAACAAGAAAATTGTCAATCCTTGTCAAAAAAAGACAACAGCCCTGCCCCGCGGGGAACTGGCATGCAGATGTGTCACGGCGGCAGTCATTGCGACTGCCGCCGCTCCTATATGATAGCGCCGGGTTAGGAATATAGGTAGATATTCCTTTCGGGATACTAGTGAGGCGGGAACATCAGTGCCTAAGTTTACATAAGATACATTAAAGAATAAAGGAGGTTTGATGATGGGAGAAGATTGTGAGCGCAGCCAGACTCATGTGCATGAATTCTTGGGCAGCACGTTTGTCGCGGAAGAGGAGGAGGAACCGCACAACCACCGTTTTGCCGGTGTTTCGAGCGAAGTGATTCCCTATGGCGACAGTCATGTACACGAGATACTGACCAATACCGACTTCTTTGAAGACCACCATCACGAAGTCGGTGTTCGGACAGGGCCGGCGATTTATGTGGCGCCTAAAAAACACGTCCATTTCGCCTATGGCAAAACGACTGTGGACGATAAGCATGTTCATAAATTCGTCTTCGCCACCCTGATTGATGAGCCCCTCGTATGGCATCATGTCCCCCATAAAGAAGAAGACTAGGTGTCTTCGTCTCCGCAAATGCATCACGGCGGCAGCCGAAAAACTGCCGCCCAAATTTTTCTGGCAGGCAAAGCCCGGTATTCCCCGGAAGGCAAAATTGACAAGATATGTTACAATAAAAGATATTGAGCAACTCGCGAATCACGCGGCAGAATGAAGATTCGGAGGGATTGGTTTGCCCGGAGGAAGCAGTCACCTGGTTTTAAACGGCCTACTCTACTTCATGATCCTCACCCTCGGCAGCTCCGCCAGCATCGCCGGCCTTGTAAACAAGTTCATCGCGGCCCATTACTCCGTCGAGAACTACATCATCGGCTACTGCTTCACCGTATACTCGGTCGCCTACGCCTCCTCCGTCTTCAGCGTCGGGTGGATGCTGGAGAAGTTCAGCGTCCGCAGCCTGCTGCGGGCCTACTGCGCTCTTGCCGCCCTGGCGATAATCTGCTTCGCCAACGCGCCCACCCTAATCGTCTTCACGGTCTTCCTGTTCCTGTTCGGCTGCGGCATGGGCATCATGCTGCCGGCAGCCTTTCACGTCACCCTGCTTCTCTATGACGCCAAAGTCAGGTCGGCAAAATCCATCGCCGTCACCTTCTTCTACGCCGTCGGCTCGATCATCGGCCCCATCTTGGCCGGCCTCGCGCTGGATCGGGGCGTCACCTGGCAGGGCGTATACTATGCGGTCGTAGCCATGCTGCTCGCCGTCATCCTCGGCACCTTCATCCCCCAGCTTAAAACCTTCGCGCCGAAAAAAGCCGACCGCGGCGCCGAGAAAGTCGAATGGAGCCTCAACGTATTTCTCGCGGGCCTGTCAGTCTTCTGCTTCATGATCTCCGAATTCATCTTCGGCTACTGGATCATCCAGTACCTCATGGACCGCCTGGCTGTCGGCGTCGTCCTCGCGAGCGCCGCCCTTTCGCTTTGGTGGGGCTGTATCACCACCGGGCGTCTGGCCGGCAGCTTCATCCTCTCCAGGATATCGCTCGCCAAATACATCATCGTCAGCTCGGCCGTCGCCAGCGTCGCCTATTTCGGCCTCCTGGGCGCGGCGACCTACGCGCAGGCCATGGTGCTCATCGGCATAAAAGGCTTCGCCTATTCCAGCCTCTACCCCACCCTCATCTCCTTCGGCACCTTCCAGACCCCCAAGCCCTCGCCCCGCACCACCTCCTTCTTCCTCGCCTCCGGTTCCGCCGGCATCATATTCTCCGTGATCTTGTCCAGCTCCCTCAAACAATACTTCGATTACGAAGTCATGCTGGCCGCCGGCGCCTCACTCATAGCCGCGGTAGCCGTAGTAACCGCCGTCGTCGCCCACCGAAACAACAAACGCCCCCACGCCCCCAGCACCCCGGCCCAATGAAAACAAATGTTTAACCAAATCTGGCGAGAACCGGAAGAATATCCCGGTTCTTTTGATTGATTTCTTAGCAGCAAAATATTATAATATAACCGAACGCCTGTTCTGAAATTGAAACCGGCAAACCGGCAGACGGTTTATCTGTTCCGTGACGGTTGAATGGTTTATTGAAGGATAACGGGAGGGAAGCCGTTGATAGAAAAAAGTAGCATTATAGCACTAATAAGAGCGCATATTCCTCAGGCCAATAATGATGTTGTCGAAAGCATTTCAGTGGAGATTATCCAGGATGCGGAGGCGATAATTCATTCTATGGTCAGGCAAGCGACAAGCCAGGAGAAAGAAAACCAATACTGGGGCAATTATAAAGGGAAATAAAAACATCACGGCGGCAGTCCATAGGGCTGCCGCCTTTTCGTATCTAGGCATTGCTTTCCGGGAGCGGGGAAGAGGGGACCGCTGCCCTTACGATACTTTGTGCCAATACCCCGCAGGGGCGCAACCCTCCGGCTCCGGTGCTCCGGGCGAACGCGCCGTGTGCCAATACCCGCCGGTTGGCGCTTGGGTGAGCCTTGACGCTCGTCGGCGGTCTTACTAAACTCGTCGCCGACTCCACCGCGCCACCGCCAAACGAACGTCCATGTTCGTTGTCGGTTCTCGCCGCCGTCCATGGCGGCTCGCGCGGTGTCGTTCGCGGCTCCTTCGCTAAGTGCGGCCGCCTCCTCACTCACTGTACGCCGGCTCACTCAAACGCCAACCGCCTGTAGACTGAATCACTTCAAGAGTAGTTCAATTTCTTTTGCAAATGTAGGATTTTCAAAGAATTTTTTAAATCCCGCGTATGTTTTCGGATTGGGGATTTTCCGGTTCCCTGTTAAACTGTTTTTGTATTTAAAGGCCATCTTTAAGTTGTCAAGAGTCTTATCCATATTGTCTAAGCGCCCATAAGCATATGCCTGGCCATAATAAAACATTGCGTACTCTGAATCATTATTAAGACCATAATGAAATATCTCAAGTGCTTTTTCCGGTTTTTCCAAAACGTTATAAGATAGCCCTAAAGCCTCGATATAAAGCCGCCATACGAATTTATCGAGTGATTCCGTAAGGCTCCTATCCTGTCTTTCGGCGTCTAGAGCCTTTTGCAGGTAAACGGATCCTTTTTCATACTCCCGTTCCCAGAAAAATTCCATGCCGAAAGAGATATTGTCCCGATAACTTGGAACATAATTCTCGATGAACTTCACTTTTGCGAGAAAATCATCGAATAACCTCTGATCGTCAGGCTTCATTATCTTTGATAGATGAATGTCGATCCAGGTTTCCCCATGAGCCAGATATGCGTTAATATGATTGAAGCGTATCTGTTTTCCGTTAAGTTCGATTGTTATTATATATTTCAGCAATGCAATATCGTTCTGTTCGCTTGTTTCGATTTGCTCCATCTTAAGCGCTACACCATTAAGCTCCGATGGGCCACCTTCCTTCATTTTTTTTAAATAAAATTCCCGGCACTTTTTACTACCACCGATTTCATTCTCTTTTCTAGGAGAAATCCTGCAAAAATCTACAAAAAACATCTATTTGGAGGTTGATTATCACCCATAAACACATCACGGCGGCAGTTTATCGGACTGCCGCCGCTGTATTAAAAAGATGCCGGCGCGCTGGGCCCGGCTAAACGTCTGCCCGCATTGCCCCGTGTTCTTCCTGGCTGAACAGCTTATCCAGGTCAAGGATGATCAGCAGGCGTTCGCCTACCTTGCCGATACCCCGCAGGAACTCTGCGGCATGACTGACCGTTTGGGCCTGCTCAATTGCTGTATCTTCCAGCCGCAGCACCTCGCTGACCTCATCTACCACCATCCCAACCTCGCGGCCGGCCGCATCGACGATCAACGCCTGCGCGTCGTTCGTTCGCGTCCGTGCCAGGCCAAACCTTTTCGCCAGGTCGACCACCGGGATCACCTTGCCCCGGAGATTGATGATTCCCTCCATATGCTCGGGCGTGTTTGGCAGCCTCGTCGCCCCGCCGTAGCGGATGATTTCCTTCACCTGAGCGATCGCCACGGCGTACTCCTCGCTCCCGAGCTGGAAAACGACCAATTGTTCCGACGACATCATTTCGCCCTCCTATACCCGGAACTTTGCAACCGCTGCTTGCAGATCCTGGGCCAATTTCGCCAGCGCCTGGCTCGAAGAAGCAATCTCCTCCATCGACGCCAACTGCTCCTCCGTGGCCGCGGAAACGCTCTGGGCCTCAGACGCCGACGACTTGCTCAGCGTATCGATCTTGCGCACCGAGCCTACGATCTGCTGGCTGCCGCTCGCCATCTCCTGCACCGCCGCCGAAATTTCCCTTACCTGGCCCGACACCTGCGACACAAGTGAAATTATCTCACGGAACGCCACGCCGGCGGCGTTGACCACCTCGGCACCGGTTTTCACCTCGCGGGTGCCGTCGTTCATCGCTATGACTGCCTTATCGGTGTCACCCTGGATCTCGCCGATCAGGTCGGCGATCTTCTTCGCCGCCTCCTGCGACTGCTCGGCCAGCTTCCTGACCTCCTCGGCCACCACCGCGAAGCCCCGGCCCTGCTCGCCGGCCCGCGCCGCCTCGATCGCCGCGTTCAAAGCCAGCAGGTTCGTCTGCCCGGCGATGCCGGAGATGGTATCCACGATCTGGCCGATCTCCTTCGATCGCTCGCCTAGCTTTGCTACCACCACGGCCGAAGTATTTACCGTGTTCTCGATCTGAGTCATCTGGCTGACCGCCTTGTCCACCGCCTGGCCGCCGTGTTTTGCCCTTTCGGCCGCCTGGGCCGACTGCTCCGCCACCTGGTTTGTGTTGGCCGCTATTTGCTGGATGCCGGCCGACATTTGTTCCGCCACTGCCGATGTTTCGTTGGCCGCCGCTAGCTGCTCCGTCGCACCGCTGGCCACATCAGTGATCGAGGCCGCGATCTGGTTAGCCGCCTGGGCGGATTGTTCCGAGCTGGCTGTAAGCTCTTCGGACGAGGCCGCCACCTGCTCGGCGTTGGCGTTGATCTGCTTAATGAGGTCTTTGAGCTGGACGACCATTGTATTGAAGGCCGTCGCGAGCTGGCCGATTTCATCCTGACGGTCCACCTTAACCTGTTCAGTCAGGTTGCCGCCCGCTACCTTCTGGGCCACCGCCGCCAGCTGGTTGACCGGGCGGGCGATGCTGCGGGCCGCGAAGAACCCGATGAGAATGCCCAGCAGGGCGGCGATCACCCCGGCGGCGATAGCCGCCGTTCGAGCCCGGTGGGCGTTGTCGACCGCTTTGCTGAGGGCGGCGGTGATTTCCTTGTTGCGGAAGTCCTGGTACTCGTTCGTTTTAGCGTTCAGCGCCCTGCCGATAGGTGCCATTTCTGTCAGTGTCTGCAGTGCTTCCTCCATTTTCCCGGCCTGCACCGCGGGGATAAACTTTTTCTCTGCGAGTTCCGAATACTTATCATCCAGAGCCTTAGCTTCGGTTATCAGTTTTTTCGCTTCCGGTTTAACCGACGTTTTGATCAGTTCCTCTTCGATCTTGGTGTTTTCGTCGGACAGTTTCTTGTAGTCGCTGACCATCTGCGGGTTTTTGTAAATGTAATACCCGCGCAGGTGTACGATCTGATCGGAAGCATTGTTATTAATCTGATTGGTTTTAAGCAGCCGGGGCAGCTCCAGGTTATTGACATTGTCGACGATATTGACCGTATCGCTGACCATCCACACTGTATAGGCGTACCCTGCCGCTGCTACCATAACCACCACCATAAAAAAGGCCACCATTTTCATCGTAAGATTCATCTTCATTCTCCTTCCGTATTTGTCTGTGTAACTTGCGACTTTTCTAGCTGCAAAGACCCGTTATTGCCCCTCCTTTCTGCATATTCGGACATAAACCACTCAAGTATGTATTCGTTTACCTCAATTTGGCAAAGAAGAGACAAAATTGTCCCCGATTGATTACTACCGAGTAATAATCTAAAATAGATAATGTGGCTTGCGGAGGTAGCCTGAGAAGCATCCGGCCCGGTACCAAAGCGGAGAGCGGAAGAGGGATTCAGTGGACGACGACAATAGTTTTGGTGACTATTTGAAGCAGCTAATGAAGAACCGTAGAATCAAGCCCTCGCAGCTCGCCGCGCGGTTGAATGTCGACCCCTCGCTTGTTCGTAAGTGGTTGGCCGGCGCGCGGGTACCGCCGCTTAAAGCCAACTATCTTGACCTGATCAGCAGCTATCTCGGGCTTGACGCCGATCAACAGATCCTCCTGAAAATAAACCAGTTATACTCGATAGACGAAAAGATAATTACCTTAACCGACCAGCTGCAAATAGCCAAAGATCACGCTGACGAATGCAGGCAGGCTCTCATATCGCTGCTGCACGCCATCCCGGAAGCCGCCTTTCTTCTCGATTCTACAGGCAGGATTATTGCCGCCAACGAGATAACCGCTCTGCGCCTGGGAGTTAACGGGTCCGAACTTGTCGGGCTCGATCCGTTCCGACATCTCTCCCCGGGAGTTACCGAATGTCGTCAGCAATATGTCAGGCGCGTCTTTGAAACTGGGCAACCCCAAACGTTTAAAGACTATCAGGGTTCACGCTGTAAATTCACCTCGATATATCCTGTGACGGATAATACGGGCTCGGTCGCCAAAGTAGTGGTCTGCGGGACGGATATCACCGATTTCGAAACGGCTTACGCACTGTTGACTGATAGAGAAGAACGGCTGCGGCTTATGTACGAGAACAGCTTCGACGCCATCCTGCTCACTAGGGCCAATGGGGCTATTCTCGCCGCTAATCCGGCCGCCTGCGACTTTTTTCAGATGACAGAGGCGGAAATCTGTGCCATCGGCAGGAGCGGACTCCTAGATCCCGAGGATTCGGCCCTCGCTCCCGCGCTTGCCGAAAGAGCTGCGAACGGGAGAGCGAGGGCGCGACTAACCTTCATAGATAAAAGCGGGACGAAAAAATCCGCCATGGTATCATCCGCTCAATTCCGCGATAGTGCGGGGAACCTA
Source organism: Bacillota bacterium (assembly GCA_023415235.1). Lineage (GTDB taxonomy): Bacteria > Bacillota > Clostridia > Peptostreptococcales > Anaerovoracaceae > Anoxybacterium. Next base: position 24,749 of record JAEZLP010000068.1, read on the forward strand.
AAAGCCTTTGTCATGATCCACGCCATCAACCGGGAATAAGCGTCCTTGCAGGAAAATACATCACGGCGGCAGTCCAATGGACTGCCGCCGCTGTATTAAAAAGATGCCGGCATCGAGTGGCCGGCGAGAGAGGTAGCAAAGTAGTTGTTTCCTCGCCTGGAGGGCTATTTCGTTTTTTTGAGCGGCGGTCGCCATGGGAAGCCGCCGCGTTGCTTTCTTAGTGGAGGGAAATCCGCAGAGCCGCGCCGTGGAGCTTACGGCTCTGCGGATAAAATGCTTATCGGTTACTTAACCGAGGGCAACGAAAGGCCCGTTATTTTTTTAATGCCGGCATATCCTTGGGGTCCTTGATAGCGTCGGGGCCCTCCTCGCCGGTGCGGATGCGCACCGCGTTCTCCAGCGGGTAGACGAAGATTTTCCCGTCGCCCACATTGCCGGTGCGGCAGACGCGTTTGGCCGTTTCCACCACCCGTTCCACCGGCACCTCGCACACCACAATCTCGACCTTCACCTTAGGCACGAGGTTAATCGTCACCTCCTTGCCGCGATAGACCTCCTTATACCCCTTCTGCAGCCCGCAGCCGTAAACCTGGGTGACCGTCATCCCCGTCACCGCAATGGCGTTCATCGCCTCCTTCAGCTCCTCGAGCTTCTCGGGGCGGGTGATAATATCGATCTTCGTTATCTTTTCCACGCAAACTCCTCCTTCCGCTTACGAATTGAGGCTGACCTTGGCCGCCGCGCCCGACTGGCTCACGGCGAACGGCGCAGTATGGGCGACAGGCAGGCCGGCGGCGAAATCCTGGTACGCGTAGCCGCGCTCGCCGTGCTCCGTAATATCGAGGCCCTGGATCTCCTGCTCCTCCGTCGCCCGCAGCGGCATCACGGCCCCCACGATCTTCAGAATTATAAACGTGCCCACGATCGCGATCGCCCAGCTTGCGCCCACGCCGACGAGCTGCGTCATCACCAGATCGGGGTTGCCGTAGAACAAGCCGTCGTTGCCCGCCTCGTTCACCGCCTTGGAGGCGAACAGGCCGGTCGCGATTGCGCCCCAGGTACCGCCGATACCGTGGACGCCGAACGCGTCCAGCGAATCGTCGTAGCCCAGTTTGGCCTTCACCACGCCCACCGCCAGGTAGCAGATCACGCCGGCCGCCAGACCGATAACAACCGAAGGCAGGGGAGCCACAAACCCGGCCGCCGGCGTAATGGCCACCAGACCGGCCACGCAGCCCGACGCCGCGCCGAGCACCGTCGGCTTGCCGCGATGCAGCCACTCCGCGAACACCCACGAAACAGTAGCCGCGGCCGCGGCCGTATTGGTCGTCACGAAAGCGGTGGCCGCCAGGCCGTTGGCGCCCAGAGCGCTGCCGGCGTTGAAGCCGAACCAGCCAAACCACAGCAGCGACGCGCCGATCACCGTCATCGGCAGGTGGTGGGGCAGCATCGCCTCGCTGCCATAGCCCTTGCGCTTGCCCAGCACCAGCGCCACCACCAGGCCGGACACACCGGAGAGGATATGGACGACCGTGCCGCCCGCGAAATCGAGGACGCCGAGGGACATCATCCAGCCGCCGCCCCAAACCATATGAGCCACAGGATCATAAACAAAGGTAGCCCAGATCAGCACGAACGCCACGAACGCGGGGAATCTCATCCGCTCGGCGAACGCACCGGTGATCAGCGCCGGCGTAATGACGGCGAACATCCCCTGGAAAACCATGAACGCCAGATGGGGAATCGTCGAAGTCGGGCTGCTCGGCTCCACGCCGACCCCCGAAAGACCGAGGAAATCGAACCCGCCGATCAGGCCGCCGATATCGGGGCCGAAAGCCAACGTATAGCCCCACAGCACCCACTGCACCGAGATAAGGCCCACAATGAAGAAACTTTGCATAATCGTCGACAACGCGTTCTTCGTCCGCACCATCCCGCCGTAGAAAAGAGCCAGGCCCGGCGTCATCAGCATGACGAGGGCGGCAGAGGCCAGCACCCAGGCAGTGTCGCCGGTGTCAATCTTGGCGACCGCCGCGGCGGCTTCCGGCTTTGCCTCTTCGGCCGCCAGAGCCAGGGGGGCGAGAATAACCAGGAAAATTAAACATAAACCAAAAATAGTCCAGAATTTCTTGTTCGACACTTGGGAACACCCTCTTTCATGTTAATTGGCGTTCCACCTCTCTCAAAAAAAACACAATGACGCCCGGCAAAAGCGCGGACGTCATCGTCGCTAGCAAACGCAAAGAGCCTCCGTAGTAATCCTACGAAGGCTCCGTCGCCTGCTTTATCTAAGTTACTTTCAAATATACCAGCCTCTGGCTCCGCTGTCAACAGGAAAATCCGTTCAGAATATTACTTCTTTATCGTTCGCGGCCGATTTGGCCGTCACGGGGCAGCCCTGCTCCCCGCTACCGGTTCTGGCCGGCTTGCCCCGTGCCGCCGGTGCCGCCGCCTAAGCCGCCGGCATTCACGCCCGAGCCCACGATGTTCACCAGGCCTCCCAGCCCGATGCCGCCCGCGCCCGGAGCTGGGCCGCCCAGGCCGATGCCGCCTCCTAGCCCGCTGCTGCCAGCGCTCGTGCCGCCTGCGCCTGTGCCGCCCAAGCCGCCGCCCGTGAACCCGCCAGCGCTGCCGAAGCCGCTGCCGCCCGCGAGTCCGCCGCCCAGACCGCCGCCCATGAAGCCCCCGCCTGCGCCGACGACGCCGAAGCCGCCGCCTGCGCCGGTACCGCCGAGGCCGCCGGACGCCAGCTGGCCGGCCGGGCCGACCGCGCCCGTATAGCCCGGATTGGTCGACGCCCGCACCGTCAGCACGCCGTCGACATAAGAGACGGTATAGTTCGGCGAGGCCAGCGTGCCTGTCAGGTTGATCGCATAGCTGCCCGCCGGCGAAGACGTCGTCGCCGCCGTGCCGATCGTCGTCCCGCCTGTCAGCGCGGCCGCCGTTTCGCCGCTGGCAAAGCCGCTGAAGCTATAGGTCAGCGCCGGGTTGGTCTGGCCCTGCGTCTTGCTGGCGTTGTCGGCCGTCACCTTGAGTGAAGCCGGCGTGATATTGGCCGTCGTTGCGCTCGCGGTCGCCGTGTAGTTGCCGGCGTCGGCGCCGCTCAGGGTTATGCCGCCGATATTCACCGTCTTGCCCGTGCCGGCGTTCTTATCCGCGAAATTGCCTGCGGCCCCGGCCACGCTGACCGCGTCGCCGCCGATAACCCCGGACAGCGTCGCGCCGCCGGTGTTCATGGTCGCGGCCGTCGTGCCGTCGTACACCTTGTTCGCCGCCGCCAGGCCTGTCGCCGCGATCGCCTTGCGGGCGATATCCGCCGTCGTCGTTGCCGTGGTATTGTAGGTGTAATTGTCCTTGTCCGCGCCGCTCACGCTGATGCCGCTGGCGATCACCGTCTTGCCGCTGCCGGCGTTCTTGTCGGTGAACGCCGCCGTGCCGCTCACCGTCAGGCTGTCGCCCGCCACCCGGTTGTCGCCGTACGTCACCGTGGCGGCCGTCGTGGCGTCGTACGCCTTGTTCTGGCCGCTCGCCGCGACGGTCAGGGCGCGTTTGCCGATATCCGCCGTCGTTGCCGCCGTGTTATTCGCCAGATTGTAGTTGCCCGCATCCGCGCCGCCCAGGCTGATGCCGCTCACGCTCACCGCCTTGCCGGTGCCGGCGTTCTTGTCGGCGAATGCCGCCGCCCCGCCCACCGTCAGGCTGTCGCCCGCGATGCGGTTGTCGCCGTACGTCACCGTGGCCGCCGTCGTGCCGTCGTACGTCTTGTTCTGGCCGCTCGCCGTCACGGCGATGTCGCGTTTGTTGATCGTACTCGTCGTGTTGGCGGCGTAGGTCACCGTGTAATTGTTGCCGCCGTTGCCGTCGTTCACCGTCACGTCGCCCGCCGTCACCGTCTTGTTGCCTGTCCCGGCGTTCTTGTCCGTGAACGCGAAGCTGCCGCCGCTTAAAGTGTCTGTGCCGTAAAGCTGCGTGCCGCCGGTCGCCGTCGCGCTGCCCGCCGCCGCCGTCGTGCCGTCGTACGTCTTGGTGACGTTGCCGGTGCTGATCGTCAGCGCCGCTTTGGCGATATCCGCCGTCGTCGCCGCCGTGTTGTTCGTCAGGTTGTAGTTGTCCTTGCCGCGGCCGCCGCCATCGGCGGCTCCAGGCTGGTAAGCCGGATTTGGGCATTGTCCTTCAGGACGGCTGCCAGCTCGGCCAAAGGCGCGGACTTGCCGACTATTGCCACTTCCCGCGATCTTGGCACGCGCTCCACCGGCCTTTGCGAAAAATTACCGACCGTACATTCTGTCGGAAAAACAAAAAACAGGGCATAATTATATGCCCCATTTTAGCAAAAAATTCTTTTCGCCATACTATCAAAACCGATAGTGCCCCCAAATATGTTACTGTACCAGGCGGGCCGCATGGGCCAGTAGCTGCGCCCGGTTCGCCAGGTGGAGCTTGCCGAGGATCTCGTTCACATGGTAGCGGACCGTGATCTCCCTGATACCCAGGGCGGCGCCGATTTCCTTGTAAGTCATACCCTCGGCCAGCATTCTCAGCACCTCGCCCTGACGGGCGCTCAGCGCCGGCCGCTCAGCTGCCGCCTCCGGCTCCCGTTCGCGACCGGCAAACTCGCGCAGAATGCGCCTGGCCATACCGGGAGCCAGCGGCGCTTCCCCGGCGGCCAGCCGCCGCAGTTCGGCCAGGAACAGTGGCGCCGCCATGCCCTTCAGCAGATATCCCGACGCCCCCGCCCGGATGGCGGCGAACAGATGCTCATCGTCTTCGGAAACCGACAGCATCACGATCTCGATTTCCGGGAAGTCCCGCTTTATCAGCCTGGTGGCTTCGATGCCGTCGCAGCCGGCCATCTGCACATCCATAACGATCATGTCCGGCCGCAGCATCTCCACCTTCACCACAGCCTCCAGGCCGTCGCCGGCCGTTCCCGCGACCTCGACGCCGTTATCCTGCAGGTACCCCTTCAACTCTTCGATATATAGGCGGTTGTCATCCACCAGCAATAGCCTCATCCTTGCGCTTCCCCCTGCCCCGGCGGCAGCCAGACGGTCACCCTCGTTCCGGCGCCCGGCGCCGACTCTATCTCCAGTCTACCGCCGATCTCACCGGCCCGCTCCTGCATAACGCCCAGACCGTGGCGATTTTCTCCCGCGGCCAGCGCTGCCTCCGCGGCAAAGCCGCAGCCGTCGTCCTCGATGACCACCGCCGCCTCGCCGCCGGCCGCCCGCAGCGACACCTTGACCTGACTGGCGCTGGCGTGTTTGCGGGTATTGGCCATAGCCTCCTGGATGATCCGCAGCAGCTGCAGCTCGGCGGCCGGCGGAAGCCGGTCCGCCGTTTCCGGGTCGACAGTCAGGCGGGCGGCTATCCCGTACGTGTCCTCGTACCACTGCATAAACTCGCCCAGTGTCGCCGCAAACCCTTTGCGGGAAGCCGCCTTCAGTCCGGCGAGCGATTCGCGCACGCCGCGGTCGAAGTCGTCGCTAAGCCCGATCAGCTTCTCCAGCCTGGCGTCGGCCTCGGCCAGGCGCTCTCCGGCCAGGAGGTCCCGCACCTGTTGATACTGGAGCTTCAGATACCCCCACACCTGGCCCGGCCCTTCGTGCAGCTCCCGTCGCAGCCGGTCCCGTTCCGCCATTATCGACAGCGCCTTTTCCTGGTCGATAATTTTGGCCTGGGCCTGCTTCAGCATCGTAACGTCATGGAAAACGATCGCCTTGCCGATATTAATGTTGCCCCAGCCTGTCAGCGGCGTTACGTGGTACGAATAATGCCCGCTGCCCTCCAGCCGGATTTCCCCCTCCGTCGCCTTCTTTATCGCCAGCAGCGCGGCCATTTCCGGCCAGGACGCGAAAGCCTCCGCGAAATGGCGGCCGGTTAAGCCCGGGGCTTTTTGGCCGAACCGCCGCTGGGCGGACGGATTGAGTTCCATTATATAACCCTGGTCGTCGGTGATTATCAGACTGTCGTCGATATTGCCGATAACGGTTGACTCGGCCAGCGACATCATGTTGAGCACCCGCAGGCTAGACCCACGTCCAGACCACGCCGCTCAGCATGAAGCCCAGCGGCAGCGGCGGGATGGCGGCGGCCTGCTGGTCTACGGCCCACATGGCGTGCCCGGCTATCGACATCAGGGGAGCGACCGGCAGCGCCGCGAGCTGCCACCGCCGCAGCCCCGATGCCTTGCACGCCCAAAAAACGCACATAACGCTGACAAATACAAACTGAAGATAGGCTGCCCCGATAGCGGCCCAGTAGATCGGCCCGCGGATAATGCCGAAGGCCGCCCCGTCGCGGATAACGCCGCGCCAGAATAAGCCGTGCCACTCGTTGGTCGCCAACGCCAGGATAAGCGCGGCGGACAACGCGACAAGCGCCGCGAAAATCGCCAGGTTGCGCCGCGTTATTTGGCCGGCGACACTAATCACCAGCATAAAATAAGCCGGTAGTATAACCAACGAGCACAACTGCTGGATTTTGACCCACAGCAGCTTGTCCTCCGGCGCGGGGCTGACGGTCACCATAACAAGCGCGAGCAGGATAAACGCCCTCGCTAAAAGGCCGATAACCCAGCACAGCGCCGCCGGCGTCCGCCGGTACTGCAAAACGTATCCGGCCAGTGCCAGCAGCACGGCCGCTGCCAGCAGATAGAACCAGATATCGTTTATCGGGTGATAGATCATAAAATCGCGCGGCGATCCGCCGCCGTCGGCTGTGACAAGGCGCATTTGGCTCCTACCCTTATGCCTGAAATCGCGGGCGGCATATCAATATATTCTTCGGCATTATTCAACAAATAGCCGGCATTTCCTTTATAAACTCCGTCTACCAGCTTTGCCGCCGTCATATTTGACATTTCCTCCCGCCTCTGCCATACTCATTTATGAACCGTAAACAAAGGAGGGGCGCGCATGGCCGCTGTCCTCAGGGTGGGCGCCGTCGCCTGTCCCGCAAAAGTCAACGCCGTCGAAGAAAACCTCGCCGCCGCCGCCGTCTGGGCCGAAAAAGCGGCCGCCGCAAAGCTCGACCTGCTGCTCTTTCCCGAACTAAGCCTCACCGGCTACCGCACCAACGGCGATGAAGCCGCCCCCCTCGAAGCCGGCCACCCCGTCCTCGCCAGAATGGCGGCCCTGGCCGCCTCTTCCGGCGTCGTCCTCGCCGCCGGCCTCGCCTGGCGCGAAGGGGCCGCAAAATACATCGCCCACGGCCTGTGGCAGCCTGACGGCGCATTCCATCTATATAAGAAAACCCACCTCGGCCAGCGCGAACGCCGCGAATACGCCGCCGGCGACGATCTGCCCGTCTTTACCCTCCCGAAAGTCATCGGCGGCGTCCAGCTTTGTCTCGAGCAGCACTACCCGGAGATAACCCAGACCCTCGTCCTCAAAGGCGCCCAACTCATCCTCTGTCCCCACGCGACCCCGCGCCTCGGCCCCGCCGACCGCCGCGAAAGCTGGCACATCTCCCTCCGCGCCCGCGCCTACGACAACTGCGTCTACGTCCTCGCCGCCAACCAGGTCGGCGACAACGGCCAGGGTACCGTCTACCACGGCGGCGCCATCCTCGTCAGCCCGGCCGGCAAAGTGCTCGCCGAAGACTTCTCCGGCCACCCTGCCATGATAACCGGCGAAATCGACCTCGACCAGGTCGTCGACGTGCGCGCCACCCCCCAGGGAATGTGCCGCCGCTTCTACGCCTCAGAACGCCGCCCTGAACTTTACATTTGAATAAATTATGTTAAAAAAACAGGAATAAATAACCTGATGGCCGAAATGCCAGAATAGTGTATAATAAAATGTACGACAAACTGTCAGATCTAATGTCAGAGTAAATGTTCGCTAATGCCAGATAATGCCAGTGGGGGCGGATGGGGCCTGGTGGCTCCTGCGGTCTTCAAAACCGTTTTTGCGGCGTTAATCCGTCGCAGGTGGGTTCGATTCCTACACGCTCCCGCCACAATAAACTCAAGGCTTCCGAGGTTTTTGACCTCGGAAGCTTTTTTGTTTTTTCGGCCGTCTGCGTAACGATTTGCGTAACGATTGTCCAACATAGATCGTATAAAGCCAAAAAGATTTTATAGAATAAAAAAACGCTACTGCCTAAAACCAATGAATAGAAAGGGACTTGAACGGAGTTTAACTCCCCGCACTCATTTATGAATATCTGGTAGAATTGACACTAGCAGTGTCAATTCTGGCTGATGAGGCAACCATAAATATATTATGCCAGTGCTGTTAAATAGACTGCAAGGGTATTCATTATCGGGGAAGACAGATTGATTTGGCTCCTTCGCAGGTTATTATCCTGATTTGTAGAACTCTCCAGACAGATAGCGGTATTCGAACCTTGGGTTGCATAACGAAGGGTATAAGGTTAATTCTTGAAGCTGAAAATTGATTAGTGATGATAAGGAGGTTAACTGGTGAAAGTAGCATTTCATTTCAATGCAGATGATGATTCTTTGGGCGGTTATTACGGTTTCCCTATAAAAGTATTTTTCTTTCGAACCATTCTCAAACATCGTACTTTGAATATATCCACTAAAATCTTTATAGGAGATTTGCTTCTACATAATCTTGCAATGGATGTAACACGTGATGGAGATACAGAAACACATACATTTAATCCACAAAAGTATGATATAGCTTTTGAAAGATGGATTAATCCCGGCGGACATGTTTGGCGGCAATTCAATTGGGAGAGCCTAGAGAGTGCATATAGGTCAAATATCTATGTATTATGTTTGGAAAGTGTAGACTCTCAAACGGCAAATTACTTGCATGAAGAACTAATCGGTTTCTCACCTTATCTGGGAGCTATGGAAGTTGATGACAGCTCAGTTGTCCATTGGCATTTATATTCAAACTCTTTAATTCCCGCTTTTCGGGTGATAAACAGGGAGCTTTATCTTTTCTGGGATGGGTATAATGAAGACACTAAACAAACGGGTTTACAAGATGATTTTGAAAAAATTGGTTTCGCTAAAGTTTGTTTTGAGAGTCTAGAAGGCAAGTATAGCATTTTTGATCAATACCATAATTATGAACACGCAAGACGAATTGCCGAGTGGAAAACAAGGTGTGGTAATTTGCTGGCTTTTATGGCAGATGACGTTGTATCCCGCCTGACTGATGTTGCGCCCGACTTAGGCGATCGACTATGGTCTATGTTAAAAACGTTCGAGGAGGCTGAAACAAACGAACAATACGCTCAAGTTACAGCCTCATGTAGAAGAATAATTGAGTATATTTCAGATGTCCTATTTCCCCCTGTAGAAGGAACAGATTCTGAACGGAAACTGGAACGGAAACACTATAGGAATAGATTGTTAGCCTTTGCTGATATTGAAAGAAAGAGTGATGCGAATATCGATTTAATTGTAGCCAGCACGGAAATGTTAAGTTCGCAAATTGAGAAGTTATCTGAGTTATCGAATAAGGGTGTCCATACCGAAGTTTATCGTCATGAGGCTAGGAGATGTCTGCTTCGGACACTTATGCTTTTGGATGATATTATATCGCTAAAAAGAAATGCATTTCCGATTAAGCCTAAACTCGATTTTGAAGAAATTTTGAGTTTAGTGAGGGCCAGATGAGTCGCATAGGGAGGCTTTATGGTTTTTTTTAAATCATCTAGAGAAGCTTTAGCCGAAATAACTAGGTTGTATGATTTTATTTGGCCAACTGTTGCAGCGATGTGGAATTTACGTTGGCAGGTTAAAGGGTACGTATTGGTTAATCCTGAAGCGACTCAACAAGAGCTTATTAATCGATTCGTTAAAGGTAGTGGAGTGAATAGCGTTAATTTTAAAGCATCAATTATTGAGCGCGATTGGGAAGATCAATTGCAAGATTTTGCGCAGATATTACTGACGAATATTTTTGCCATTCACGAATCATGGCTTGCTGAAATTATGAATGTACTAGACCCTCCTCGATTACCTGGAGTAAAGATTAGTTATGCAAAAGAGATGGAATTTCCAACAAATGGTCCAACGGGAATCTTATATGCGATTGGTAGTTTATGTTCAAATGAGTCAACAATGCTAAAGAATGCCTTTTATGCACAGCTATTAACTGATTCCAAAAATTCGATTGCTAATTTGGACAATTTACTTAAGTGTTATCGTTTCTTTAAAGAGTGTCGTAATTGTTGTATTCATCATGGTGGGTATGCTAACGCTAGGCTTGTTGCACGCTACCAAGAGTTCGCAGCTGTTTCGTCTCCAGCACGTTTAGATGTTAAGGAAGTACCGAGACATAGCTCGGTATCATTAAATGACAAGGTGAAGCTTGATCTAAGGGGGGTGGTTGGATTCAGTGATGTAGTTATTAGAATTATTACGACCTGTGATGCTGAACTGGCAAGGTCAATTTATGCTGAAAAGGAGTTTGAGAGCGTTTATACAGAAAAGGGACAACGCGGCAGAACTTTAAAAAAAGATCCGACCGAAAGATCTAAGCAAGTCTCTAGATACGTCCGGAGAATTGGTTATCCTGTTCCACTAGTAACCAACGACATCGAACAATTCCTTTTACAAAAACATCTTGTCTATTAAAGTTGTAACACGTAAAATATTAATGAGGGCGTAGTTCAATGGCTGAACACACCTTTTTAAGGTATACCTATTCTATTAATGGGTATAGCTTGAAGAGGTGGTATGTGGGTTCGAGTCCCATCGCCCTCATCAACATTTGTTGTTATTAATTGATTAGGATTAGAAGCGAGGGATCAACAAGAGCTTAGTTGTTGATCCTTTTATAATAGGGAGCGGATAACAGTGAGTGATCTTCCAATTGAATTATTCTCACTTACAGTTCTAAAAATGCTTTCTGAGGAAGTACGGCGGTTTTCACGCCCTGTTATTTTTAATTCTGATTATGACAACTATTCGTATGGTCTAAAGGGAACAGCTTTTGTGGTATCATATAAAAAATATGATTATGTTGTAACGGCTAAACACGTAATCCGCGATATTGCACCTGATAATATCTTAATACCTTATAATGAGTATGATTCAACGGAGTTCATACCATTTGACCGAATAATAACAATCAAGGATGATGAAAGAGCTGAAGACAATGATTTTAAAGATATCGTTATTTTTCAAATTAGCAAAAAACGGGAATTCGAAAGGCAAGTAAATTTGCTTCCGAAGTTAGATTTAGAAAAAAAATATGCCTACCGAAGCTCTCGATTTGGTGATGAACTATTTTCGATTGGGTACCCATCATATAATAATAATATTGAGTATGATGAGTTAAAAATAAAATTAGGACAGTCGATATTTAAAGGAAAGTATATAGGCGAATCAGATTTACAGTATTGCCATTTTGCTAAGTACGAAAACGAAACATATATGGATGGAATGAGCGGTTCGCCGGTCTATTCTTTTGCGTTTAACAATAACTCAATTAATTATAAGTTTTTGGGGATGATGCTGAGATCAAGACTTTACTTAGATGGATGTGTCCTAATAAATGCATTAAATAAAGCAAAATAATAGGCTGGAAAAGGCCTTGGCAAAAATGTGGTAAAAGGAGGCAATAAAATAATGACAACAATTTTAGAAAAACACTTTTCTACACCTGTTGTAGGTGAAGTTTATTTATTTGCAGATCCTTTAAACTACGATCCTGTGAAAAGAAGTTTAGACAGACCTGGAGTAATAATAAAGGTTTTCAATGACAATATGTCGGTAATAGTTGTTCCTCTTACTACTAGCTCCCAATTAGAAAGGCCTAAAAGCATCAGAATTAGTTCGGTAGATGTATTAAAGAAAGAAGCTTACGCCAAAGTTGATCATATTACCACAATCGCTGCTCAACGATTAAAATTGCGACTGGGTAGAATTTCGCCTGAGGAACTTGATTCTATAGAATCTAGTGTTAAACAGTTATTTGGCGGTCACGCACAACCAGTAATAAATTTGAGTGTTGATGATCGGCCCCAAATAATGATTTGCGGGCCTCATGGTAATGGGTCAGGTATTGAAAGATTACGCATGTTGGCAAATAAAATAACTAATTCAACAGATTTCAAGGGGTTTGCCTTGATTGATGCTCCTAATCGACCTGACTTAATTTTAAAACAAAAGTTTCAGTGGCAAGCTTTATCTAGTCACGGTGTAATCGTGCTTCTCGGGAACGATTGCTCAGGTGCTTGTATGGAATATGACTGGGCGGCAGAGCTATCAATTTTTACTGTCGTTATTGTAAATGATAACTTACCAACCGAAATGTTGCGAGGATTCGATATAACTAAAGATAATGTAAATATCATAAGATGTAATCATTCTTTTTCAATTAAAGCAGTAGAAGATGCCGTTGAGTGGATTGATATGAAGGTGAAGGAGCGAATAGCTAGGATTACTCAGCAAGAATATGAGATCTAATGTTGAGTAGATGACGGATATCCTAGACTACAGCATGATATTATGTCTAACAACTTTCGCAGATATTCCCGATTCGAAGAGCATTAGCAACAATGAACCTCTAGAAATGGAAAACCGCCACGAAGGCCTGTGACCCCATGGAAATCGCCGTTACAGATGATACGGAGATCCGCGACTGATCTTGAACAGGTAATTATTTCGTCCGGTTGCCTTTCGCAATTTTTCATTCTACAGTAATACATCAGTAAAGCTAAACGCAAGTCCACCCAAGCTAGGATTAGCCAGGGCCGAGTGGGTCTGGAATAACTTACCCAGCCCTTTTCTTATTACTTTTGGGATTACTAACTTGGTAATTATCAATTGGCCGACGGTATTTGCATGAATCGGGAAGGGATATCGGGGAGATATTTAAGCAAAAGGTATACGATTATAAGATAGAATAGCCAGGTGTTGTTGAGCCACAGCATAGAGATGCTGTGGTTGTTTTTATAATGCAGGGTAACAGTCATAATAAGGGAGCTCTTTTGCTTTTGCGTTTTGGGGTGTTTTAAAATATAGATGTAAGACCTATCCACGCAGGCAAGAGCTACAGGTAAATCTTGTACTGACGCGGCTAGACAAATAATACATACAGCTCATGGAGCTGAGAGGAGAGAAAAGTATGTTAAGGCAATAAACTTGGACAGCCCGGATCCCCTGTAAATCAGGAGATCAAAACAGGCGCGATAACCATTACGAATATGGAGCTCGTGTTAAGGGCGAGCAAATTAAGCTAACCATTGCCGGGTTCCATAAAGAGGTATCGTGTCAGTCCCTCCGGACAACCCTTCTGATCTCTGACAACCAAAAAGTAGCCGTCATATTTAAGACGTTTCTATACATGACACATTTATTGGTGCGGCAGGTAGGGTAATCGCCAGACCTGTCGGTTCCCCCGCCAATGCCTAATGCCAAGGTAAGCAGGGGGATCGGGGGCCGCCGTGTGCATGGAAACATGCAAGCAACGGTGGCAATGGGGGCTGTCGGGCTGCAAAACCCGGCTTCTACCCACTGAATAAATGACTATGGGCGACCAAGACATACCTTATGTGGGGCGCCACATAAGGCCGTCAGCAAGAAAGCGGGTGTAAATCCCGTCTGCGGGACAGTAGAAATGCTGTGACGTAGCCAGCGCAGGGAGCGGGGAGGCTTAACCTCCTGGGAGTAATCCCAAACGTGAATAGCTCAACTGTGACGATCAGACGCGGTCTCGTCTGTAAAGGCGCCCTGGGAGGGCGCTAGCTGGTAAGGATTCTCATGGCGCTAGGTCAAACCGCTCTGAATCTTGCAACCGACCGAAACGGCACAAGCCGGTAGTAGGGCGGGGCTTCCATATTCGACCGCGCTCAATGGAGCGGAGGTTGCAAGGGGATACGCGACGCCTAAAAGACTCCATAACTTCTTGCTGTACTAATTGGGTAAGGTCCGACCGGCCTAGATTAACTAGGTGCGAGGATTGAAAGCGAGGGCGATTACCGTCTGATCCAAAGGGCTGACAGTCCTAAGGAGAGTGGTTGTGCTGGTTTGGCTGCCAGCACCTGCTTGCGTGCAAAACCCGCGGGAAAGTCCCACCCCACCAGTTTTTTGTCAGGGTTTCGATCCCTTCCGTGTTCTGGAACGCTCCAGGACAGGGAAGCGATTGAAATGGCCGGGAGGCTACTCCGAAATCAACCGGGAGGTTTGGTTATGAGGATAGAAACGGAATCATGGCAGGGCCTGATAAATCAGCTCGTTACACTTTTTGGTAGGGGCTATTTCGCTTACCACTTAACGCAATACCCCGAAAAAAAACGTGCAAAATGGCCAAAAATCGATGCTAAATTGGTTCAAAAGTATGCCCTGGATGGCTCGATCCACCAGCGCTACCGTTTAAGGAAGAAGGGTTTTTGTACCTATGCTATTGTTCGATGGGAGGCCGTTTGCGTCATTCTTAAAACCCAGGGAAAGCCTATGGTTACGGAGGATGACAAATTTAATGAGCTGATAAAAAGACCGCTAGCTATCCGGATATCCGATAATATTATATTGGAGATCCAGCGTGTCGAGGATAAGGTCACTGCTAGATTGTCCAAAAGAGATTTTGAAGGGTTTGAGGAATGGTTGGTCAGATTGGCTGGTGCCGGGCAAATTAAAGAAGCCCGAAAGGTTTTTGACCGACTTAATGGACTCCCAGGCTTCCATGGCATTAATCAACAGAAATGGAGATTGTGGAGTAGGGTCGTTGCGACGTGCAAGCGTGCTGGCATTTCGCCAGGTGAGCGACCCCGAATTAACACTAGGCGAAAGGTTGTCCAAGTTTACAAACCCCAGGGATGAACGTGCATCCCTGGGGTTTTGCCGTTCTTGTGTCATGATGGTTTATTTGCAACAACAATTTATATGAAATTGGCGTTACTTTGGTTTTAAAAGGCCTTCATTCCGACCACGGTATAATAATAGTAGACGGTGTAAAATTTTAGGAGGGATTATAATGGAAAAAAAGACTCAGAGTAAAACGAAAAACAAAAACGTACATAAATCCGAGAGAATATCATTAGATCTACCAGCAAATCCACCAGCGTTAATGGATGACAAGCTAATGGAAGTAATAATTACAATGGGTAGCAGCGGCGAATTCGAGGCAAGGCGAATAGCGGATTGCGTATCGAAACGTTGCGGATTTGCGGAAGGAGATATTGATATTTACCGGTCGTTAGATACTCTTCGTGCGCTAGGAGCGGTGAAGAACGATGACAAAATCAGTTATATGAGGGGCTCGCCACGTAAGGTATATACTTTGACAGCACTAGGATTCCAATATTATCGAAAATGTGTTTTGGGGAGAGACGGTATTGAGAGCGAACCGCGACCGTCGCTTTTTTACACAAGTAAGAGGCCAGAGGCGGAGGCAGTGCTAAGATTCGTTCGAGATAAATTAGAGGCGGTAGGATATGAAGTTGTAGATCAATCAATCCAGGCGCACATTGGTATTATGGTGAAAATTTACGACCAAACATTACCGATATCACTTGAATACAAAAACCGACCAGATGAAGATGTTCAGAAGACAATACGGACTCTAATAGATCTGAATGAACCTGTTTTCGTTATATGCCAAAATGCTCATATTAGCGAGCGCATTATTGACAATGTTAAAGCGCTAATACACGAACGGTATGGGGCTATGACAAGTATTTACAAGTTCCAAAAGCAATTTGGCGGAACAGTGTCAATAATAACTCTTGCCAAGTTCACTAAACGGAAAAAATGGCCACTAAGTGAAGATGCATAGCTCTTAATTTCTGAGTTTTTGGAGGGACTGACAGATTTTTGCCAGTCCTTTTTTTGTGTCCTTTCCGACTTGCAAAAAATGGGTGAGATGCTATAATATAAATATAAATATAAATATAAATATTTAAGACAAAAGCTAAAATCAGACTCAAAGGAGATGACAGTATGAGCAAATTTAAAAAGTTACTCGAGAAGTTAGGGTTATTGTTTCCGTCACTGGAGACTACTGTTGCAGTGTTGATAGATGCGGAAAATATTGGCCCAAAGATTGCCGGATATGCCTTGGAGGAGGCAAATAAAATAGGCTCGGTTCGAGTCTCGCGAGCTTATGGAGACTGGACCGAAATAAACCCGCCAGGTTACGTGGAGTTATCCACCTTATATGGAGTACAACGGTGTCAGGTGGATAAAAGAAGGTCAAAACGAAACTCGGTTGATATCGCATTGACATCGGACGCGGCTCTATTAGCTGGACGAGGTATTGCTAATACGTTCGTGTTAGCCACTGGCGATCAGGATTATATACCGCTTGTACACTCGCTTAAGGCTGTAGGGTGTACTGTAATAGGGGTTGGGGGAGGGCAGTCGGCCATTGATTTGAGGTCAGTTTGCCACAAATACATTTTGGCGAATAGTTCTCCGCCGCTGCGCACGTCTCTTAGTAGGTCCACACCAGTACTTGGATAAAACAAGGAGAGATATTTGTCTTAATATATTTACCCATTTACATTTATATAATATTATATTTATATAAATGTAAATGGGGGTATATATTAATATGGCTAGCAAAAAAGAAAAGTTTACAGAAACGCACACACTTAAAACTTTTTACATAAAAAATGAATTGTGGACGCAATTTGACGCCCTCGCAGCCGTGTTCGGCCATGGTAGTAAAACCGAGTTGATTAACGAGGCTATCGAGCTTGTTTTAGCACATTACAAAAAGCAAGAATAGGTTAGTTTAGGTGGAGATTATCTTGTTTCGGAACGACGAGCTCTTTTGATTTAATCAAATACACCAACATATAATATAAACAGAAGGTTTAGAATAAGGATGGTGATTATTCAATGCTATAGAAAAATGTTTGCAAACGGACGCAACAGAATCAACCCTGGCCCAGCCCATAGACTGGGAGCAGTCCACCGAGAGGCGGTAGCAAAGATGTACGTTGGGACATCATTTTGCTACCGCTTTTTTGATGAGGGTCCGAAGAAACGAAAATATAATTTGGAGGTATGTATGAATAGCAAAAAGTTATTTGAAGTCAGAGAAATATTATCTATGATACCTATGAGTAGAGCTGGATTGTATCTTGCTTGCGGCCGAGGCGATGTTCCATGTGTTCGGGTCGGAAGGAGATTATTTATTCCGGCATGGTGGCTAAATGAAATAACATGTAAGCCCAAGGAAACTTCTAACCAAAGTTGATTGTGATGTGATAGGCTTATTGGCTTTAAACCGGAAATCTTCTCTCAGGAGGAAAAAATGGGAAGAGCAAAAGGCGACGGTACGCTCTACTGGGATGACAAGCGGGGGTGTTACTTCGTCATAGTAACTTACCGGGACCCAATTACAGGCGAGGTCGCCCGAAAAAAATTGAAAGGGGCCGAGCAGAAGGGCCCCAAAGGCGAGTCGGCCTCTCTAAAAATTGGCCAGGAATGGCTTAAGAAGAATGAGAATGGACTGCTTCCTGATGCAGATAAGGTTACGCTATGGGAGTGGCTAGAGCGGTGGGTGGAGGACTACGCCAAACCTAGACTCAGAGTAAAATCATATGACAAGTATGAAAGCTGCCTACGACTGTACATTAAGCCAGTGTTGGGAAACGTGGCAATGATTAAGCTGAAGTCGGCTGACATCCGTAGCGTGCTCCACAGGTTATTGACCGAAGAAAGAGATGTTGAATATTTGCATAGGGCCAAAAAAGAAGAGAGCGCCACGGAAACTAAAAAACGTAAAAGAAAGAAGAAAGCAATGGAGGCTAAGAAGCGCAAAGGATTATCCAGTCTTACGGTAAGAAATACCCGGCGTTATCTTATTATGGCGCTGGATCAGGCCGTAAAAGAGGGATTGATAATAAGGAATGTTGCACGGGATGTTGATCCGCCGAAGCTGGTGAGGAAAGAAATTAGGCCGTTAACCAAGGAGGAAGCCGTGGTGCTTACCGAGGCGGCAAAGCAGGCTGGTGAAATGCCGTACATGGCAATTCTGTTGGCGCTATCAACGGGGGCCAGGCTTGGCGAACTGTTCGGTTTAAAATGGGACTGTGTTGATTTAGATAAAGGCGTCATTTATATAAAGCGGTCCATTATCACAAGCCACGGGTCAAAAAACGAATTCCAGGAGCCGAAGACAGCAAAATCCCGGCGGCAGATACCGCTCCCCGCCGCAGTGGCTAAGGAGCTTCGGAAGTATAAGAAGTGGCAAGAGTGGCATAAGCATCTGCTGGGCGATAAATATCAAGACAATGACCTAGTGCTTGCCTCGACCTGGGGTCGGGTCGTAGAAACGAGCAATTTCAGTTCCAAGACCTTTAAGGGGATGCTTGAAAAGGCAGGAATTCCGACGAGCGTTAAATTTCACGATCTTAGGCATACGCACGCTACCCTTTTGCTGCAGCATGGGGTTAACCCTAAGGTGGTGCAGGAGCGCCTGGGTCATTCCACCATATCCATGACGTTGGATACGTACTCACATGTTCTGCCAGATATGCAGGATACGGCGGTTAAGGCGTTGGAGGGACTGTTCGTCGCGCAAAAATAGGTAAGGAGCAGGCGGCCGAGTTGGCCAACCTGCTCCTTTTTTTAAATAATAGCAAGCCCAGGGAAACATTCATGAGCACCAGTTAGACGTGACACAATGGAATTGTGTTACATCGGAGCCGTCCAATAACGATCTTTATGGAAACTAATTCTTTAGGTATGCACAATTATAGTTATGCATGCATAAACCGATGAAAACACTTGTAAACTGCGACAAAATGCAATAAAATGTATAATTATGGGTAATTATATGCTGACAACGCGGCCAGCCGGGATTGCAACAATATTGCGCCCTTATAATATTTCTCAATAACAAACGCATGGAAGACGAAAAGTAACACTTCATAAGTGAGGTAGATTATGTGAAAGAAAGCATTCAAGAACCCTGGATCAATGCTGATGAAGCGGCTGACTATTTTGGCGTCAAACCTGCTAC
Source organism: Bacillota bacterium (assembly GCA_023415235.1). Lineage (GTDB taxonomy): Bacteria > Bacillota > Clostridia > Peptostreptococcales > Anaerovoracaceae > Anoxybacterium. The sequence goes on from JAEZLP010000068.1 coordinate 43,657, forward strand.
CATTCGCGATTGGATTAAAAAGAAAAACGGAATCCCTGCCGTAAAGATCGGCAGGTCATGGAAGTTCAAATACTCGGAGCTTGATGATTGGGCTAAAAGCGGTGCGGCTGCAGAAGAAACTATTACTGATTAAAGTGAGGTAAGTACATTATGAATAAACAGCAATTAGCTGCTACTATATGGGAATCTGCAAACCAAATGCGTTCCAAAATAGAAGCTAACGAGTACAAAGACTTTATTCTTGGTTTCATTTTTTATAAATACCTTTCCGAGAAGGAACTGCGTTTTTTCGAAGGACAGGGTATGTCTCAAGAAGATATTACTCACATGGATGAATCTGATGAGCAGTTCGTTAATTATACGAAAGATGCCATTGGATATTTTATTTCATATGAGAATCTGTTTTCCACTTGGATTGCTAAAGGCAATGATTTTGACGTATCCGATGTCAGAAAGGCCTTGTCTGCTTTTGATAGGCTCATCAGCCCTACCCACAAAAAGGTGTTTGAAAAGATTTTTAACACTCTTCAGACAGGTTTGTCCAAACTCGGTGAGAGCGCGGCTACACAAACCAAATCCATCAGCGGACTGTTGCAGTTGATCAGAAAAATACCGATGGATGGTAAGCAGGACTACGATGTGCTTGGCTTCATCTACGAATACCTGATCAGTATGTTTGCTGCTAATGCCGGAAAAAAGGCTGGTGAATTCTATACACCGCACGAGGTTTCAGTGTTGATGTCTGAAATAGTGGCTGACCATCTGAAAGGCAAAAGCGAAATTCGTATTTACGATCCCACGTCAGGTTCAGGTTCCTTGCTCATCAATATCGGCGCTGCTGCGTCCAAATATATTACCGGAGAGAATAAGATCAACTACTATGCGCAGGAGCTAAAGGAAAACACTTACAACCTAACAAGGATGAACCTTGTTATGCGCGGCATAGAACCTGGAAATATCTATGTCAGAAACGGCGATACTTTGGAGGAAGACTGGCCATTTTTCGAGGAAAATGAAACGGAAAAATATCAGCTAGTAAGAGTAGCTGCCGTGGTTTCTAATCCTCCTTACTCGCAGAAATGGGATACAAAGGGCAAAAAGTTTGACCCCAGATTTTCCGATTATGGTGTGGCGCCGAAAGGAAAGGCAGACTACGCCTTTCTGCTCCATGAACTTTACCATCTTGAAGATGATGGCATTATGACTATTGTTCTTCCCCATGGCGTGTTGTTCCGTGGCAACGAGGAAGGCGAAATCCGCAAGAACCTGATTGAGAAAAACAATATAGATGCAATTATTGGACTCCCCGCCAACATTTTCTTTGGAACAAACATTGCCACGATCATCATGGTTCTCAAGCGTCACCGAGAGAACAACGACATTCTAATTGTTGACGCTTCAAAGGGATTTGAGAAATCCGGGAAGAGTAACACTCTCCGCGCCTCAGATATAAAGAGAATTGCTGACACGGTCCGCGGACGGCTTGAGATTCCCGGCTACTCTGTCCGCGTTGACAAAGAGACTATCCGCAGGAATGAATATAATCTCAATTTGCCCCGCTATATAGATTCCTTCACGCCACAGGAAAAGTGGGATATTCACTCCATTATGTTCGGCGGCATCCCTAACAGCGAACTTGACGAACTCATGCTGTATTGGGACGCACTGCCGGGGCTGAGAGAGGCAATGTTCAAGCCGCTCTCTTCAGACTATGTGGAGTTTGTATGCGAGGAAATAAAAGAGTACGTCGTGACACGTCCGGTCACGGCTATTTATTGTTCTGCCTATGATACGGCATTCACCGATTTCCGAGAATATCTTGTCGGCAGACTGATTAAGCGGTATAAAGAAGCCTCTCCAACAAAGGAAGAAGAAATTATTACAGATGATATTTTCTCTCGCCTTGCCGTAATCAAGGCAATCGACAAGTATGAGGCATATCAAGTGTTGGATAACAGCTGGAAACAGATTTCTGTTGATCTTGAAATGCTGCAGACCGAGGGTGACGGAGCCCTGACGGCGGTTGATCCTAATATGGTGACAAAGCAGAAGGATGGAAAGGACATAGAGGTTCAGGATGGTTGGGTCGGGCATATTCTGCCATTCGAGCTTGTTCAGAAACTTTTGCTGCCGGATGATCTTGCGGCAATCAAGGATCTGGAAAGAGAACTGGCTTCTGTCGCTTCCGTTTACGATGAAATCCTTGATTCGCTATCCGAGGACGAAAAAGATAGCAATATCACCGATGACAACAACAGCAGCTTTGTCACGAAGGAAGTGCGGGCGAAAGCCGATGAAATCCTTGAAGACATTGAATCCGAGGAAATCAATGCTTTGGAAAAATATCTTGCTTTTCATAATAAATCCGAAAAGGTGGCATATTCCTCTAACTGCAAGGCTGTGAACTGGTCAGACATGAAGCCCGGTATCAACGGCCTATACAGCAAATCAGTAATTAATGCTCGCATCACGATACTGAAAAGGCAGTATGTCTTTCCGACAGAGTCATTTGAGGCTAAGATCATGCGCGTAGTGGATACTATGGAAACCGAAGCCAGACTCAAAAAAGAGCTGAGAGACGCACGGGCGGCGCTTCACGAAAAGACTAAAACTACTATTGAGCAAATGAATCTTGAAACCGCACTGATGATTCTTGAGGAAAAGTGGATCACGCCTGTCTGCGATGGTATCAGCGCACTGCCTCACAATTTAATTGCTGCTCTCGTTGCCGCACTTGAACATCTGGCGGAAAAGTACAAAATCACCTTTGCCGGGGTCGGTGACAAAATATCAGAAACTGAAGAAACCATATCAAACTATGTCAATCTCCTCTCCGGGAATGACTTTGATATGGAAGGCCTCCGTGAGCTTCAAAAGCTGATGGGAGGAACAGAAAATGAATGATACTCCTAAAATTCGGTTTAACGAGTTTACTGACGAATGGGAACAGTGTAAGTTCTCTGATATCACATTTCCGGCAGGAATTAAAAACAAAGAGAATCTTCCGTTGGAAAGCTATTCGGTTACAAACGAAAATGGATTTATTCCTCAAAAAGAGCAGTTTGAAAATGGCGGAAGCATGGCCATGGCTGATAAGAGCATGTACTATATTGTTAGCCCGAATTCATTTGCATATAATCCTGCAAGAATAAATGTTGGCTCTATTGGATACTATGATAAGCCTGAAAATGTAATAGTTAGCTCACTTTACGAGGTTTTCAGAACTGTTGATTATGTTGATGATCGATTTTTATGGCACTGGTTCAGAACTAATACATTTCAGCGAATGATAGAACGACTTCAAGAAGGTGGTGTTCGCCTTTACTTCTATTATGACAAGTTGTGTATGGGCACGTTAATGATGCCAAGACCAGAAGAGCAAAGGAAGATAGGTGCCTTTATTGATGATATCGACAACCTTATCGCTCTTCATCAACATAAGTATGAGCAGATAATTAATGTAAAAAAATCCATGCTTGGCAGGTTGTTTCCGTATGACGGTGCCAAAAATCCACAAATTCGATTCCGGTTTTCTGAGGACTGGGAGGAGGTCAAACTTGGAGATATCATTTTCCCATATTCCGACCCGGTAGAAACGCCTAATGACGGATACACACGCCTTGGTATCCGCAGTCATGGGAAAGGCACTTTCCACGATTATGTGCCAGCCGGTCAAGAACTGGGAACGGCTCAGATGCATCGGGTTGCTGCCCACAAGTTCATCGTCAATATCACTTTCGGCTGGGAACATGCAGTGGCAATCACTAATGAGCAGGACGCCGGGAAACTGGTATCACACAGGTTTCCTCAGTTCTCTATGACTGACAGCGTCGATGACAACTTCCTGAAGTACGTCATTCTTGACGAACGGTTCAAGCATCATCTGTTTTTATCTTCTCCAGGTGGTGCAGGAAGAAACAGGGTGCTGAACATCCCCCAAATGTTCGAATACAAGACGCGTATTCCCAAAATTGAAGAACAGCGTCAGGTTGCGGAATTTCTGAATTCCGTCAACAACCTGATTGATCTCTACGCTGTAAAAGTACAAAAGCTGAAACAAATCAAGTCTGCCTGTCTTGATAAAATGTTTATTTAGGAGGACTCGCCATGGTATACGAAGAGGAAAAAGTATTCGAGGAAGCTGTTATAAAGCAACTTATCGAATGCGGCTGGGAATCAAAAGTCCTCCGTTACCCTACTGAAGAACAGCTGATTCAGAACTGGGCGGATATTTTATTCAACAACAACCGCCATCAGGACATATTGAATGAGTGCCCTCTGACAGACGGCGAAATGCAGCAGATTCTGGAACAGATAACCCGACTGCGCACTCCAGTCCGCCTGAATGATTTTATCAACGGCAGAAGCGTATCCATCAAGCGGGATAACCTGGATGATAAAGCGCATTTTGGCAAAGAAGTTAGTTTGAAAATTTACGATCGCAAAGAAATCGCCTATGGTGAAAGTCGGTATCAAATCGTACAGCAGCCCCAGTTCAAAACAGGTCCTCGGCTGAACGATCGGCGTGGAGATCTCACACTAATGATCAACGGCATGCCAGTTATTCATGTCGAACTGAAGAAAAGCGGTATCCCTGTCAGCAATGCTTATCATCAGATAAAAAAATATGCACACGAAGGCGTGTTCACTGGGCTGTTTTCTCTGTTGCAGGTGTTTGTGGCAATGGAACCAGAGGAAACGGTTTATTTCGCCAATCCTGGTCCGGACGGAACCTTCAATAAGGCATTCTATTTCCATTGGGCGGATTTTGACAATGAGCCGATCAACAACTGGGAAGAAGTCGTAAAAAGGCTACTCAATATCCCGATGGCACATACGTTGATTGGGTTCTATACGATTCCTGATGACAAGGATGATACCCTCAAAGTCATGAGAAGCTATCAGTATTACGCCGCCACCGGCATTGCGGACAAGGTCACCAATAAGGACTGGAGCGATACCAATATCCTTGGCGGGCATATCTGGCATACCACTGGTTCCGGAAAAACACTCACAAGCTTTAAATCCGCGCAACTTATTGCCAGTGCCCATGATGCCGAAAAAGTGATCTTCCTTGTGGACAGAAAAGCACTGGGCAAGCAGTCTTTTGATGATTATAACGCCTTTGCCAGTGTGGGTGAAGAAATCCAGGATACCGCAGACACGGACATTCTGGTTTCTAAGCTCAAAAGCGACTCACATGCAGATACGCTTATTGTCACATCGATTCAGAAGCTGAGCGGCGTAACAAGAGATGCGGAAGGCATCAAGGCGGCTGACATAGATAAGATCGTCGCAAAGAGAATCGTCATTATCATTGATGAGGCGCACCGCTCTACCTTTGGAGAGATGCTGTCCAATATCAAGAAGACATTCGTTCACAGCATTATCTTCGGCTTTACCGGGACGCCGATTCAGGATGTCAACAAGAAAAAGGACAATACGACTGCTTCCGTTTTCGGTGACGAACTGCATCGATACACCCTTGCTGACGGCATCCGGGATAAGACCGTGCTGGGGTTTGACCCATATATGGTTCTCACATATCCGGATGATGACTTGCGGCAGCAGGTTGCCCTTATGAAAGCCAAGGCTTCCAGTGTCAACGAGGTTCTCGGAAATAAGAAAAAAGAAGCCGTCTATTTTAAGTTCATGGATCCGACTCAGGTGAAAATGGTCGGAGAACAGCACGGAAAGAAATATATAAAAGGCATCGAAGACTATGTGCCGAAATCGCAGTATGAACGCGAGGAGCATCAGAAGGCCGTTCTTACTGATATTATAAAGCATTGGCCGACTCTGAGCAGAGGCGGACTGTTCCATGCGATTTTTGCCACCTGCAGCATTCCGGAAGCCGTGAAGTACTATCGACTTTTGAAGACTATGGCTCCCGAACTGAGAATTACCGCCATTTTTGACCCGAATATTGATAACGTAGGAGGTGGTTCTCTCGAAAAGGAAGACGGCATTGTTGAAATTCTGGACGATTATGAAGCGGTGTTTGGGCCTTCCTTTACTATACCGTCCTATGATGATTTCCGAGAGGATGTGCAACTGAGGCTTGCCCATAAAAAGCCCTATAACAGAGTTCCGAAGGACAAGCAGATCAATATCCTGATTGTTGTCAATCAGATGCTGACGGGCTACGATTCAAAGTGGATCAATACGCTATATCTTGACAAGGTCATGGAATACGAGACCTTGATTCAAGCTTTCTCTCGCACCAACCGTCTGTTTGGAGACGAGAAGCGCTTCGGCATCATAAAATATTATCGCTATCCGCATACGATGGAGCGGAATATCAAAGAGGCGGTCAAGGCTTACTCCGGCGATATTCCCACCGGCTTGTTCGTTGATAAGTTGCCAAGCAACATCAACAGCATGAACTATTTTTATAGAGAGATAGAGGAACTATTTACGAATGCGTGCATTGCCAATTTTGAAAAGCTCCCGGACGAAAAATCCGAGCGGGCAAAATTCGCCAAGCTTTTCAGGCACTTTAATCTTCGTATGGAGGCCGCTTCCGTCCAGGGATTCAGCTGGAGTAAAATGGTATATTCGGTTATTGAAGCAGATGATTCCGAAACCTATATAACACTGCTGATTGATGAGCTGACCTATCTGACGCTTGTTCAGCGTTATAAGGAGCTATCATCAATCGGCGGAGGCGGTTCGGTAATTGACCCGCCGTTTGAGATTGATACGCACATAGTCGAAATCAACACGGATGCGATAGATGCAGCTTACATGAACTCCCGGTTTGACAAATTCCTCAGGATCATTCAAAATGGGGAAGCCGATCAGGAGAGTATCGATAAGACCCTGAAGGAGCTGCACAAGTCCTTTGCCATGCTGTCTCAGGGCGAGCAGAAATATGCGAATGTATTTATTCGCGACGTCCGGGCGGGCAATATAGTTTTAAATCCAGATAAGACTTTCCGTGATTATATTTCCAGCTACATGAAGAAGGCTGAAGACGCAAGAATTGCCAGGATTGTCAGACGCCTTGGGTGTAGTGAAGATAAACTCCGGGATTTTCTTGATCGCAAGGTTACCGAAGACAATTATAAGGAATTCGGGCGATTCGATGAATTGCTTAATTCTGTTGATTTACAAAAGGCGGAGCGGTTCTTCCGCGCCAACGAACAGCAAAACTATAAGCAGTACAGGCTCAAAATGTATATCAATAATTACCTGAAAGAGTTTGTACTGAGCGGAGGAATGGATCCGTATTCCAATATCCCCAGTGAAGAGCATCCGAACCCTAAACAGGCAGAGAATCCCTCAGCTGAAGATATAGAAGATACAGCAGATACTGTTGTTGTTGAAGATGACGATTCCGAGCCCGCAGAGATCTATATCAAAACTACCGTAGACAAGAAGAAACTCCGCCAGTGGCATTCTTCCAGTAAGGCACTGTCATGTATGATGGAAACCGGCTGCTTCGCATATGTGGAACAGAAGGTTTGCCTTGATGATCCAAAGTATGTCGAGCGTCAGGAAGAGACCGGCAAAATGCGTCTGACTGCATACGCAAAGGATCATGAAGAAGAATGCTTCCTGCAATTTACTGAGGATGATAAAGGAAATCTCCACTATGTGAAGCTTCCGGCGAGTGTTGCCGACAAGGAGTTCAGGTACTCAGATTATATTGATGAAGATATCCTGATAAAGTACGGACTTGTGAATGAAATGGCGAAAAGAATGCTTGAGGCCATTCAAGAAATGGAGTTCGGCCCAGCACTTAAGGAATTAATGAGCAAACGCATCTGCAACTATAGTGTCAACCTGCTGAGATCAACAACCGGTCTCGACAATAATACTATAAGTAAGATGTGGGGTGGACAGAGCCTCACAACGGTGAATGTGGTTTCTGCTTGTCTGGGAATCCACATCCCTTTCCCAGTAAGCAATGCCCTGCTTGAGCTTGCGAACATTATATTCAGAATGGATAAGCCGCCGGAATCGAATATGACATATATGCAGTTGCTTACCCTAAGGTGGGCGTCAGATTATGACGATGTATATGAAGACCTGAAAGCCGAAGGGATGGATGAACTAATAAAACAGCCGCCGCAACCAATGATGAAGAAATAATATACGCTCCATTGAGAGGTCAGAGTAAAATCTGGCCTCTTTTTTGCACCCAAAAATTTGTTTATTGAACTTTATTCAACAAAAAATTTAGTTGCTTCTCACCTGATATGTCCCATGAATACTCGCGCAAAAATTGTAACTATTTTTGCCTGATTCCCACGTTGCAATCGGATATCTCTAAAGAACGTGCGCACCTCCGGTCGATGGTTCATTGAACAATTGTCAACGGGCAGAAAAAGGAACTGTGCGATAATTGGTCCGTAATCGATTACAGAACTTTTTTGCATAGGAGGAACACATGATGGCGAACAAGGCTTGGAGAGTTTCGATTGAAGACATTGAATATATGGCGAACGCTGTTTGCAAGATATTTGATAAATCTGTTGTAGAATCTTCATTTTTGATGTATGGTGCAACATGCCCTGATGATCTTTGTCCCAGCCATTACGAGGCGGTCTACAGCGATTTACTGCTGAAGTATTCCGATCGCTGATTTTCCATATATCCGGCGCATGACGTTAAACCGCACCTCGCCGCTACAGAGCATCCCCAGATCAGGGATGCTCTGTAGCAGCCGTGCGAGCCACCCATAAACCATATCCAGTTTTACAGAGGAACTGGCTATCAGCGAATTTCAATCAAGTTTTATATCCCACTCGACAAAAGTAACACAATTATTTTGTGTTGCTTTTGTTCTGTGAGTCAATCAGATATTAACGAGTTTGGCAACCTGTACCCTTAAGCGAGTGAATATTGTCTACGAGTTTTTGCGGAACGATTTGCGGAACGATTACTCAAAAATACGGAGTAAAATGACATGGATTTCGTGGACTCAATAAAAAGGTGAGATTCAGTTGATCTTCACCCTAAAAAGGTAGTCCACCCGTTATGAGAAAAATGCTAATATGAAGAAGGGGTAGACAGGCATGAAAAAGACGAAATTTACCGATGAACAAATCGCTTTTGTGCTCAAACAGGTTGAACTGGGGACACCTGTTGACGAGGTTTGCCGGAAAGTCGGCGTATCAGAGCAAACCTTTTACCGCTGGAAAAGTAAATTCGGTGGCATGCTGCCCAGTGATATCAAGCGCTTAAAGCAACTGGAAGAGGAAAACCGGAAGCTCAAGCAGTTGGTCGCTGACTTGAGCCTAGATAAGATCATGCTGCAGGACGTGCTGTCAAAAAAGTTTTAAAGCCTGCCATCAAAAACGACATGGTGAAGTATCTCGGGCAAACTTATGTCGTTAGCGAGCGCCGATCCTGCAAGGTACTCAAATTGAACCGTTCCCTCTACCGGCGGAGACCGAAAAAAGATGAGCAGGCCTTTTTACGAATGAGGATCAAAGAAATCGCTGCTACACGGGTCCGGTATGGATATAGGCGGATCCACGTCCTTTTGCGCCGGGAAGGATGGAAGGTCAACCATAAGCGGATCTACCGGCTCTATAGAGCAGAGGGACTTAACCTGAGAAATAAGAGCAAGCGGAAAAAGGTTAGCACCCCCAGGGTCCCGGAAAAGAACCTGGCCGCCGCCATCAATGAGTGCTGGGCTATGGATTTCGTATCCGATCAGCTCTACAACGGGAAACGCTTCCGAGCTTTGACGCTTATCGATACATACAGCCGGGAGTGTATTGCCATACATGCAGGCAAGGCAATCAAAGGAGACACCGTAGTCGAGGTCTTAGAAGGGGTTAAGGAAAGTCGAGGCCTGCCCAAGAAAATCAAGGTAGACAATGGGCCGGAGTTCATCTCCAGGGCCTTGGATGCCTGGGCATACTTTAACAAGGTTAAGCTGGAATACTCGCGCCCTGGGAAGCCGACTGACAATCCCCATATAGAATCCTTCAACGGTAGCCTACGGGACGAGTGCCTGAATATCCACTGGTTTATGTCTTTAGAGGATGCGAAACAGAAGATTGAAAAGTGGCGAATGGACTATAACGAGTTCAGACCGCACAGTGGACTAACATACAAAACGCCGGCTGAGTTTGCAGCCGGCGCAAGGCTTGAAGCCATTTAAAGGGGTCAATTTTTCTCATTAAAAGTGGACCTATTTCGGGGGGACAGCTCATTTTAGTTAAAGAGTACATGATGGTTGGCAAAAAAATCGGGGGCCTATAAAAAGAAACTTTCCGATGAAAGTAAAAACAAAGATCTTCGAAAGGAGTTCAGATGTATTCTGGCATATCTTATCAGGCAGCAACGATTTATCGAAAAGGCCATTGCAGCAAATGGATTTGATATAGAAAAGTTATTACTCAAAAGAGCGGCAGGGGAAGCGATTGCCAAAGCTCACGGCGCCGGAATCGCTACAACCCACGGCGATGACGAAGGCGCCTACCGGCTATATCCCAACGGAGAAAAAGAGTACATTGTAAAGAAAAACTAACCAAGATGTATTATATTAGACGACCAGCTGGCTACATGACTATGAAAAAGGACACAGGGGGTCCTTTTTCTGTATAAACAAAGAAATATATTTTTTTGTTCGTTATTGAGCCTTAGGCTAATATACAGTGCTGGAAATAATCCGATCATGTGTCTGGGATTAAACAATTTAGAATATATTGTTTAGTTGCGACTTAAAACAGATGTCTTACGCTGGAAGAATAAGAAAAACGGCCTGGTGGCCGTTTTTCTTTAGAATTCTATAACAGTACCCACGAACGCGGTGGAGAATTTCGGGCCGAAGCGGGTCTTTAGCGCCGACATCATGTCAAAGCCTGTGCAGTGGCTGGCGGCGATAAAGTCGGGATCAAACTCCTCAAGCAGGTCTAGGGTGGATTTCTGCTGCTGCTTGGAGACTGGGCCCAGGTGCGTGCCACCGACCCAGCCGGAAAGGCGTTTCTGCCCGGTGAGCTCAAATCCGCGGTAAACGGTGTTGACTAGCCCCGAATGGGTGCAACCGCCGATTACCACTAGCCCTTTATCGCTGACATAGTAGAGGGAAGTGTCGTCAGGGATTGAATCCTGGCAGTCGCAGCCACAGGCGTCAGGCACGACAAGTCGGTCATCGCCTAGTTCAAAAGCGGTCTGCCTGGGCATTGCACCGCTGAACCATAGCCCAGGGTCAATTTCCAGGGGCGCTTCGCTCAGCTTCCATATGGCGCCGCATGCTTCCGCCTCCTCTTTGACGAAGGGCATGCCGATGTGGGTTCTTATGCCGCCGGCTACCGAGTAACGGTGGCCGAAGATAGCGGGGTGAGCGTAAACCGGTATGGGTTTCTGACGATGTCTGAGGATGTGGGGCAGACCTCCGGTGTGGTCGTAATGACCATGGCTTATGGCTACAGCGTCGAGTTCGCGGGGGTGAACGCCGAGCAGGCTGAGGTTATGAACGACCGCCGCCGATTGCCCGGTGTCGAGGAGGATTTTTTTGGCGCCGGTATCGATTAATAGCGAGAGGCCGTGTTCGGCCAGGAACGGATGCCTGGCGCTGATCGGCACGGAGTTATCAACTACTACGGTGACTTTCAAGGCAAGCCCCCCTTTAATGAATAATTAACATCATCCCACCAGTTGACTGAACAGCAGAAGGGTTACCAGGCCGACCACCGAGGCAATGGTTGTCGACAAGGTGTATGTTTTGAACAGGTCGCCCATCGGCATACCGAAATATTCTTTTACGAACCAGAAGCCGGGATCGTTCACGTGTGACAGACCGATGGCTCCTGCACCGATGGCAACGGCGACGAGGGCTGGGTCGAGACCTGGATACATGGGGAGCACCGGCGTGACCAGGCCGACGGCGGTTATCATGGCGATCGTGGCCCCGCCGACTGCGAAGCGCATAACGATGGCGACGGTCCAGGCCAGTATAAGAGGATTGATCGTCCAGGACATCAGGATGGTCTTTATGGCGTTGCCGATGCCGCTGTCCATGAGAATTTTGTTGAAGGCGCCGCTGGCACCGATGATGAGCAAGATGGCGGCCATCGGGCCGATCGCGACTTCGCTGAATTTCTGCAGCTTTTCCATGTTCATGCCGCGGTTGAGGCCGAGGGTCCAGTAGGATAGGAACACTGCGAGAAACAGGGCGGTGACGGGATCGCCGATGAAGTTGATGTAGACCATCGCGGGATGGGCTTTTCCAAGTGCGAACTCAAGAACGGTCTTCGAGATCATAAGCAATAGCGGGAAAAGTATGGTGAACAGGGTGATTCCGAAAGGAGGGAGCTTGTCGTCCGGCGTAGGTTCGGCTTTGCGGAGGTGCTCGGGCGGATTCAGCTCGAATTTGTTGCCGACCATTTTGCCGAAGATAGGGCCGGCGATTGCAGCGGCTGGTAAACCGACTATCAGGCCGTACAGTATCACGCGGCCGATATCTGCTTTAAGGCCCACCGCGACAGCTGTTGCCGCCGGATGGGGCGGGACGATGCAGTGCACCGTCAGCAGGCCGATAATCATCGGGACGCCGACCATGACGAGGGACATGCCGGCTTCGATGGCTACGCAGAACAGCAACGGCATAAGAAGGACGATCCCAACCTGAAAGAATACGGGTATGCCGCAGATATAACCGACGATCATCATCGCCCAATGGGTGTTGCGCTTGCCGAGAGCGGCGATCATCGTGCGGGCAAGCCTCTCGGCGCCGCCGGAAATCTCCATCATCTTGCCGACAATCGCTCCCAGGGCGAGGATGGGGGCCAGCATGCCCAGGAACCCGCCCATGCCAAGCTCGATTGATTTCAGAATCTTGTCGAAGGGCATGCCTGTGGCAAAACCAATGAATAAGCAGGCCGAGAGCAAGGCGACGAATGCGTGGATTTTTAGGCGGATTGTCAGGAAGATAATTAGCGCGATCGCCACTAGAAGGACAATCATCATACCGGTGGTACCCAATTCATCTCCTCCTTTTAGTTAAAATCCAGCCAGGCAATTGTTCAATGTGACAATTGGGGTTTTATGGGTGTGCTCATCTTTCATATGTTAAGGATATCCTTTATGATAATAATAAGACTTCAATCCTGTTAGAGACAATTGGCCGAAAAAAAGAAAATTCTGAGTGATTACACGTGTTTTTTGTGCGTTTTACACAAAGAGGGGAGCTAATGCGTTATGATCATTTCCCCGGAACTGGCCCAGAAAATCGTGGATAACGCGATGTGTCTGGTCCATAGGAACGTCAACATCATGAACAGGGAAGGAATAATTATCGCTACCGGACACCCTCACCGCATGAACACCTTTCACAAGGGCGCCAGGGATGTTATTGAAACCGGGGCGGTAATCGAGATATTCCCAGGAGAGCTCGCCCTTTATCCGGGCGCACTGCAGGGTGTCAACCTGCCGATAGTGATGGACGAGCAGGTTGTAGGCGTTGTGGGAGTTTTCGGTCATCCGGACGAGGTTAGGGATACCGGGCGCCTCGTCAAAATGATTACCGAACTCATTCTGGAACGTGACTTAATTCAAAGGGATATCCGTTCGAAGCTCCGTCTGAGGGAGCAGTTGATCGATATGGCGGTGACAAATATCGCTGGCGAGATATCGCCGAAGCTGAGGAGGACGGCATCGGCGCTGGGATTGGATCTCTCGGTCCCCCGAGCCGTTGTATTAATCGATGTCGCCCCCCTGATCACGAAGCTGAAGGAAGAATACGGGCCGTCGGAATTCGTGACAGAGAGAGCCGAGGATAGTGTGATTGAGAGAATCGGCAACAGTGATTTGGTTGCCGAACAGGATATTGCTGTTATTCTCGATAAGCGGTTGGTGATACTGAAAGCATGTTCGCAAGATTTCCACGAAGAGCGTTTATTGCAATGGACTGAAAAAATGAGCACCTTTCTCGATCCCGATTATCCGCACAAATGCGGGATCGGTGCGGTTGCCAATTCGGCGGTTGAGTATAACGCATCTTTTAAGCAGGCACTATTCTGTCTTGCCCATACGAACACGGCGAAAAGGACGGGATGCATCTATGAACGGGAGGTGCTTGTCCGTTATGCTTCCAGGGAAGCTTTGACCAACTCGACGAAGTTGGCCCTTGCCGGAGTAGCGAAGCGCTTCGGGGCGGCTGTGAAGGATAACCCCGAATTCAGGCGAACTATTGAGGCTTTGTTGGAAAATAACTTAGACATCAACGCGACCGCAGACAGGCTGCACGTTCACCGTAACACCCTTTTGTACAGGTTGAGCCGCTTTGAGGTCGTCACAGGACTTGATCCGCACCACAAGATAGATGATGTTATTCTCTGCCGGTTGCTATTGAATTCCTTGGAGAGTTAGCGGGGCGGGAAACTGAAAAGCGGTGACTAGCTCGGCGTAAATGGGAGGGAAAAGACTAATGGTAATAATGATCGAGGACGACGCCAGGGAATACATTTTCCTGAAAGTGAAGGATAAGAGCATAAATCTGAGTGCCGTCGAGCGCCCCGGCGGTGTTTGAAGCGGCGACAAATGCGGGCAGAGTCCCCGCTTCCCGTCCGTGAGACTGGGCATGCCAAAAAGAAGCGAGACTTTCGAGCAAATGGAAGTCGACGGCATAAAGGTATATTACCGGGGTAGCATGGAGGACGTGTTTTCCAAAGTAATCGTTAAGGTTGAGAAGTTTTTATTTTTTAAGTACCTTGTTGTGACTGCCGAAAGGTGACGATGCGAGTGGTTGGTGAGAGAATGAGTGGTACGGCTAACCTGTTTACTGAAGAGTTTATGCATAGCCTTAAAAATTTCATCGCCAAGCGGATAGCAAACCCGCACGACGCAGAAGATGTACTCCAGGAGGTCTTTTGCCGGACCTGCAAGCATCTTAATACCCTGAAGGAAGCATGAAAATCCCATGCTTGGGCTTTTCAGATTGCCCGCAATACTATAAACGACTGCTATCGTACCCGCAGGGTAGCCGAGCCGCTTGAAGAGACCTCTGATCGCGCAACGATCAAGTCTGAAGAGAATGGCAATAAGGAGATCGCAGGGTGCTTGCCGGCAATGGTCGGTCAGCTTTTCGAAAAAGACCGGCAGGCTTTAGTGCTGACTGAGTATCAGGGCTTGACGCAGGAAGCGGCAGAAATCCTGGGCCTGTCTCTATCGGGCACAAAATCGCGCGTCCAGAGGGCCAAAAGGAAATTGAAGAAACTGCTTAGGGCCGGGAATATACCACACCGCCCAAGGCGATGATCGTTGACGCGATACTAAGGCATGTTTACGGGGGACAGCAATCTGCCCGCCCGGCCGTTAAGGAAGTGCCCGATAACTTAAAACGATTTTTCGCCGCCAAGAGCAACAGGTAAATCTGAATAACAAGAAAGGACGGGTAGAACCGTCCTTTCTTGTTGAGTAATAAGCACTGCTCTATCGCGGGCTTTGCGCATTTCTGATAAATAAGTAATAATTAGGCAGGAATCCGGGGTTATAAGTAAGAATACGTTCTTCAATCAGTCGTCTTGCCGGTCTAGCTCATTTCCGAATAGCGAGGGAGAGATGAAGATGAAGGAAAACGTGAAAATCGCCATCGTGATCTGCGATCGTTATAAATCCTGTGCCGGCGGCAAGTGCTTCCGCGCGGCGCAGAACAGGGAAGGCGCCTTCTCGCGCTATAAGGGTAAAGAGGTCGAGATCGTCGGCTTCACCAGCTGCGGCGGCTGCCCTGGTGGCAACATCGAATATGCTCCCGAGGAGATGAAAAAGAACGGCGCCCAGGTCGTTCACCTCGCTACAGGTCTTGTGGTGGGCTACCCTCCTTGTCCTCACATCGGCTATTTCCGCAGCTTCATCACCGAGAGGTATGGAATGGAAGTAGTTGTCGGCACCCATCCCATTCCTCAGAAATACTATAATGTGCACGATGCGCTTGGCACTTGGAACACGCCGGAATGGCAAAGCAATATCGAGCCGACGTTGACCGACGAGAAAACCCGTCTCGCGTATGACTAATTAGGTAATGACGTGATATAGCTTCAATGGAACGACTGTTGTTCCATGGTTGAATTATGAAATATAATTCATAAACCTGATTCAGGGGCGATGCCGTGCAATACTCTATCCCTCGTTGTCCTTCAGACGCTTGAGTTTTGGTGGAGGAGGGCTTTGTGGTGATAACATTCAGGAAAGCTGTACTTTTACTGGCATTCATTGCATCAGCTTGCACTGTGTCGGCGGAAGCCCTGCCGGATTTGGTGGCGCGCATCGAACCGGCTGTGGTGCTAATTAAGACATTCGATTGCGCCGGTTGTCCGCTAAGAACGGGGAGTGGCTTTTTTATCAACGACGAGGGTGAACTCGTAACCGGCCGTCACGTCCTCAACAACGCCTGCAAGGCGTCGGTGGAGACTTCGGACGGCAGCAAATACTGGGTCTCCAAGGCCACGGGCGTCAATCCTTCCTTCGATCTGATTAAACTTAAAGTGGAAAGACCCGTAGGGACGACACCTTTTCTTAGATTGCCGCCGAGCTGCCGCGGAAGGGGGAGGCTGTCGTCGTGATCGGTAACCCCTGCGGGTATCGCTTCGTAGTATCGGAGGGCATTGTGGCGGCGTTCCAGGACCTGTCGATCGGCAGGACAATCCAGGTAACTGCGCCGATAGGGCCCGGCTCAAGCGGCAGCCCGGTAGTTAACGCAAATGGAAAGGCAGTCGGTATTATTAACCTTTATAACGACAGCGGCCAGAATCTCAACTTCGCCTTGCCGGCGCGCTTGATCTTTTCCCTTGCACTCGACAACCCGGTATCTCTGGAGGAACTGTCGCAGCCCTGGTTCTATTACGAGGTTGTTCAACCTGCGATCGGCTATTGAGGTCTAAAGCGCTGTCAGTGCGTTACCGGAATTTTACTGGTCAGACGGACGAATTGCTGGTAGACTATATCCCGTTACACGAAGTCGTTCTGAAGCAGCTTCTGTTTAACATTATGAAGGATAAGTGGGGTTTGTTATGAGTTATACAAAATTTCTGGAACTGCTTTCGCGCGAACTGGTGGTTGCGCTCGGCTGCACCGAGCCGATAGCTGTCGCTTACGCGGCGGCTCTCGCACGGGAGCACGTACGCGACTCTGAGGTGGTGGCAGTGGATGTTTTCGTCAGCGGCAACGTGGTGAAAAACGCCATGGCAGTAACAATTCCCGGCACCGGGCACTGCGGCGTCGACATGGCCGCGGCGCTGGGCGTCGTAGCGGGTGACGCGGCGAAGAATCTCGAAGTGCTCTCCGGGGTAGGCGAAAAGGACATTAAGGCAGCCGAAGACCTCGTAAGGCGGGGAATCGTCAATGTTAAGGTGGCGGATTCAGATAAGAAGCTGTATATTGAAGTGAATATACATACTACCGGTTCGTGCGCCAAGGCTATTGTCGCCGACGAACATACTAAAATAGACCTCGTTGAAGTGGATGGTCAGGTGATTAACCGGTCGGAAGAAAGCGGCCCGCAACCTGACGAAGGAGCAGAAGAACTCTCATTCCTCAGCATCGATTCGATCTGGGATTTCGTAGAGCATGCCGATATCCGCGATCTGGATATAATCCGTCATAGTATTGACCTGAACGGCGTCATCGCCGCTGAAGGGCTGCGTACTCCATACGGGTTGCAGGTAGGGATGATGATCCAGGATAATATCGAGAAGAAGATTCTCGGCGACGATATCGTCAATCATGCCACGGCGTTGACCGCCGCAGCCGCGGATGCCAGGATGGCGGGTTGCCCTTTGCCTGTCGTCAGTAACTCGGGGAGCGGCAATCAGGGGATATCGGCCACGGTGCCCGTGCTGGCGGTGGGAAGAAGGCTGGGGGCATCGGAAGAGAGGATTCTGCGGGCTGTGACGTTGAGTCACCTGATCGCGATCTTCATTAAATCGAAATTCGGGCGGCTGTCGGCACTCTGCGGAGCCATCATTTCGGGCACCGGAGCCGCTTGCGGCATTGCGTATCTTCTGGGCGGCGACGTCGCTGCTGTTAAGATGGCTATCCAGAACATGCTTGGCAATGTCACCGGGATGCTGTGCGACGGCGCTAAGCCGGGTTGCGCACTGAAGGTGGCGACCTGCACCAATGCGGCGGCGCAGTCGGCGCTCCTGGCGGTAAGGGGCTTCGGAATTAAACCGACCGACGGCATAATCGAGACAAGTCCCGTGCATTCGATCGATAATCTTTGCCGGATCGGCAATCAGGGGACGATCGAGATGGATAAGATCATCCTGGACATTATGCTCAACAAGCAGGATAGGGCGGGATAAGCCGCTATCCCTTATAGCGTGTATACTTGCCGGCTGACAGGAGATCTTCGGTTAATAATATGGGGAGGGGATCTTATGTACTCCGCAACGGTTATGGAGCACTTCATGATGCCGCGCAATGCCTGGTATATGGCGGATGCTGACGGTGTGGGCTGCGAATACGACGCCGAATGCGGCGAAAAGTTCACCATGTTCATCCGGGTCAGCGGGGACAATATCCGCGATATTAGCTTTCTCGGCTTCGGCTGCGGGGCGGCTATCGCCGCCGGCAGCCTGACCACGATGCTTGCCAAGGGCAAGAGCATCAGGGATGCCTTGCAGATGACCGAGGAAGAAATAATAGACGCTCTTGGGGGCTTGCCGGAGGAGAAGCGGCATTGTTCCGACTTGAGCGTCAGCGCGCTGCATTCGGCGATATTGGACTACCTCGCCAAACAAGGCCGCAGTATAAAAGAGTATTTATCCTAGAGAGCAGAAAGCACCGCCGGGAGGCGGTGCTTTCACGTTATTTTTCATATTGGGGGAAAACTACTCAACGGGATTGACACAATCGTTCTGGAGGAGTAATATCTATTTAGAAATATATTTCATAAAGGTGACCTATGGTACGACCGCATAAGGAGCGCA
Organism: Bacillota bacterium; assembly: GCA_023415235.1. Lineage (GTDB taxonomy): Bacteria > Bacillota > Clostridia > Peptostreptococcales > Anaerovoracaceae > Anoxybacterium. The sequence goes on from JAEZLP010000068.1 coordinate 62,547, forward strand.
GAATCCAGGAATTGCCGCCGATTACCCATTACAAGCCCGTCGGTATCCCTCTGCGGGACCTCGACGAAATAGTGCTTACTTTCGAAGAGATGGAGGCTATCCGTCTTGTTGACTGCGGGCAACTCGACATGGGCGAGGCGGCGGACAGCATGGCGGTATCCCGGCCGACGCTGCACCGCATCGTCAACAAAGCGCGGCAGAAAATTGCCACCGCCTTGTGGCAGGGAAAAGCGCTAAGGATCGAGGGAGGCTCTTTCCGCCTCGATCATACCAACCACGACAGGTTGCGGCATTTCGTCTGTGGCGCATGCGGGCACAAGTGGGCCGTGCCGCACGGCACCGGGCAAAGGGGCCGTGATATGAACTGCCCTAGTTGCCAGGCTCAGCAAGCCAGACGGGAAGAGGAATAATTTTTTGCGTATGTTATGAAATATATTTCATAAACTAAGGAGGAGATGCAGATATGCCAAGAGGAGACGGAACAGGGCCAATGGGATTGGGGCCGGGTTGCCGGGGGCCGCGCGCTGCTGGGGGTCTGGCAGTAGGGTCTAGCATGGGTAGTGGGTTGGCACGGTTTGGCGAGCCAGTGCTCAACGCCGAAGCGCTGGAGCGTCAGGCGGCAGTGCTGGAGCGCCAGGCGGCCGCATACCGGGCAATGGCGGACGCGGTTAAAACGGTGGACAAAAAGGACTAGTAGGGGGTATTCAGCTTGATCCTGAGCATCGCCAGCGGCAAAGGGGGAACAGGCAAGACCACTGTGGCGCTCTTGTTGGCGGCTAGCCGCGAGGGGGCCATCATTGCCGACTGCGACGTGGAAGCGCCGAATTGCCATCTTTTCTTAAGGCCGAAATGGGAGACAGAGACGCGGGCTGGCGTCATGGTGCCACGCTTTGATCCGGATAAGTGCGACGGCTGCGGTCGGTGCGTTCAGTATTGCCTGTTCAACGCTCTGGCGGTTGCCGGCGGGACGCCCCTGCTGTTTCCGGAATTATGCCACGGCTGCGGCGGTTGTCTTCTGGCCTGCCCGCATGAGGCGGTGAGCGAAGAACGGCGGGAGATCGGCGTTTTCCGCACCGGGGCCGCCACCATGAATATTCCGGGACAACGGCTTATCAGCGGGTTGCTGGATGTGGGCACTCCGGCCGCGGCTCCCCTGATAAAAGCCATGAAGAAGCAGTTGCCGCATGACGCCGATATCATTCTCGATTGCCCGCCGGGCGCGAGCTGTTCGATGGTGGTGGCGGTCGCGGACAGCGACTATTGCCTGCTGGTCACCGAGCCCACGCCGTTCGGACTCCATGACCTTGAGCTTGCCGCCGGCGTCTCAGGTATGCTGGCTATCCCCCACGGGGTCGTAATCAACAAGAGCGACGGCGGTCAGGGGGACGAAGCGGTGAATGGGTGGTGCGCCGCCCATGGGGTGGAGGTGCTGGCCCGCCTGCCTAACAGCCGGGAGTTTGCCACAAAGTACGCCGCCGGGATTATCGACGGACAATACAGGGAGGCCGCCGACACGCTGTGGCAGCGGCTGGACCGGGAGTACCGGAGGCGCAGCGATGGTTAAGGAGCTTGTCATAGCCAGCGGCAAAGGCGGAACCGGCAAAACCAGTATCGGCGCCGCCCTGGCCACCCTCGCACCGGCGAAGGTTTTGGCCGATTGCGACGTCGATGCCGCCAACCTCCATCTGGTGGTTGGCTCGCGGCTGAAGGAAGCCCACGATTTTTTCGCCGGGTTCTCACCCGCAGTCGACGAGAAGGCTTGTCTGCATTGTGGTCGATGCACGAATTTATGCCGCTTTGGCGCAATCGAGGACGGGATGATTTCGCGGCCGCTCGCGTGCGAGGGCTGCGGGGTCTGTGCCTTCAACTGTCCGGCACATGCCATCTCGATGGTGGATAAGAAAGCCGGGCAATGGCTGGTTTCCGAGACCCGCCACGGCCTTTTGGTGCATGCCGAGCTTGGTTTAGCGGTCGATAATTCCGGGAAACTGGTCAGCGAGGTCCGCCGTCAGGCGAAAAGCCGGGCGGAAAAGCGTCGTCTGCCGCTCATCATCACCGACGGACCTCCCGGAGTCGGCTGCCCGGCGATAGCGGCGCTGACCGGCGCAAGCCTTGTCCTGGCGGTTACTGAACCGTCACTGTCGGGAATTCATGACCTTGAGCGGCTTTTCTTCCTCTGCCATCATTTCGGCGTTCCTGTTGCGGTCTGCATCAATAAAGCGGACATCAGTGAAGAGAACACCCGTGCTATTGTGGCGCTGAGCAATCGGGAAAGAGCTTCGGTCGTAGGGGAGATCCCTTATGACGACGCTTTCCTGGAGGCTGCTCTAACCGGTTGTACCGTTTTGGAGACCGGCAGTGCTGCGCTTACCGGTGAGATAAAAAGGCTGTGGCTGGCGGTGGCCGGGCTGCTGGGGGTCGAGCCGGGCGGATCGTCGTCCTGCGGGTTGGAACGTTTAATCGACAGATTTGGCGGAAGGCGGGGGATGCCATGAGAATAGCTGTGACGGCGCAGGGTCTGGCGCCGGGCTCGTCGGTGGACGGGCGGTTTGCTGTCGCGCCCTTCACCTTGATTTTCGATACCGTGACAGGAGGGTGGAACAGGCTGGAAAGCCCTTTTTGGCCGCGGGCCAAGGACGCTCCCGGCCTCAGGCCGCGCCGACTGCAGGCAGAAAGGGTGGAGGCGCTGATTACCGCAGGCCTCGATCCACTATCATTCCGTGAATTATCCGCCGCGGGCATCGAGATTTTCGCCGCGCCGTCTGGGACGGCGGCCGAAGCCGTCGACCTGCTGCTGGAAGGACGGCTTTCGGCGCTGCGCACCCCCGACGCCGTCAACGTCAGGAAGCTTGTAAGAAAGAAAGCGCGAATCACTGTTTAGGGAGAGTGGAAGACATGGTTTCATGTGCGAACTCAGAACAAAAGGATAAAAACCAGGACGAGAAGATCGGCCGTTTCCTCAGCGGCGTGAGCCATACTCTCATGTTCATGAGCGGCAAGGGTGGTGTCGGTAAGAGCACCACGGCGGTAAACGCCGCCTTATTCCTAAGCGACCTCGGATACCGGGTGGGCCTTCTGGACATCGACATCCACGGGCCGAGCGTAGCCGGCCTTCTGGGCCTGAAGGGTATGCCGCTCAACATCGTGGGCGACAAAATCCAGCCCTTTCAGATGAACGAAAATCTGCGGGTGGTCACCTTCCAGGGTTTTCTCAACAACCCCGACCAGCCGATAATCTGGCGGGGGCCGGTGAAGATGGGGGTTATCCTCCAGCTTCTGGCCGACGTCGACTGGGGCGAACTGGATTTCCTTATCATCGACAGTCCGCCGGGCACAGGCGACGAGCCGCTGACCATCGCCCAGAGGATTCCCGATTGCCGCGCGGTAATCATCACGACGCCGCAGGAAATAGCTCTGGCCGATGTGAGGAAATCGCTCAACTTCTGTAAACAAACCAACATCAGGATAATGGGGATCATCGAAAATATGAGCGGCTTTGTCTGTCCTACCTGCGGCGAGCGGCACGATATCTTCAAGAGCGGCGGCGGCGAGAAGACCGCGGCGCAGTGGGGCGTACCCTTCCTCGGCAAAATTCCGATCGACCCTGGCGTCGTCGAGGCTGGCGATCTGGGCAGCGGTATAGTCAAAGCGGACAGTCCGGCTAAGAGTTGCCTGGAGGATATTGTGAGACGTATAACCGAAAATCTGCAACAGGAGAAAGGCGATGGTAAGATGGCAATGAAGATCGGCATCCCGCTCGCGGAAGGGAAACTGTGCAACCATTTCGGGCACTGCGAGGAGTTTGCCCTTGTCAGCGTGACAGACGGGGAAATAACCGATGTAACCAAGCGCGTGCCGCCTCCCCACGAGCCGGGCGTCATTCCGGAATGGCTGGCGGAGCAGGGCGTGAATACGGTGCTGGCCGGCGGCATGGGCGAAAGGGCGCAGGAGATCTTCCGGCAGAAGGGGATCAAAGTGGTATGCGGCGCACAGGGCGGCTCTCCGCAGGATATCGCGGCGAGTTTCCTGCAGGGGACGCTGATGACGGGAGGCAATCCCTGCAGTCATGACGAGCCCGGGCATCAGTGCCACGGGGGGTGAGAGCATGAGGATAGCTGTAACCACTAGTGGGACTGAGCTGTCGGACCGTTTCGACACCCGATTCGGCCGCGCCGCAAACCTCATCATTTATGATCTCGAATCCGAGCAGTGGGAGTGTCATACCAATAAGCAAAACTACGATGCAGTCCAGGGGGCGGGGATCCAGGCGGCGCAGACCGTCAGCCGGCTAGGTGCTTCGGCTCTCGTGACCGGTCACGTCGGCCCCAAGGCGTTCAAAGTGCTGCAGGCAAGCGGCATCAAGGCATTCACCGCCGATGCCGGCACCGCCGGGGATGCCATTGGCGCCTTCCGGCGGGGCGAACTGACGGAAATGGCTGGACCGGACGTCGAAGGACACTGGTTTTAAAAGTTCGAAAGGATGTTTACGTCGCGGCAACAGCACCCCGAATTTCAGGGGTGCTGTTTTGATGACTGGCGCTGACAAATTCTTTCTTAGCTATTTATAGGATTTAGATGATTTGTATGTACACCTACGGGAGGGTAGTATATAATGTAATTAAACCCTCCCCCGGAGGGGAGGGGGATGATGCGCGCGGAGGGATTGCTTCGTGGACACTGTTCTCCAGTACCGCCAATATGGATGTGACGAACTGCAAAGATTTTTCGGCGACAGCGTATTCTATTCTCGGTCTTCTCACTTCCGGGCGAATTGCCCCGGGCGTCCCGATGTGCTGAGGACCTCCTATGAAAATGAGTCCGGCAGCCATGGAAAAGGCGGACGGATCCGGGCAATCCTGGAACTTAAAAACTGTGGTAATTCCAGGATAACGTCCCGGAACCAGGGGATGAAGATACGAAGTGCAAAACCTCATACTTCCGCCTACAATTATAGAGTCAGGGAAGGCCAGCCCACCTCTATTGTCGTAACCGAGGTGCAGAAGGCACTGCACAGCATTCTGGACGGATTGCCGATCGTAATGTATGCCACCGCACACGCCAGACAGGTTTTCAATTACGGAGAGTTCATGTTGTCGGCGGTCGATAAGAAACGTTACAGTGATATTGCAGCACTTATCCAGAGCGGCCGGATCAAGGTGCTTTCAACCATCCCGCTTACCCATTATGGATTGATTGAAAAGAATGGCTTGGATAAGTTTCATGTTATGCAACTGATCGAAGGATTCTGGGTTTGCCGATGTCCTATGATCCCTTAGGGATATATTAGGTCCTTTTCCTTGCCAAGATATGAGGATGCGATTGATTCGCATCCCTTTTTCTTTGACGGCTGTTCACCCTGTCGCATTTTTACTTTGTTCTTTTAACCCCAGCTTCTTAGGTGCTTCCGGTATCTTAAGGAATCAACTTAAGCGGTAGATGACGACGGATAGTGGACGGAGGCTATTCACAACCACAATGCTTATGCATGGCATAGTGAAATGAAAGAGTGATATAATGACAGGTAAGTTGAGAGTAACGAAAACTTTTACTTTCGATGCGGCCCATGCCCTACCCGACTATAACGGGAAGTGTTCACGATTGCACGGACATACTTTTCGCTTAGAAGTGACTGTTGCAAAAACGGGTGAAGCGCACCCCCTCTGAATTTGCCAAGAATAGCATGGTAATGGACTTTGCTGAGCTTAGCCGCATTGTAAACGAAGAAGTCATAAACGCTGTTGATCATCGTGTGCTTAACGACGTGGTAAGTTTTCCGCCGACATCAGAAACTATGACTATTTTTATTTTCCAGCTCCTTAAGACGAGGCTGCTGAATTTAAGAATAAGCGTTGAAAGATTGGTGTTGTGGGAGACCCCTACCTCTTGCGTAGAATTTACGATAGAGCAATGATTGCGCCGAATAATATAATTTGGAGGACAATCCTTGAAAGGACAAAAAGATTTCGTGAGATGGTTGGTAGTCCTTGGAGTTCCTTCACTGGTTTATTATAGCTGTCACATTTTTGGCGTCAAAGAATCGTATGGATTGTTTTTCACGATAACCGCATGGGCCGCTTCCGCCTGGGCGCTTGAGGTTCTCCCGGAGGCCATTGTTGGGCTGGTTGTTCCGGTACTGTTCATTCTGGGCAAGGTTGCCGGTCCATCTCAGGTGCTGAGCCCTTGGTTGACCGGGGTGCCTTGGGCTATTCTCGGCGGTATGGCTGTCGGCGCCGTGATGATGAATACCGGGTTGGCAAGTCGTTTGGCTTATCGGTTAGTTTTGTGTCTTGGGCTTTCGTTCCCTCGTATATTGGTTGGGTTGATGCTGACAGGGATGGTAATAGCTCCTTTTGTGCCTTCTGCTCTTGGTAAAATGGCAATAATGAGTGTCATCGGGATGGGTGTTTGTGAGGTCTTGGGTTTTAAGCCCAAGTCCAAGGCGGCGGCGGCAGTAATGTTGACCTGCTTTTTTTCTGTATCATGCCCTGCTTTGAGTTATATGACCGGAGGACTGCATGTGGCTATCGTGGGTGGTTTCTTAGGAAAGGTATCAGCCACGGGACTAAGTTGGTCGGAATATGCTTATCACAACTGGATAATCGGCGGTCTGTTTTCGGTAGCCGCTCTACTGCTTGTTCAAATACTGCTGAAGCCTGAACGCCCTATAGAGAATATTGGTTACATCAAAGCTAGGTATGATGAAATAGGTCCTGTAAGTGTGCCCGAGAAACGTGCCACAGCAATACTTGCCGCGATTTTGGTCGGTTTCGTGACCGACCGAATGCATGGTATAGACGCAGCCTGGATTATGGTTTTAGCTACATTTGCTTTTTTCTTACCGGGAATTAGGCTTTTGGACGGGGAAAAGTTCAGCCGGCTGGGTTTTCCTCTGCTGATTTTTATTACCGGGGCGATGTCTATAGGGGCAACGGCGAATGCAATCGGGATTTCGCGTGTCTTGGGGGAGATTCTCGTATCTTGGCAGCCGGGATCGTCTTTCATTAGCCTTATCTATGCGTATGTTTTTGGTGCCTTATCGGCATTTTTTATTCAATCGGTGGCCTTGGTGGGAGCCCTCACCCCGCCTTTAATTGAGGCGGCAGGCAGGATGGGGTTGAGTCCTAATGCCGTAGCTTATAGTTTCCTGTTTGGTACCGAACAGGTGATTTTCCCGTATCAGTTTGCGGTGCTGGCATATGTCTGCAGTTCGGGATACATTAGCTACAGGCAAGTTATAACGGTTATGGCGTTACGCATTATAGTCGACTTTTTGCTGTTTGTTGGCATAGCGGTTCCGTATTGGAAGTGGATTGGATTAATGTGACTTATCAGGTCTCGTAATCCGCCACACGCCGGTTTAGACTTCGTCGGGCTTAGCCGATGTAGTTTTTCTTTTAATCCGCTTTGACCACTCCGTGCAGCATGTCTGGGGGAACATGTTTGCCTAAGCGCGAAGAAGAATCCGGAGATATCCACTTATTTTCTGCACGCAATAATGGGTGGATTTACAGCGTCGTGGTTCGCCTCCACCAGTTGAGGAAGATCATGGGAAGCCTTGTCTGCCGGGAGAAACGGTTGACGAGGCTTGTTTTTTGTATAAGTATGCAGGTGCGGCTCTTATTTGGGCTGCTTTTTTCGGCAAGCTTATGCTTCTCTTTTCTACTTTTGGCAATATTATGGGTCTTTTTGCTTCGAATGGCAAAAAAAGAAATGCCGGTTTTATAGGATTCTTCCGGCAAACTTATGCTTCCCTTAGCGGCAATATTATGAGTAAAGTAACAAGATTTTTGTCAGTAGGTGGTTTTTGTTTTGCCCGAAAGTTCTTTATTTAAGGCGCTTCGGGCTTTTTCTCTTTTGCTTAGTAGCAATAGTATGATACTAAATATATATAATCACTGTTGCCGGGGTAAAATGCTGCCGTACTTTTACGCAAACTCCAGTTTTGCGTATCCGTATTGACTTCCTATGAGATGACATGTTGCGTGTGTTGCGATGACGGAATGTGCTATAATTATTTGCAGACAATTACACTTGCTTTTTATTTGCTATGAAGAATTAGTTTATTTGTCCGTAAGCTTGATAGTATCATCAAGAAATTAATATTACTTTTAACTAAAAATTTTTAAGAGGTGAGTAAATGAGTCAGGAAATAGATAAAATAATTTATTCCATGATCCGCGTATCTAAAAAACACGGGCAGAAAGAAGTCCTCAAGGACATTTCGCTCTCTTACTTTTACGGAGCAAAAATCGGTGTCCTGGGTCTGAACGGATCCGGCAAAAGTTCGCTTCTCAAAATACTGGCCGGAGAAGATCAGAATTTTGACGGAAAGACCGTTATCGCCCCCGGCTTCACCATTGGTTACCTCCCTCAGGAGCCGTTGGTGGATGAAACCCGCACCGTGCGCGAGGTGGTGGAAGAAGGCTTAAAAGAACTGGTTCAGATTCGTGATGAGTACGAAGCCATCAACGCCAAATTTTGCGAGCCCATGGAACCGGACGAAATGGATGCGCTTATCACCCGCCAGGGCGAAGTGCAGGATCTTATGGACAGCAAGGGGGTCTGGGATCTGGACTCCAAGCTTGAAATGGCCATGGACGCTTTGCGCTGCCCTCCGCCCGACACATCGGTTTCGGTGATTTCGGGCGGTGAACGGCGGCGTGTGGCCTTGTGCCGCTTGCTGCTGGAAAACCCGGACATTCTGCTTCTGGACGAACCAACCAACCACCTGGACGCTGAATCGGTATCCTGGTTGGAACATTTTTTAGGAACTTTCCCCGGTACTGTAATTGCCGTAACCCACGACCGTTACTTCCTTGACAACGTGGCTGGCTGGATTCTTGAACTTGATCGCGGTCGCGGCATTCCCTGGAAGGGCAACTACTCTTCCTGGCTGGAACAAAAGCAACAACGCCTGGCCAACGAAGAAAAAAGCGAAGTCGAGCGTCAGAAGACCCTGGCCCGCGAACTTGAGTGGATCCGCATGGCTCCCAAAGGTCGCCACGCCAAGAGCAAAGCCAGGATCAACGCTTATGAAGCCTTGCTTTCACATGAGTCTGAGCGCTTGGGCAAAGATTTGGAAATATATATTCCACCGGGACCGCGCTTGGGTAAGATCGTCATTGAAGCCGAAAATGTCAGCAAAGCCATGGGTGACAAGGTACTCGTGGAAAACATGAACTTCATGATTCCCGCTGGAGCCATCGTCGGTATCATCGGACCAAATGGAGCCGGTAAAACCACTCTCTTCAAGATGATCACCGGACAGGAAAAGCCCGACAGTGGTACCCTGAAAGTCGGCGAAACCGTTCGTTTGGCTTACGTGGACCAGAACCGCGACTCCCTTGAGCCCGAAAAAACCGTCTACGAAGTTATCAGCGACGGCAACGACGTTATCAAGCTAGGCAACCGCGAGATTAACTCTCGGGCTTATTGCGCGCGCTTCAACATAATGGGACAGGACCAGCAAAAGAAAGTGGACGTGCTATCCGGCGGTGAACGCAACCGCGTTCATCTGGCCAAGATGCTGAAAGCTGGGGCCAACGTAATCCTCCTTGACGAACCTACCAACGACCTGGACGTGAACACAATGCGTGCCCTGGAAGACGCACTGGAGAACTTTGCCGGCTGCGTGTTGGTCATCAGCCATGACCGCTGGTTCCTTGATCGTATCGCGAGTCACATCATGGCTTTTGAGGGTGACTCTGTCGTGACTCTCTTTGAGGGTAACTATTCGGACTACGAAGCCGATCGCAAAAAACGCCTTGGCAAAGAAGCCGATCAGCCGCATCGACTGAAGTTTAGAAAACTCACCCGCTAGGAAGCTGACAATGAGCCTAGGGGCAACTGAGGTCCGGTTCTTCCATATAGTAGTTTAAAATCCTTTTTAAATATACAATATATGAGTGAGTTATCTAAGATTTCCACCTAATAACCTTTGACAAGATTTTTTGCGGAACGATTTGCGGAACGATTACTCAATAAAACGGCGTAAAATTATTTGGAACTGATAGACTGATTGAAGGAAGAACCCTATCAAATCCCTGGATCTGCTGGATTCTTTGTTACTGGCAAATCAGGCTAAAACTTCAAATCTCCAACTTCAAAACCGTTTGTATAGGTCAATCCGTTGTGTGCCCAAAGAAGCAACATCCAATTAAGTTATTGCTTCTTTTCATAATTAATTCTTATGTGACGGTGTTGCAGTCTGTCGGCGACGTCATACAGGTTTATAGCTCTTATCCATGGATTGTAACTAATAGGCATTAATGTGTCAAAGAAAAAATATGTTATAATTAATAAAAATAAATACCACTTTCCGCAACGGTTAAAGGAGGGTCGGTTTAAATGGAGTTAAGTTCCAATAATACCCTTGCTCTGATAGATGATGAAGGGGTAATAAACGACAGTACTTTACCCTCCAAACCTAATGCCGGCGCGGATAAGGATTTTTTTATCGATAACGGCAATCTGGAGTCAATAATTAGTACATGGGAAAAGCTTCCCATTTCCATTTTGTACGTCGGTGCGGACGAAATAATCAAAGGTATCAATCATACTTATTGTGACTTCCTTGACGTCAAAAGGGAAGAAGCCATCGGCAGGCATATTTACGAGGTGGTTCCCAACAGCAGGATACCGATCGTCCTGAAGACCGGCGAAGCGGAGATTGCCTGGCATCACAAGCTTGTCAACGGCCCCGAGGGCATCGTCCACAGGATACCGATAAAAGAGAACGGCACGATTATCGGCTGTTTGGCCATGATTATTTTCAAGAATCTCCGCGAATTATTCGATGTGGTGGAAAGCAACAAGAAACTAGAGGCCGAGCTGAACAGGTACAAGAACCAACTGAAGCTGGTTTGCGGGGCGAAGTACACCTGCAGCGACATCATCGGCACAAGCCCGATAATGAGGGCGTGTAAGGACATGATCGTAAAGATGGCCAAGAGCAACTCCACCGTGCTCATCAGGGGGGAAAGCGGCGTCGGTAAGGAGTTGGTCGCACACGCAATCCATTCCGCCAGTCTGCGGAAGGATCATCCGTTGATCAGGGTGAATTGCGCAGCGATACCGGAACCGCTTCTGGAGTCCGAGCTTTTCGGCTACGAGGAAGGGGCCTTCTCCGGCGCCAAACGGGGCGGAAAGCTTGGCAAGGTCGAGCTGTCCAACGGGGGAACGATTTTCCTGGACGAAATCGGCGACATGCCTTTGGCCATGCAGGCGAAGATTTTGCGGTTATTGCAGGAGAAGGAATTCGATAAGGTCGGCGGCAAAGGAAGCACACCCGCCAACGTAAGGGTTATTGCGGCGACGAATAAGAATCTCGAGAAGATGCTGGAGGCAGGATTGTTCCGGGAGGACCTATTTTACCGATTGAACGTCCTCTGCGTGAATATGCCGTCTTTGCGCGAACGGCGGGAAGACATCCCGCTGCTTGTCAGGCACATTTTATCCGTTTTATTCGAGGAGACGGGCACATTCAAATCGATAACCGATGAGGCGATGGATATTTTGCGGGCGTACGACTGGCCGGGGAATGTACGGGAACTGCGCAATACCCTGGAGAGGATCGTGATAACCCAGGAGGCTGGCACGATAACTGCCGGCTGCCTTCCCGACCACCTGCAGGCATGTGCCGAGTGTCCTCCGGCCCCAGTCGCTTTCGGCGATTTGAACAGCGTAAGCATGCAGGCCGAACGGGTCGTGATCAAGAAAGCCCTCGAGATGACCGCCGGCAATGTTACCGAGGCGGCGAAAATATTAAAAATTTCGCGGCCGCGCCTGTACAGAAAAAAGCAGTTATACGAATTGTAGTGTAACGGCGATGACGGTACGCGTAACATGTCGTTACAAGAGCCGGATATCGAGAAAATAAGCTTGTCGGCGCCGCTATTAGCGGGAAAATTCTGAAAAAAACGTAACGCGGCGTTACATTTACCGGTCGTGTTTACCGTGTTGCTGGGCAGTACGGGCGATCGGCCACCTCCCTCATATTGGTCGGTGAGACCTTACGGCATAAGGCCTGCTACTCGAAAATGACATCTCTAAAAGCCCCCTTGCAGGGGCTTTTTTGTTGTTGGCACAGTACTTGCGCTTTAAGTATCTGCGAAAGGAGGTCCCAAATGTAACGGGTCGATAGTCGAGATAAAATTTTAAGGGAGAGAAGCGAATGGATGTATTGGGGATTCTTCTTAGCTTGTTTTTGCTGATGTTTTTCGCTTATCGGGGGTTTTCGGTCATTTTGTTCGCGCCGATATTCGCCCTGCTTGCGGCCGTTAGCCAGGGTCTCTCGCCAATGCCCGCCTACACAGAGCTTTTTATGGCAAAGGCTGTGGTCTATGTAAAATCCTTCTTCCCGGTGTTCATGCTCGGCGCGGTGTTCGGAAAGGTTATGGAAGAAACCGGCTTGGCGAAAAGCATCGCTACAGCGATTGTGAAAGGTTTGGGGAAAGAACGGGCCATCCTTTCGGTCGTAGTGTCCTGCGCGGTGCTAACTTACGGCGGCATCAGCCTATTTGTCGCCATTTTCGCAGTTTATCCTTTATCGGCCGCCATTTTCAAAGAGGCCGACATTCCCAAAAGGCTAATTCCGGGTGCTTTTGCCCTTGGGGCATTCACCTTCACCATGGACTCATTTCCGGGAAGCCCGCAGATATTGAACCTAATCCCGACTAATTTTTTTGGCACGACGATTTACGCCGCACCGATCAGCGGAATTTTTGGAGGGCTTTGCATTTTCATCCTCGGAATGCTGTGGCTCGAGCGGCGGCGCAAGGCAGCCCAGGCCGCAGGCGAGGGCTACGGCACAGCCCACAGCAACGAACCGGAGATTAAGGACGACATCTCGTTGGTTGACTGGAAGCTGGCAGTGCTGCCGCTCCTATCGGTGTTGGTGGTCAACTACATCATGGTCAGCGTGATAACTTGGAATCCGGATATCCTCAAACCTTTCCTAGGGATGAAGCTCCCGCTCATCGCACAGGCGGTAAAGAACGTCGCCGGAATATGGGGGCTGATCATCGCCGAGACGGTCGGCATCATCCTCGCCATCGCCATCGGCTACAGGAACTTTTCTGCGGACAGAGGTCTGCAGAAGGCTCTGAACGTGGGCACAATTGGCTCGCTGCTGGCGATAATGAACACAGCTTCCGAGGTGGGATACGGCAACGTTATCGCTTCTCTGCCAGGGTTCAAGGCGATCGCTCAGGCACTGCTGGGAATCCAGATCGGAGGAACGCCGCTGATGTCGGAGGCGATTACGGTCAATGTGCTCTCCGGTATTACTGGCTCGGCGTCCGGAGGCTTATCGATTGCGTTGGACCTTATGGCGAAAGATTGGCTGGAGTGGGCCAACTCCATTGGCCTGCCGCCAGATATCCTTCACCGCGTGGGGGCGATGGCTGCAGGCGGTCTCGACACGCTGCCACACAATGGTGGGGTCATTACGCTGCTTGCAGTCTGCGGGCTTACCCACAAACAATCTTACCCGGACATCTTTTTCGTCACGGTTATGAAGACGGTCATGGCTTTTGTGGTGATAGCCTTCTACACGTTGACCGGTCTTTTGTAAGGCACTCCGCCTTGCACTCAGGCGCAGCCTATCCTGGCCGAACTGCTTCGGCCAGGATAGGCGTCCGGAGGGGACAAAGCGGATAAAAAGTATTTTGAGAGGTAATCGAAATGCAGCAAATTAATAACGTCGTCGTCATCGGGGCCGGCCAGATGGGTTCCGGCATCGCTCAGGTCGCGGCTGTCGCCGGCTTTAAGGTAAAGGTTTACGATATCGAAAGTGGCTATGTGGACAAAGGGTTGGATACGATCAAAAAAAATCTCCGGCGGTTGGCGGAGAAAGGAAAGTTTACCCGGGACGACTGCGAGCAGACCACTGCCAGAGTCGCCGGAACGACCAAGCTTGACGCAGCGATTGACGCCGACCTGATAATCGAGGCGGCGCCGGAGAGCGCAACGATCAAGAAAAACATTTTCCTTGATCTTGATAAAATATGTCCAGCGAATACGATCTTCGCCACGAACACCTCTTCTATACCCATCACCGAGTTGGCGGCGGTAACGAAGCGGGCCGACCGGTTCATCGGCATGCACTTCGCTTTTCCGGTACCGGTGATGAAAATGCTCGAGCTTATCTGCGGACTGGAAACGTCGGCGGATACTTTCCAGGCCGTGAAGGCTGTGGGTGAAAAGATGGGCAAGGAGGCCTACAGGGTAAACGATTTTCCCGGCTTTTGCGGCAATCGCATCGTTATTCCGATGATAAACGAGGCGGTTTTTGCCCTGATGGAAAGTGTCGCGACTGCCGAAGACATCGACGGCCTGCTCAAGGCCGGCTACAACCACCCCATGGGTCCGCTGGCGCTAGCTGACTTGATCGGTCTCGACACAGTGTTGGCGATCATGGAGGTACTCTACACCGGTTATAAAGACCCGAAATACCGGCCGTGCCCTTTGTTGAAAAAGATGGTTCAGGCAGGCTACCTGGGGCGCAAGACTGGCCGGGGGTTCTACTCCTACCAGTAACTGCGCAACAGGCAGCAATTCAAGGGAAAAGGGGTGCAAGATGCGAGGTGTAGCGATTATCGGCATCGGTGAGACAAAGATGGGCAAGCTGGCCGACCGTTCGCTGAGAGATCTAATCGAAGAGGCCGGCACCAAAGCCATTGACGACGCCGGTGTCGGGAAGGACCAAATAGAAGCGTTGTTTATGGGTAATTTCATCTCCCAGTATCTCTGTCTGCAGGGTCATATGGGGCCGTTGGCGTCTGAGGCACTGGGTCTAGGTAGCATTCCGACGGTGCGGACCGAGGGAGCCTGCGCTTCAGGGGGCCTGGCCTTCCGCCAGGCTTATATTGCGGTAGCTGCAGGAGTATACGATATCGTCCTTGTCGGCGGCGTAGAGAAGATGACCCACCAGCCTACCGGGGTGGTGACAACGGCTGTCGGCGGCGCCGCCGACGCCAGCTGGGAAGTGAATGTCGGGGCGACGTTCCCGTCGATATTCGCTATGCTGGCACAGCGCTATGCCTATGAATACGGCGACGTCCGAGAGGCGATGGCGGTGTGCGCCGTCCAGAATCACGAAAACGCACTGCTTAACCCCGATGCCCAGATGCAAAAAAAGATTACAGTCGCGCAGGTAAAGGAGGGGTTCCCGGTGGCTTACCCCCTGACCGTGTTCGATTGCTCCCTGGTCACGGACGGAGCCGCTTTCGTCGTGCTGGCATCGACGGATACGGCAGAAAAGCTGGCCCGCAAAAGGATCGTGGAGGTAGTGGGCAGCGGCCATGCCGGCGACGCTCTGACCATCGCCGCCAAGAAAAGCCTGACGACGATGGCCGCCACAGTGAACGCTGCAAAACAGGCCTACGCAATGGCAGAAGTCAAGCCTCAGGATATCGATTTGGCAGAAGTCCACGACTGTTTCACAATAACGCAGATTCTCAATATCGAAGATCTGGGTTTCTTTCCCAAAGGAGAGGGCGGACGGGCGGTACTGTCCGGCAAGACGGCGCTGACCGGAGATATTCCCGTCAACACCAGTGGCGGCCTCAAGGCGAAAGGGCACCCTATCGGCGCTACAGGGCTGAGTCAGATATACGAAGTGGTGACTCAGTTGCGCGGAGAGGCAGGAGCAAGGCAGGCTGCGAGGGCCGATATCGGGCTTACCCATAACCTGGGCGGCACGGCAGCTACCTGCGTCGTCCATATTCTGCGCGGGAGGTGAGGAACGATGAACGAAAAAGGGAGAATCCATACTTATTCGATTATCTACAGCGCGTCCGAGGCCTTCAAAGATATGGTCCCCTACGTGATAGCCGTCGTCGAAAACTCCACAGGCAGGCGCCTTGCCCGCATTGAAGGCTACAAGGATAATATCGTGGTCGAGATCGGTACTGAGGTCGACTTTCTGAAAGCGGACGCCGACGGGAACCCGATATATCGCTTCACGGGTAACGGCAAGCAATAGCCGTTTAGGCGGCATAGCTTAATGAGGAGGGGAAGTGTTTTGGCAAAATTCATCACCGCGGCAGAAGCCGCCCGACTCATCAAAGACGGCGCGGTTGTAGCCACCGGCGGCTTCGTCGGAATCGGCCATCCGGAAGCCGTTACGGCAGCGTGCGAAGAAAGATTTCTCCAGGAAGCCAGGCCCCGTGACCTAGGCCTCGTTTACTGCGCGGGGCAAGGCGACGGCAAGGACCGCGGCCTCAACCACTTCGGTTTCGAGGGCATGGTCAGACGCGTCGTTGCTGGCCACCTGAACCTTGCGCCAAAGTTGGGCAAGCTGGCGGCGGAAAACAAAATCGAGGCATATAACTTTCCGCAGGGCACCCTTACGCACTGGTTCCGCAACGTCGCTGGCGGCAAGCCGGGCGTCATTACGAAGGTCGGTCTCAATACCTTCTGCGATCCCCGCGTGGAGGGGGGTAAAATTAACGCCGCGACCACGGAAGACTTGGTCGAAGTGATCGCGCTCGGCGGCGAGGAGTGGCTGTGGTACAAGCCTTTTCCGGTGGACGTCGCCCTCATCCGCGGCACTTCGGCCGACGAAAACGGCAACATCACCATCGAGCACGAAGCGCTCTCCCTGGAGAACATCTCAATAGCTCAGGCGGCCCGCAACTCGGGAGGCATCGTCATCTGCCAAGTGGAACGCGTCGTTTGCAAAGGCACCCTCAGGCCGCTGGACGTTAAGGTGCCCGGCGTCATCGTCGACTACGTCGTCGTCGCTGAGGACCAGGCCAAGCACATGCAGACCTTCGCCGAGCAGTACAACGCCGCATATTCCGGGGAAATTCGCATCCCACTGTCGGCAATCAAGCCGATGGCACTGGACGATCGCAAGGTTATCGCACGGCGCGCCGCGATGGAGCTCGTTCCAGGTGCCATTGTTAACCTAGGCATCGGCATGCCGGAAGGTGTAGCCCTGGTGGCGAATGAGGAGGGCATTGGCGACAGCATGACGCTCACGGTCGAGCCGGGCGGCTATGGTGGCATCCCTGCCGGCGGTCTGTCGTTCGGGGCCGTGACCAACGCCGACGCTCTTATCGACCAGCCTTACCAGTTCGATTTCTACGACGGCGGCGGGCTCGATCTCGCCTACCTCGGCCTGGCTGAGACTGACAGGTACGGCAACATCAATGTCAGTAAGTTTAAAGGCAGGGTGGCCGGCTGCGGCGGCTTCATAAACATCACGCAGAATGCCAAACGGGTGGTTTTCTGTGGCACTTTCACCGCCGGCGGCCTCGACGTGGCTGTCGAGAACGGCAAACTCAAAATCGTCGCCGAGGGGCGTGCAAAGAAATTCCTCGACCATGTCGAGCAAATCACTTTCAGCGGCGAATACGCCAAGAAAGTCGGGCAGCAGGTCATGTACATTACCGAGCGGGCCGTATTCGAACTCCACCGGGAGGGGATGGTGTTGACCGAGATCGCGCCGGGTGTAGATCTGGAAAGGGACGTTCTCGCCCATATGGGGTTCCAGCCGATTGTCGCCGACGACCTTAAACTTATGGACGAAAGGATTTTCCGCGAAGAGTCGATGAAGTTGCAAATAGGCTTACGGTGATACGGACCTGCGGCCAGGGAGGCAGAGCAATATAGCATTGCTCTGCTTTTCCCGATAATGAGATAATCGAGAAAAGGGTCTGTTTTCAACGGCCGAAAAGAGCATCTTTAAAACCGCTTGTCGTCAAAGCAATTAGTGCCAATTTATGCTTCCAATTTTGAATTGTGGCCACTTTATGGGTCCAACACAGAAAATACCATAAAATATGACCCGCGTATTATGCGGGTCCTTTGTTGTATCTCGGCCATTTTATGGTTCCAAGCTCAGCCAAGTTATGGTCTTATTTACATTATATTATACTATTTAATCAAAAAAACTAATATTAACATGTCAGACACAATAAACGCAATAGAAATATTGAAAAACCTTGAAATATCCTTGCGGATATGGTAATATTTAAATAGAAATAGCGCAATTGCATAGTGCTACAGATAATACCCCGGTTTTTTGTTAATAAAAAAAAATCGGGGTATTATCTGTAGATAACGTTAGTTATTCAAACAGTAATGCCTCCGACGAAAGGGAGGTATTTTTTTATGGCAGAAACAGCAGGCAAACGGTTGTACTCGATCAACGAGGCATTGATGGTCCTGCCAATAAGCAGAAGTCTGTTGTACAAACTTATACAGTCCGGGCAACTACCGACTGTCCGGTTTGGGCGCCGCGCGTTTATACGCGCCACAACAATAGAGCGATTGCTATCCGAGCCAGAGCAGAGTTAGGTTGTGGGGCATCCGTGCATTTGTGGTGTCGAGAGGGAGGATATCGATGGACACAGGACATGACGTAATAGGTATAACAAGTAAAATAAAATCCACATGGACTGTGATAGATAATCCCGTTATCGATTTGCCAGCATTATATTACCAAGGAGAAGTGAATGAAAAGGATCGGGTCATAAAAGTTTCTGGTTCAGCAGTAAAGTTGACTTGGATAGTTTTGCGCCGCCTTGCTTTCAGTGGTAGTACTAAAACAACTTACGCGAAACTTAGTAGTTTAACAGGGCTATCCAAAACACAACTTCATCGAGTGTTGCAGGTCATGATTAATAAAGGTTGGGTGGATGTTCAGCGACGCCGTAGTGTTGATAAACCCTAGACATAACTTACCAAATTACTATACGCTCCTGCGCCTTCCATCCGAGTCAGTTGGGGGTAATCCCACGATGGTAGGAGGGGTCTTACCATCATGTAGGGAGGGTGAGGCCATGGTGGTAGGAGATCATCCCGTTAGGGATGGAGGGTCATTCCATGATGATACCCATTTAAATACAAAAAGTACTCTTATAAATACTAAATTAAATAATGAAGTTACCCCTTTGCAGATTTGGCAGTCGGACAAGTTGACTATACGAGAAAAAGCGGAAAAACTAGCTGTCTATGATTGCCCCAAATGCCATGGTAAAGGATTTAAGGCGTTAGCGTTTTCTACCGAGTCTGGATTACCTCCGATGGAAATACCATGCGATTGCTGGAATAGCTCATCACGTTACTAAGTTCAATAAACCTCGGCGAAGGATAATTAAGGCTCTACAAAGGAGATATAAATCAATGGCAACAAACGCAATAAACCAATTTCCTCTCAAAGAAAAATTGACGCGAAAGGCAAGAATCAAAAGGCTAGTATCCCAATGGACTGAACCCTGTCCAACAGACACGAATAAAGAGGCCTATCGCAGGATTTCATGAAATTACGCAGACTGACGTCGTTGTTCAAGCGGCGTCAGTTTTGTTTTGAATTGAATCCGTTCGTGGTT
>JAEZLP010000069.1 GCA_023415235.1 Bacillota bacterium
GAGATTTGCCTCGGGCTTCCTTCAGATTCCGCCTCACGGTGGACACCCTTGCCTCTGGCTATACACTTCCCGCTACTGGCGTGTTCGGGACTTTCACCCGTTAGACTGCGCCCATGCTGGGCGCACAAAGAAAAAGCAGATTCTCCCATATGAGAATCCGCTTTAATATTGTTATGGTTTCCAGTCACTCATTTCCTTTTGGCGGTATTTCGCCTGAAGGTTCCCGGGTCTTATCCCTTCCGTTTTCTGTTTCTTTCACCTTTCCGCTGTTATTTTCCGTGTCCTTTCCATTGTTTTTTTCCTTATCTTTTCCACTGTTGTTTTCATTGTCCTTTCCGTTGTTTTTTTCCTTTTCATTTCCATCGAATGCTTTTTTGTTCTTCCATTCGTCAATTTCTGTTTCATTTCCGCCAGCCGTCTTATCTGTTCCATTTGTCTGAACGGCTTCCGTTTCGGGTCCGTTGCTTTTTACTCTGTCCTTGCGGTTGTTATCCTTGTCTTTCCCCCTGGTTTCCTGCTGCTTTCCGTTTTCCTTCCATGGAGCTTCCCATGATTCCTTATCTTTCCCTCTACTTTGGTTTTCCCTGATTGCTTTGTTGATTTCCTTTACAGGCCGCTTCAGCCATTCCTCCTTGTTGATGGCGCCAACGGTGCTGGCTTGAAGCTCTTCCACAAGATTCAGCTTACCCGGCGTAACGCCCAGCATCCTCGCCTCGGAAACCCTATCCAAGCCGACAGCTTCCGCTTTCACCTCCGCAGTGATTTCGACCTGTTCGTCAAGGTAGTTCCGGATTTCATGCTTGAGCTCGCCCGCAAGCTGCTCTGCTTCTTCCTGATCCGCATGGGAGGTGGCGACAATGATCCCGCTATCGGGATCACCGGAAAGAAAGCCTTCCTCGATGAGTTGTTCCAGTGTTTTTATAACCGCTTCTTCAATTTTTTGGTGACCAAGAGAAAGATCCTCCAATATTTTCTCTCCGTCATCATTTACGGCTTTCACATCCAGAACCCGGTCAAACCGGTTCACGGTATACTCAACGGAGGGATTCACATCCAGACTGACATAATTTGCAGGCGTAAACCAGGCGTACACGCCTACGGTGCAAAATGCAACGGCTGCAGCCACGCTTGCCATGCCTGCGATCCACTTTTTCCCCACTGGCTTTTTAACTTGATTATTATTTATATTGATCGTCTGCCCGATTTCATAGTTTTGGTTTTCTATTTTCATAAACAAACCGTCATCGGACAGTATCACCGAATGATTCCGATCAATTTCAACGACGATTCCCTTCATCGCAAATTCTCCTTTCTCATAAAGCTCAGATATTCGGAGAGGATCGGAAAATCTCCGGCAATGATCTCCGCCCCTGCTATAATATACTTTCTATGCCGCTCCAAAATTTTTCGGGGCAGGTCTAATTTTTTCTCCAATAATTTCAAGGGGAGGTTCCCGGATCTTTTCATTTCCTTCATCAGGAGGGGATTTCCGGCAAGAAACATGACTGCGATCCCGCAGGATTTCTTTGTCTTGGCCGCCTTCGGCGAGGCTTCCGCCAGTTCTGGAAAGGATATCCCATACGCGCTCAGGATTTCCGAAAGGGTCTGGATTTCCAATCTTGCCTCCTGCCCTTGATTCTCCGAGGTTTTTTTCATCACCTCAAGCTTGACCGCCGTTACCTCCTCCTCAGGATCGGTTTTTTCTGCGGTAAAGGAATCTATGAGCACCTCGCAGCTGCGGCGCGCTTCCTTTCTCGAGTAGTCGTACAGTCTGCGCCGGATTACCGTCTCCGCAAGGGGGAGAAAGGCGCCTTTTTCAAAGTCGTAGGATTTCACAGCCTCGTGAAAGGCAGCCAGTGCGATAGACCACTGATCGTCTCTTTTGCTTACGTATCGGCCGGCTCCTTTATGAGCGGTATGTAAAATGAACGTTTCGTATTCCCTGATGAACTCATCAAGGTATCGAACATCCCTTTGTGCCCGCAATGCCCTTTCATCGATCTCTCTCATAGAATTACACCTCGTTATTATATTCGAAATCATAACATAAAAATTTAGGGTATATCGATCGATTTAACGTAAACAATAGATAAGAAAATATTTCCTATGGAGGAACGAATCCATGAAACCCGACAAACAGACACTTTTTGACCTGTCGCCCCAATCCTACTGGATCGACTCAATAAAAGACAGCTCCCGAGATTATCCCCCGCTGTCCCAGGATATTAAAACAGACGTCACCATTGTAGGAGGCGGCATTGCAGGAATCACCTGCGCCTATCTGCTTTCCAGGGAAGGCCTTTCCGTGGCCGTTCTGGAGGCAGATCGAATTCTGCGTGGGGCCACCGGCCATACAACGGCAAAGGTGACATCCCAACACAGACTGATCTATGATAAGCTGATCCGTCAGATGGGAAAGGAAATGGCACAGCAATACGCCGACGCCAATGAAACAGCAATCAAGGAAATCAAGTCTTTGACAGAGAGCATGAAGATCGACTGCGACTTCTTGTCTCAGCCTGCTTTTGTCTTTACAGAAAGTGAGGATTATATCCAGTCGCTTCACGATGAGGCGAAAGCTGCTCAAAGCCTTGGGATCGCTGCGGATTTTACGGATTCCATCCCGCTTCCCTTCCCCATTAAGGGCGCCTTACGTTTTAACGGCCAGGCTCAGTTTCACCCGCTGAAATATGCTGTTTCCCTTGCAAAAGCGTTCACGGGCAACGGCGGCAGGATCTATGAAAAGACCAGAGCAATGGAGGTGCGTTTTGAAGACAGACCGGTTGTCGTGACGGAACAAGAACACAGGGTCGCTTCGGATTATCTGATCATTGCCTCCCATTATCCGTTTTACAATAAACACGGAATGTATTTTACCCGTATCTACCAGGAACGTTCCTATGTAACTGCCATCAAGACGGCGGAACCTTATCCGGGCGGCATGTACATCAATGCCGAGGATCCAGCCCGTTCTCTCCGCAGCCAGCAGACGCCTGACGGCGGGCTTATCCTGGCGGGCGGTGCCCATCATAAGGCCGGACAATGGGAAGATACCTGGGAAAAGTACATGGAGGTCCTGAATTTCTCCAGAACCTGTTTTGACGTGACAGAGATACCCTACCGCTGGTCCACTCAGGATTGCATGACTCTGGACAGCGTCCCCTATGTCGGGACCTTTACCGCAGATACGCCTAATTTGTTTATCGTAACAGGCTTTGGAAAATGGGGAATGACCAACAGCATGGCTTCCGGCATGCTTCTGCGGGATTTGATCGTGAAGGGCCACAGCCCCTGGGAGGATGTCTATAGCCCGTCGAGGGAGACGAAGGCAGCCTCAGCGATAAGCTTTGTGACGGAGAATTTGAACGTTGCCAAGGAACTTGTCAGCGGAAAGCTGGAGAGGCTGGATAAGCTGGAAGATGTCGAGCTTTCTTCCGGAGAGGGAAAAGTGGTGGAGCTGAACGGAAAACGTGCCGGTGCATACCGTGATGAAGAAGGGATTGTGTATATCGTAAATACGACCTGCACCCATATGGGCTGCGAGCTCAACTGGAATCCTGCGGAACGAACCTGGGACTGTCCTTGCCATGGCTCCAGATTTTCCTATGAGGGGAAAGTGCTCGAAAGCCCTGCAGTAAAAGCTTTAAATATGGAAGAAGACGTGAATCCGATCGGGAAACTTCTTACGGAAGATTATTAATTCCTTCTTTTTCTTCCGATCCATAAAATGATCGAAAATCCGACAAGAAATGTAAGGATACAGATCCAAAGCTCTCCCCCTGCCGGTACGCCTGGAAAGACCTGAACCAGCGAACCCAGCATAAAGCCGATGATCAGCATGTAGGTAAACTGGGGATGCCTCTTCATTTCCCGCTCCAGGATTCCTGCCGTAAGAAAGGTGCCCAAAAGAAGGCCGATGACCAGAGGAAGGAGATATAAAAGGTCGAATTCCTTGAGGGCAATGAGGGTGATATCATACATGCCCATCATCAGCAGGATATAGGAAGCGCTGATACCTGGCAGGATCAAAGCCACCGCAAGAATAAAACCGGCAGCCACAAGCATGGAAAAGTGATACAGATTAAAACCGGCAGTCATTTGAAATACGCCTTCGGGAAGATACATGGAACAGACGCCGATCACCGCACCGATGAGCGCGACCAGTACATTGGCCGGTTTTATTCTGGAAACCTTCACCTTTCGATAGAGGGGAGGAATGCTCCCGAGAATCGCTCCCATAAACAGAAACAGCATGGGCTTGTTCCACATTGTAATAGCGGCCAGCATCGGTCGTGAGAATAAAAGAATGCCAAGTAGCCCGGAAATAATGAAGGTTCCCAAAAGAAGCATGTTGCCCTTCAGATTCTGGCGAAGCGTGCTGACTGCATGGATCAGCTCGTCATAGATCCCAAGTATGATTGCCATGGTTCCACCGCTGGCGCCGGGTACCAGCATGGATGCGCCGATGATAAAGCCTTTGGCAGCTTTCACTGCAATATTGTTTTTCCCCTTTTCCACAATGACTCCCGTTGGTGCATATTATTAAAATTTCCGCCAGGGTGCATTTCTTCAGCTATATACCTGACGAATCGTAAGTTGCGCCTAGATAATATTATATATCATATTATGAAACAGTTACAACCATTCAGTGACGAAGACTTCTTTAACTCGCTCATTTCAGGTTTCCGGTTGTCTTTCCTGTCAGTCTTCTATCATTCTGTATAGCTCTCTGATGGTTTCGTCCGGACACTCTTCGCAGTCTGACAGAGGAAACGGGATTCCCAACATGTCGTATTTACCGGTGCACAGCTTCCGAAACGGCAGCAGTTCCAATTTTTCCAGATTGGAGAAGCTCCTTGCCATACCGGCGATTTCGCTGACACCGGACCTTGTGTCGGTCAGTCCGGGCACCACAACATGGCGGATCCATAAAGGAATCCGCATCTTTTCCGTCAGCCTCAAAAAATAAAGCACCTGTTTCAGACTACCGCCGCAATGCCTTTGATATGCGTATTCCGAGGCAAACTTCAGATCGCAGAGCACAAGGTCCGTATGTTTTAAGACTTCGTCTGCTCCTTCTATGGGGCCGATCCCCGAGGTGTCCAGAGCGGTATGGACGCCTTCCCTCCTCAGCTCTTGAAAAAGCTTTGATACAAATTCCCACTGCATCAGCGGCTCGCCTCCGGAGACGGTAACGCCTCCCTCCGCGCCAAAATAAGGCTTGCTTCGGAGGATTCTGTCATATACCTCTTTCAGCTGATATTCTTCCCCTTCCATGCCCCAGGTCTCCGGGTTGTGGCAGTATACGCACCGCAGCGGACAGCCCTGCAGAAAGATGACAAACCGGACTCCGGGCCCGTCAACCGCCCCCATGCTTTGAAAGGAGTTGATTTTACCTGCTCTGTTTTTCATAATTTCATATTCCTCTTGAATCGATGAACTTATCTGAAATTTTTTTCTTTGGTATTCGTATATAAGATATAGTACAATGAAAGCAACAAGATTACCACCGTTTTCATTCACGAATCATAATTGAAAAGGAGTAGAACAATGTCAAATAATCTTAGCAGAAGTGAAATTGAACAGATGGTCCGAGATGAATTCACCCGTTTAACCAAAAAGGACTGCAGTAACTTTGACGGCGATGCGCAGCTCGGCGCAGGCCTTGGGATCGACTCTCTCTATATGCTGGAGATGTACGCTATGATCGAATCCAGCTTCGGCGTCATGATCCCTACGGAAAGGCTCCAGACCATGAGCACCATCAACAAGATCGTGGATACGATTCTCGAATTCCGGTAATAAGGGAGTGGAACGAAGATGAAAACCGCTATCGTAACCGGCGGCAGCCGGGGGATCGGAAACGCAATCGTCAGGGCTCTGGCAGCAAGGGGTGTTGATACCGTATTTACATATAAAAGCGGAGAAGAGGAAGCATTGGCCCTGCAGCACGAATTAAACAGTCAGGGGTTTCAGGTTCTTGCGACCCGGCTGGACATCACGGATTCGGAGGCCTGCCGGAAATTTATAAACGACCTCTATCGTGAAAAGGGCGTTTTGGATATTCTGATAAACAATGCAGGGGTCACCCAGGATTCCCTTCTCTTTGCCATGAGGCAGGAGCAATGGCAGCAGGTTGTCGATACCAATCTGAACGGCGTTTTCAACATGACTCAGACTGCAGTATTCCATATGATGAAGGCAAAAAGTGGACGGATTATCAACCTGTCATCCATCAGCGGGATCAACGGCATCAAGGGACAGTGCAACTATTCTGCCACGAAAGCGGCTCTGATCGGCTTTACGAAAGCCCTGGCAAAGGAAGCCTCCCCTTTGGGTGTTGCTGTGAACGCTGTGGCGCCAGGTGGCGTCGAAACCGACATGACAAAGGCGCTGACGAGTGATGCTTATGAGGATATGATCCGGGATATCCCGATGAAAAGGCTGTGCACCGTACAGGAGGTGGCCAGCGTGATTGAGTGGCTGGCTCTTGACAGCCCCTTGTATTTGACAGGAACAACCATCGTATTGGACGGCGGATTGGGCAGCCTTTAAGGGATATAAGAGTCCCTCATATAAGAGACAGACCACAAGGCTGGCCTTCCTCGTCGGAAGCAACCCCATGGTCTGTCTCCTGTTATATATCTCTTCATTCAATCGGACCGAAGACCGAACTTCCCCTATTTGTAATTTTTTTCTTTTGGTATCCGTATAAACTTATAGTACAATAAAAATAACGGAAATTTTTGTTATTGTTATGGAATGGAGAAAGTCAGGATGATGCATAGAAAGGTAGTAGTCACGGGGCTTGGAATCATAGCTCCCGGAAGCATAGGAGCGGAAGAATTCTGGAACAACGCATCGGAAGGAAAAGTATTCACCGGAAGGCTGAAAGCTTTTGATCCTGAGGGGATCCGCTGTCCCGTTTCAGCGGAAATTGAGGAAAACCGGGCTTTCACAGTTTTAAGCGAAGAGGTGAAGTCCGTACATCCTGAAGGGGTTTTCTCCCGTGCGCAGCTTCTGGCCCTCATGGCCGCAGAGCTGGCGCTGCGCGACAGTGGTCTTGACGCCGCCGGTTTGTCGGAGGAAAAGATACATATCGCGGTCGGCAGCACAATGGGCATCGAGGATTCCCTCTTAAAGCGGGACCCCGACGCTTTGAGCAAATCGGACCCGGCCGCATTGGAGAGATATACTCCGGTGAATATCTCCAGGGCACTTCAGGGTCATATAAAAAATGAGCGCTCTACCACGCGAATGTTCATGAATGCCTGCGCTGCCGGGAACTACGCTATTGGGAACGCATTTGAAGAAGTGAAGTCCGGCAGAGCTACCGTTGCGCTCGCAGGAGGCGTCGACGCGCTTTCCTATCTGGCTGTTGTAGGCTTCAACCGCCTGCTCTCCGTTACTCCGGATCTATGCAGGCCCTTTGATAAAGACCGAAGAGGAATTGTCGTCGGAGAGGGTTCCGCCTTCCTGCTTCTGGAAGATGAAGAGCATGCGCGGAAAAGAGGCGCGCGGATCTATGCGACGATTTCGGGTTATGGACTGGGCGTGGACGCCTATCATATCACGACGCCGAGTCCCGACGGTGCAGGCGCCATACAAGCCATGATGCGAGCGCTGAAAAGCGCGTCGTTAGAGCCCGGTGAGATCGCCTATGTCTCAGCCCACGGTACGGGAACCGCAGCAAACGACGCTGCGGAATCGAAGGCTTTGACCAGTGTGTTCGGCGAAAACAAGCCTCCTATGAGTTCGATCAAATCCATGATCGGGCATACCATGGGCGCCGCCAGCGCCATCGAGGCTGCCGCGTGCTGTCTGATGATTAAAAATCAGGAGATTCTGCCCACTGCCAATTTCAGCACACCGGACGAAAACTGTCCCGTTGACTGCGTTCCAAATAAAAGCAGAAAGGCCGCCTTAAAACACGTCATGTCCAACGCCTTGGCCTTCGGCGGCAATAATTCGAGCATTATTTTCTCGGCGGCAGACGACGCAGCGCCGGCTTCCGATACAGCGGCGGCGTCAAAGGGCCGTGCCGGAATCCTGTTCGTTCATACGTTCCGCCATGATGACCCGGAACGGTATTTAGCCGAGAATCTGCCTGAAACGGATATCCGCATGGTGGACCGCCAATCCATGCTCCTGATGGCCGCCTTATGGGACGCGATGATGAAAAACGGGATTGATCCGGCTTCTCTGCCTCCCGAATCCACAGCGATCGTCAGTGGAAGCAATCATTCCGCTCTGCTGCCAAGTATCGATTTTCTTAACAGTGCACTGGAAAAGGGCCCTCTCGGAATCAGCCCAATGACCTTTCCGAATACAGTGGGCAATGCGCCAGCCAGCAGAGCCGCCATATGGCTGGGACTCCGGAATAAGATTATCTGCCTATCGGACGGGCCCTTGCTGTCCGGCCTGGATGCTCTGCTCTCCGCCCTGGAAGAGGTTAACAAAGAAAGCGAGTATGCCTGGGCCTGTTCCCTGGAGGACGATGGCGTAGTGGTGGCACTCATTCATCGACACTAATAGCGGCAGCCGAGGGGTGTTCTCTCGGAATAACTACAGTTAAACTGCGCCGCGACGGGATGTGTTCCTGTAAAAACCGTGAAACCGCCGTTTTTATGCGAAGCATATAAAAACGGCGGTTTCCAAGGGAACACTCCCGTCAGGCGCTAATTATTGGTAGAGGATAAATTGCTATGAAAGAAATCATATTGAATGTAGAGGAAATAAAAAACCTGATCCCGCACAGGAGTCCCATGCTCCTTTTGGATCAGGTAAGACTGCAGCCCCCTTCCAAGGCCCGAAGCACCTATCATGTCAGGGGAGATGAATTTTTTTTGCAAGGACATTACCCAGGGAATCCCTTGGTCCCCGGAAATATTCAGTGTGAAATGCTGGCTCAGCTGGGCGCCGTCCTGGTCAGCTACAACAGCAGGGAGGAAGACCATCCTTATTACAGGATTCGGAAAGGGAAGACTCCCGTGCTTGCCGCTCTGAACAACGTCCGCTTTAAAGCTCCTGTTTTGCCCGGAGATACCATTGAGCTCAGCCTTGTCATTTTAAAGGATTCCGGGCTGGTCGCTTCCGTGGAGGCCTCCGCCGCCGTCCGCAACACCATCTCCGTCTCTTTGGAAATGACTGTGGCTTATATATAATTCAATCATTCTTTTTAAACGGATCTTCCGTATCCTCAGGATGCAGCAGCCCGCCTGCGGCGGCGTCAAGTTCCTCATCGGACAACTCCTCGCAGCGTGACGTCTCCTGTGACGCATGGAACGAGGCCCTGTAATCCGCGGCCTTTCTCAGATACTCGGCCCTAATGGCTTCTTTTTTTTTACCTGATCTTCCGGCAGGATTGCATTGGGCTAGCTTTTCCGCCAGTTCCACAAGTTCGTCGTCGCAGCCCTCCAGCTCATATTTCCTTTTGATCTTTTCCAGGTTGAATTGTTTAAACTGTATAATTTTATCCATTTTTTTGCCCTCTGCCATTATTATATCAAATAACGGAAAATACAGAATTCACAGGCGGATAATTTCCGCTGCCTATATTTCAATATTATTCTCCTCAATTATTTTTCTCATTTTTTTTAGCGTGCGGAAAACCATGACATTGACACTGTTGCCATTCAGGCCCAGTTGGTCGGCAATCTCAATATTTTTCAGCCCGCCCCAGAATTTCAGAAGCATGATTTCCCGTTCTGTTTCCGGCAGATGCTGCAGGAGCTCGCGTATCGTCTCCTCCCGCTCAGACCGGAGCACGGATTCCTCGGGACCTTCCGCCACCCGGTCGGGGATTCTCGTTTCTTCGCCTTCTTTAAAATATTCTTCGCTTCTGTCCTTCCTCCGATACCAGTCGATAAGATGGTTCCGGGCAATCGAAAAAATCCAGGTACTCAAGCTGCCCGCAGAGGTTTGGTATCTATGTAAATTGTTCAAAACCTTTTCAATGATACCGCAGGCCAGATCTTCGGCATAGTCCCTCTCCCCTGTCTTGAAGTAAACATAGTTGTATACCTTCTCATAATATTCATTATAGAAGTTGTTGAAAATGCTTTCATTAAACGCAGAATCTCTATAATTCAGTTCATTAACCAAATAATCCGCCATTTCTGCTCCTTCATTGAAATAAGTTTCGCCAGCCGGCGCTGTCCGGCTGTTCAAACGCCTTGTCATCGATTCCGGCGAGTTTATTAATAAGATCCAGCTTTCCGGCCTCATCTTCAAGGTAATGCGGATTCTCTTTAAGCAAGAGTTCCAACTCGCCAGAAACCGAAAAAGCCGCCGCCTGAAATTCTTTGAATTCCTGGTCCGACATTTCTCTGTCTTTCGGCCGATAATTCTGCAGCCTGCCTCCCCATCGGTATTCCGGGTAGTTTTCCAGTCCCATGAACCGCAGGAAAAGGTCGCGCCGGTATTCTCCAAAGGCTTCGATAATACCCAGAGTATCGGCGATCAGCTCGTCCTTCAACGCAGTTTTCATGAAGCCGAAAGCCCGAAGCATATAGTAATGGGCAAACTCGTGGGTCCTCCTGATAATCAGCGATTTCTCCTTCCACTCCTCCGGTGAGAGGCCCGCTTCTTCCGGTAAAACGGCGCTGTAGTATCCGTCGCTCAGCAGGATCGCCCTGTGGCCTTGTCCGAAAACATCCTTCCATCCCTTAATGGTCAATGCCCCCATGGATGGAGGGATCTCCCGCTTCTCTCCCTTATAGAAGATACGGCAGATCAGATCTTCGAATTCCTCCCGGTCTTTCATGTGCAGCACCGGAATCCTGCCGCCGAAGCTGCGGTACAGATCGGTTTTCAGACTTCTGTAACGTTTCAAATCTATGGCTGCAAAAATCGGATATATTCCTTCGCAGGCCCTTTCCCAGGCCGAAACAAAAGATTCGTCATCCATATAGAGCGATGTTTTTTTCATTGCTTCTTTCATGCGGTTTCCTCCCGCAATTTCATATACATGGTAGTCAGTCCGTCGTGCCGTCAAAGCAGTAACTGCTTTCGATCTCGTAGCTGATATGATCAAAAGCGTCCCGAAAGAACAGGGTACTGAAGCGCATTGCCCTGTCGTTATCCGTCGGGATCGACGCCAAACCGCCTCTGTCGCGGTAATGCTCCAGGTGGTTTCTAACTGCCTCTGTGAATATTAAAAATCCGACAGGAGTATCGCGGTATTCCTCCCGTGTAAAGAATGACCGGTATAGGATTCTGGTATTGTCGTTGACGTCGAGTGCCGTGATCCATCCGGCTATCTTTTCGTTCTCGTTATCGACAGCAAAGGTAGTACATTTCTCATTCATTTGCTCTTTGCCGATGAGAGGGCTGACAAACGGCGGATACCAACCTCCATCATTTGTCTCTAGTTCCATTTGCTGCTCCCGCGTCAGCCGGTCAAAAGAGACGAAACGAAACCTCGGGTCCGGTTGAAAAGCGTTGGCAAGAGTTCCTCTTATAAAGGGACTCCTTTCGATCGTTTTGTTGTCATAAGCAAAAATCTTTGCAATTATTCTGGGTTCCTCAAAGCCGATGGCCTTAAAAAACGGGACAACTTCCTCCAGCCGTTCTTCCCTTAATACGGTCTGAAAACAGATCTTCCTGCATCCCCTTAGCTCAAGTTCCTTCTTAAGTGCCTTCCATAGCTCCCGTCCGATCCCCCTGCGTCTAGACTCCTTGCGTACAAAAAAACTGGTTAGATACCAAAAATCATTCTTCTTTCCGTTCGGTCCGAAGGGATTCAAAGCCAGAGCCAGTCCATAAGGCTCGCCTGTCTCGTCGGAAGCGCCCGCCGCTATGATATTTTCCCGGTCACAGTTCAACAAATACCTGCGGTGCATCTGAAAGGTCAGCGGTATGTAATAAGGTGCATCTGCCGGGTTTAGAATATTCAGTCTCATGGTCTGACTCCTTTTCAAAGCAAATGATTTCTCCGTTAAGAACGTCCGCATATCTTCCACTGTCACATCGTGGCCTGCTTCCCATGCAAAGGAATGTATTAGCTAACTGCAGAACTCCGAATGAATATATTCTCAGCTTAGCGATCGGATATTAAACATTGCTGCTCGTTACCGGCCAGGACGGAGCTCCTGATTGGGCACCTTTTCCCTGTCGCAGATAATTTGGGTTTTGAATCCGATGCTTCCCCTCCGGCGACCGAATCCATCTCTTCTTCCTCAAGTGCAACTTCTTCGTTCAATTCTTTCTTTTTGTCCATTTCTTTTCCCCTCTCTTAATTTTCAGACGTCAAAATAGTCTTTCTAAACAACTTTCGCCAATTCCAATACAAACTGCACTGCCTGTCCCCTAAATCAATACTGACTTAATCTTTTCCGGATCCAGAAGCCGCAGCATCTCATAGCCGACTCCCGCCGTTCCTTGGAATAATGTCGGGTTATAGTAGTACTTGCCGTTTACCACATGGAAATTGTAATGCCCTCTTTCCCGTCTGCCCCGAATCAGCCCGGACAAGATACGGTGCGCCGTCTCCTCCGCCTCACTGTCGTTCAACAGGAACGCTTTTTCGACGAGGAAGTCAACCCTTCCCGCGCTGCCGCAGCAGAGATGGTTCCTTCCTTCAATCCGGATGGACCGCACAAACTGATCCGCACGGCGGATGTCCGTCATCAGCATATCTGTCAGCTCTTGCGAATCTGCGGTGCCGGAAAGCCTTTTGTGTCCATCCAGTCTTGCAAGCCCGATTCCCGGGGCTCCTGCACAATAACCACCCATAAATTTCTTGGTTGGAGTCTCTGTCTCGGAAGGATTCTTTCTGAAATCCGGCCAGTTCCCCTCCTCGCTGTCAAATGCGCTGTTTTCGTAGAGGACGGCCTCTTTTCCCGCATGAAGATACCTTTCGTCGCCGAAGACCTGATAGAGCCGGAACAGCGCCATGGCCATGCCCGCGACCCCGTGCCCCAGACCCGTCAACGGCTGTGTGGCTTCCTTTGATCTCCAGACCTTAAAGCCCGGATCCGTTTTTTCCGTTTTCTGTTCCAGAAGGTGTGCTCCGCACCACTTCAGGATATCCGAAACATGATCTTTTGTATTCGGATGGTCAAGCCACCTGCTGTCTTTGGTCAAAGCCAGGACCAGCCCGGATATCCCTCCCAAAACGTCAAGGACCGAGTCTTCTTTGATCATTTTCTCTGTAATCCCCAGGATGATCCGCTCCGCCAGCTCATACCCTTTTTCCTGTTCAAGGTACGATGAAACGAGTGAACACCCGGCGATACATCCCGCCATACCGCTGCTGTAGCCCAGATTCATTTTGTACCGCTCCATATTGGGGATCATCAGCTCGAGGAAGTCTCCCGTCTTTTTGAGGCAGTGCTCCGCGGTTTTATAACAGTCCTCCCTCTTTGTAAGGGCATATAAGGCCGCGGCAAATACGGCGATGCCAAGTATCCCGTCGTACAGGAAGGGACCCATGATGCTCAGGCTGGTTCCGGACCTGGCCAGGTCATACTGCTCCGCCAGCCAGGAATAATCACCGTTCTTTGCCATGAAACGGTTTTCCATGATCTCGGCGTAAATCGCCTCCGCTTCGTTCAGCAAGTCTTCCCTTGCCAAAAGCGGCTGCTTTTCTTTACCGCATTCGCTGTCTTCTTCCGATTTGGAAAGATATTCATGGACGCTTCGGACCTCAGCAGCCATGCTCTTTTCGATAATTTGAAGCTGTATCATCAGCTCCTCTTCGCTGAATTCCGATATTTTCTCCCGTGCGTTTTCTATAGCGGATTTCTCAAAATACCTGTCAAATAAAAGTGCTTCCTCATCCAGGATTCCTTCTCCGCCCGGTTCACCGTAAAAAATCGGGATCTCCCCTCTTTCCACCGCTCTTTTCTCCGAATGAAATACATTCATGAGCTGGGGAATGATGCTCTCATGTGCATCATATAAAAAGGCATTGACAAGCCGGTCGGTAGTCTTGGAATACTCAAAGCCGTCCTTCAGGCAATACGGCTGAAGGATATACTGCAGCAAATTTCCGTAAACCTGACTGCTGCGAATCAGCATCCGGAACTTGCAGCGCTCAAAAAGAAGGATCCCATTTTCGCCGTGCAGGAGCTCCTCCCGCCGTTTCATGATATGCCGGTACATATCGCGAAAGCCGTTCATAATCTCTTCGGTAAATTCGTTTCCGGGGTATCTTTTTCCTTCGTAAACCGGCAGGTTTGCCATATCGGGCTTATCTCCCGTCAAGGCTCCGTAATCAGCCCTTTTATTCTCTCCGTCCTTATACCACAAGGGGAGAAAGCCCATTTTTATAACGGAGCGGTCGATCAGGGCCTCCAGAGAGTCATTCTTTTTCCGGCTTTCCTCATCCTCCGGATCGTCCTTACCGCCCTTTCCGAAATACCGCGCAACCGGGATCATCAGCGTCTCCGTGTCAATAATGACCGGCGTTGACCCGCAGGCGATGATGTTTTCCATATGAAAATCGTTCCCGCCGAAGGCAAACAGCAGGGCCATCAGCGCGCCGGCATTATAATAATACGTCTCCAGCTCGATTTCGCTTTGACATGGTTTATGCTCAATATACTCGATAAACCCGTAATTTCCGAAATCAACCGCATGGGGCGCTTTCACGCTGCTTCTTTCCGTTTTGAAATGAGCAAGAAACTCCTCCCATGCGACATCGATTTCTAGTGATCTCGGCTTATATACAAGCTTCCGGTCTCCGTCAAAGCTCAGAATCAGAACGCTTTTCCCTTTCTGGTGAAGGTCCGAAATTTCACCTGTGACTCCAGTTATTCTATGAATGGGCGCGCCTTTGAAAAAGGCCGCCTCTAAAATCTTTTTCTGCGCAAAGAAACGGTCCAGCGATTCCTCAATGAAGTCCAGAAAATATTCCACGGTTGTTCCGATCCTTCTGGCAAGTACCGGATAATCCGCAAGTAAGTCAATCCATTCGCCCTGCAGAAGGCTTTCCGCCAATTTGTCCCAGGCCGCAGTGCTATCCTCAAGACTGACTTTTCCCATCAGCGCCTTCATCCGCAGCTGAGAGTTGAATGTCCGGGCACATGTATAATATAGACGCCGAAACAAAATGTCCGATATCTCCTTATAAGGAACCTCTTTGTACTTTTCTTTTATTTTCCTTTCGACTTCAATCAGAAAAGGAAGCAGCGCGCTAAGAGGGCCTTCCAGGCCGATTTCAGCCTTTTTAACGGATACTTCTCTCCATGCCTTCTCCTCCTCAATGGGCAGAATCTGCAAAGCCTCGCTCAAAATTCTTGCCCATGAGGGAAGCTCTTCTTTCGGCGGAAAAGAGGGGTCTTCGCAGATATGCAAAGCTTCTTCCATGGTAATGCCGTCTCCCGTAAGACGCGTCTCAAAAATATTCTTATCCGGTGTAACATTTAGAAGCTTCTGCCATTCGGAAAACCGCTCCTGCGAACGTTCGCCGGCCGCTATGATATCGCGGTTTCTGTGACGTTCCTCAAGGAACATGGAATTACTGATTATTCTTCTGATATAAGCGTCGTCTAATGGTTTCATATCTTACCCGTTTCTTTTTTCTTTCACAGATTTTAACTTTAAATCGGCATTGCCGTGATTCATATCAATCGATACAAGCTGATCTTAAAAGAAATCGGTTATCGGTTTTTTATCATATTCGTATATTATATTTGTAAAGCGATATACCAGGTTGTTTCTATTGTATGGGGTCGGGTCGATATATGAGTAAATGCTGCGAAGGAAGCCGCCGAAGCCGCCGCCTTTTCCTCCTGCGGCCATTTCGAGCTCTGCATCTGAAAGTTCTTTTTCAGTTTCTTCTAAAAGCGACTTAAAAAAAGCCCCTATCTCTTCAAAGCTTACCTCATAGCCCGCCTCCTTTGCAAAGGCGACGAGCTTTTCCTTGATCGGCGCTTTTTCATCGGTCTCAGCATCCCTTAAGATCTCTGCAAATTTTCCCTGGAGGGCTGTATCGTTTGCCACTTTTTCATACAGTTCTTTCATTTTTTCCATACTATTTACCTCTTCCTCTCGTGAAATAAAACTTGGTATGATTCATATACAACACATGTTAGCTCGGTTTTTTCGCGGACATATTGCTATATCCTGATAAGTATTTCGCAGCTTTGAGTTATCAATTTGTCTTTGACTGAAACAAGAGCGCATTCCGTGAAGGTCTTGTCCACGGAATTCGGCGGGGCAGGCTCGTTTTTTCCACCCGCTACAGCATCCAGTTCCGTATCGGAAAGTTCGCCTTCCTTCTGTACGGTAAGCGACTGAAAAAATTCTCGTATCTCCTCAATGCTTACCTCATAGCCCGCTCCTTTTGCAAAAGCGGAAAGCTCTTCTCCTGTTTTTTCCGGTCCCGCATCAGCCGAATTTTTCATGATCTCTTCGAATCTGTTTCTCAGCGCACTGTCCTGGGAAACCTTTTCATACAATTCCTTCATCTTTTCCATTGTTTTTTCTCCTTCGCAAAATATTGGTTTACGTTTACACACTTCCTCCGGCCTTCATATTACTCTTCCTCATGTTATACGAAGGACGAATGAAAATATTACATGATTGCCCCTAATAAATCGAAAATCAAATCATCTTCACGCAAGCTGCCTTTGCGCCATCTCATAGAAGAGGCCGCGCTTTGCCATCAGTTCATCATAATTTCCTTCCTCGACGATCTCTCCCTTATCGATCACGATGATCCGGTCGCAGTTGATGATCGTGGAAAGTCTGTGGGCAATGACGACACGGGTGGATTGAAGTCCGTCGAGGCTCTCCTGAACGACTTTTTGCGTTTTGTTGTCCAGGGCGCTGGTGGCCTCGTCGAAATAAAGGATCTTAGGATTGTTGACGATAGCTCTGGCAATAAGCAGTCTCTGCCTCTGTCCGCCGGACAGGGTGGTGGCGCCTTCCGATACGACGGTGTGGAGACCCATGGGCATCTGTGCGATGTCATCTTCCATTCCCGCCATTTTCACCGCTCTCATGGCATCCTCCATGGTCAGTTTTGTGTTCGCTCCGATGATATTGCTGAAAATATCGCCGGACATGAGCTGCGCATTCTGCATGACTACGCCCATCTGCCGCCTTACTTCCCGGACATTGACCGTTGCAAGATCCTTGTCATCATAATAAACCTGACCTGCCTCCGGCTTCTCAAAACCGAGCAGTATCCGGAACAGGGTTGATTTTCCGCTGCCGGAGGGCCCTACAATGGCAACGTATTCTCCCTGCTTGATCTCTAGATTGATATTTTTCAGGATCATGGGCCCGTCCTCCTCATAACGGAAGCTCACGCCGGACACCTTGATCGACCCCTGAAGCTGTCCCGGATCCTCCTGAAGCTCATCATACTCGGGCAGGGTTTCAAGGATGGGCTTGCTCATTTCGTATGTAGGTTTGATCACGTTAATCTGGATTACCGTCTGTATAATAGAAATCATTCCGCCGGACAGCCCTCCAAATGCGGTGGTAAATGCGATAAACGTACCTGCCTGCAGTTCTACCCCTTTTTTCACAGCTGCAATATAGAAAACAAGATTAAAGATCAGCGGGGCCGCCGTCGTTATGGTTGTGATAATCGTCGTAATGGTCTCTTTTTTGTAGTTGATCTTTCTTGACTCGGTAAAGAGATCCGCCCACTGCTTAAAGGCTCTGTTCTCAGCACCGGCCACACGGAATTTTGCCACGGCGTTGAACAGCTGCAGCACAAGACCGCTTGTTTTGTTCGTGATGGTGAGGAAAATCTTTTCCTGGCTCATCTGGATTTTCCCAAGAAAATAGGAGACCGCCATAAGCGCCAGGATCATGACGACGGCATATTTCGCCAGTTCCTTTCCATACTGGAAGATTTGGAATATGTACAGCACGGAAAAGACGCCTGTCATGATGGTACTGGTCATGGCTCCCGAGATCATGGCTCGGATCTGTGAGATTCCGAAGGTTCGCATGGCCAGCTCTCCCGCGGTATAATCCTTGAAGAAGCCTACCGGCAGCGCCAGAAGACGGTCCCATACAGCGCTTTGAACGGAGCTTTCCATTTTTCCTTCCAGCCGCAGCATAGCCAGCCCCCTGCAAAGGTCAAACAGCGATTTTCCAAAGAGAAAGCCCAGCAGCAGCAAGCCAATCTGAGAAAGCTGTGATACCTCTCCTCCGGGGATATAAACGTCAAAGATCTGCTGGGTTACCTTGGGAACGATGAGCCCGATCAGGGCCCCAACCAGGGAAACTGCCAATGCGATAACCACATCTCGTTTCCAGGTGCTCTCCATGGCAAATTTCATGAGATCCAGCAAATTGATCTTTTTTGCGGGGAAGGGCCTGTAAAAGATTACTCCGCGTGGCGCCAGCTTCAAGGCGATTTCTTCCGTCACCTTAATCCGACTGTTGTTTGTAACATCGTGGAGGATGTAGGACGATGGACCTTTCGGCAGAAGCGCCGCCGGACGGCCGTCCTCCTCAAAATATGCCAGAATCGGCCCGTTGTCATTCTTCCACCACTGATCTGTCAGGATTACTTCCCTGATGTTGATCTGGGATACCCTGGCAAGATAGTCAGCGTCCAGATCTTTCGGAGCCTTTTCGGCAATCTCATGAATCGGAACCGGTTTGATGCGAGACGCTTCGCAGACCAGTTTAAAGGCATAGTAGATCGGTGCAAGATCCACCGCTTCATAGACCACCTTCGGTGTATGGGGATGAATGACCCTGACAAATTCGCTCAGAGAGTTGTGGAGCTGCCAGCTGTCATTTCTCAGTCTCTGTTTTGAGAGCTCCATTAATTTCTCATTTTGTTTGTCCGTCTTGCTATTGTTGTTCGCTTCCGTCATTTCTGCAGCCCCCCTTCTATATGTTTTTGATCAGTTCGGCGTAATAGCCTTCCTGATTCTTCAATTCATCGTGGGTTCCGCGCTGTACCACCTTTCCATGGCTCAGGACGATGATCTCGTCGCAATCCCGGATTGTGCTGAGGCGGTGGGCGACGATGATGCAGGTGATTCCCTTTTCCTTGATGTTGTCGGCAATTTTCTTTTCCGTCACAGGGTCAAGGGCGCTCGTGGCCTCATCCATGATCAGAATGGAGGGCTTGTTCATCAATGCCCTTGCGATTTCGATCCGCTGTCTCTGTCCTCCGCTTAAATTTCTTCCGCCCTCAGTCAGCTTATATTCAAAGCCTCCCGGTTTTTCGACGATGATATCATGGATTTCCGCATCCTGTACCGCCTCAAGGATCATATTCTCGGGGATCACGTCATCCCAAAGAGTAAGATTATTTTTTATCGTATCTGAGAACATGCAGATATCCTGATCGACCACGGAAATGGAATTGGCAAGTACGGTTCTCGGAATCTCCCTGCGATCCTGGCCGTCAAAAAGAATTTCGCCGCTCCAGGGTTCATAAATACCTGTAATCAGCTTGCTGATGGTGGATTTTCCGCTTCCCGAGCCTCCCACCAGAGCGACTCTGGTTCCGGGCTTCATATGAAGTTCAAAATTCTCGATGAGGGGCGGCTCCAATGGACTGTATCCGAAGCACAATCCCGAAATATCAACATAGCCCTCCAGCTTTTTATGATATTGATCCGCATACATTTCTTCTCTTGGGATTTCTCTTTTAAAGACAGCGTCCTGTTCATAATTCAGCACATCATCCAGACGGCTGATATCCGATTTCATCTCCTGGTATTGAGTCCCGATCTGCATCAGCATGGTGATGGGACTCATAAAGCTGCTCATCAATGTACGAAACGCAATAAGAGTACCAACGGTCATCACGCCGCCCATCACTTCAAATCCTCCAAGAATCAAAACTGCGGCATCCGTAAAGGAAGTAAGCAGAACCGGCAGGGTATTCAGATATTGGGTGGATACGCCAAAGACCTGCTGCTGGGTGATATTTTTCGCATGATAACCGGAAACCTTTGCAAAGAAATCTCCTTCCGCTCCGGATGATTTCAGTGTTTCTATGATTTGAAGCCCGCCCATTGCGGTTCCCATCATGCGGCCCGAATCCTGCTGAAGCTTGGCATTCTGATCCTCTCTTTTTTTCGAAATATACTTCAAATAAACCATGTTGATCAGAGCCGCCGCCAGGGCCACCATGGTCAGCTTCCAGCTGTAGCAAAGCATCAGAACAAAGTAGAAGACGAGCATGACACAGTTGATTGCCGTAGACGCCAGCTGGCCGGAAAGGAACGCCGCAACAGAATCGTTGCTCTGCATCCTCTGACTGATGTCTCCCGCATATCTCTGAGAGAAGAACTGCACCGGCAGCCGCAGGACATGCCATAGGAACTTGCCGGAGGTGATAATTGCGATTTTGGTCTGCATTTTTAATAAATACTGGCTCTTTAAGTAGGTCAGGACTACCTGAAGCCCTCCGGTTATTACCATTCCCCAGACCAAGGCCCTGAGCCAGTAATCCTTCTTGGCCAGCAGAATATCATCGATAAAAATGGAAGAGAAGGTCGGAATGACAAGTCCGGGAATTACAAGAAAAAGACCGGTGAGGAATACCAGGCTTAAAATCAGCTCCGAACCCTTCAGCCTTTCAAACAAAGCCCTGTAAAGCTGGGGCTCGACTCCGAAAGGCTTGAAATCAGGTCCCGGCTCGAAGGTCAGAACAACTCCGGTAAATGCCAGGTCCAGTTCTTCCTCGGTAATAACCCGCTTTCCTGCCGCAGGATCGTTGATATAAACCTTTCCGTTCCGGAAGCCCTCCAGAACCAGAAAATGATTGAAATTCCAGTGAAGAATACAAGGCATTTTTACTTTTTTCAAACCCTCAGGCTCCATGCGGAAGCCTTTGGCGTCCAAGCCATAATTTCTGGCGGCCTTGATCACATTGCTGGCCTTGCTCCCGTCCCGGTTGATCCCGCAGTCTGCCCGCAGCTGCTCCAACGGGATAAAAGCCTTATACCTAGCCAGAATCATGGCAAGGCTTGCGGCCCCGCATTCTGTGGCTTCCATCTGCAAAATGGACGGCACCGGGGCATAATTTCTTATTCTTCTGGTACGGGCTTTTTTTTCGTTGCTCATAGTTCACCTGTCCGTTACTCAAATGGGAGATACTTCTGTTTCAGGATCGGAATGACCATGCTGATGGGCTTTTGCTCCGCCACAACAACGGCAGCACTGCAGAGCGTACCGTTTTCCACATTAACGGTTGCGCCTTTTTTGCTTGACCACGCGTAGCCGCTGACGGTGTTTTCATCTGCCACCAGATCCACCCTGACTTCAAGGGGAGCGCCCTGCCCCGTCAATTCCTGAACCAGCGCCTCATTTCCTAAAGTGGCCATGACGGTTTCCGTGCTGACCGGATATTCGGGTACTTCGATCACCGTTCCGATCATATAGCCGTATTCTTCTTTCTGAACCGTGGAAGGATAGATTTTTACCTCCATCCCCTCGGTTATCTTCTTTCCTTCGGAAACGGGGACATAAATCGCCGCCTCCAGCGCCTTGACATTGCTTCCCGTTTTTGCCAGCGTGACGACGACGGTTCCTTGTCCTACCAAATCGCCTTTTCTGACCTTAATGGATGCAATTTTTCCGTCACTGGGCGCTACAATATTATAATCCGTCTTTATAGACGCCTTCATATCTTCAACCTTTTTTGTCAGCTCATCAAGCTTAGCCGCCTTTGTGGCATTGAACTGCGCCACTGCCTGGGAGGCGCTCAGTGACTGCTGACTGTAGCCGGATTGAGCGTTCCTGTACACGCTGTACTTCGCGTCCAGCTCCGCTTTGGATACCGCCCCTGCTTCATAGAGCTCCTTGTATGCCTCGTATTCCCTTCTGGCGATCTCAGGGTTTGTACTCTCATAGGATGCGGCAAGGCCTGCACTTTTGATCTGCATTCCAAGCTGCTGCAGCTCCAATAGCTCGGTGGGAATTTCTACCGACGCCCAATCCGTTGAGGGGGACAGTGTCCGAAGAACCTCGATAATTTCATTGGTTTTGTTGATTTCGGCAACGATATCCTCTTCACCGATGATGACAAGGGTGTCTCCTTTTTTTACTTCATCTCCGTTGCTCACACGCACATCGGTCACCTTGCCGTTCACCGTTGTTGGGATCTGGGAAACACCGCCGCTGCTGATCAGGATTCCTGATGTGTCGACCTTGACAGGGATGGTTCCGAAAACTCCCCATAGGATTCCACAAGCCAGCACGACTCCGATGGTGATGATGGTAATCCAATTCCTGGGCGAGGTAACCGTAATCAGCCGATCTAGTTGTTCCGGTGAAGACAGGCGATCCAAGGATGTTTTTCTGAATATATTCGCCATTCTGATTTCCCCTTTCTATTTCAGGTAGCTGTAGGTCCCGTTGTTTACTTCAACGATGAAAAGCTCCATATCCTTCGGATCTCCGTTTTCCCTGAATTGATAGGTGTTGTGCACCCCTTTCCAGGGCTTCATTGTATGGAGATAGTCTGCGATGTCCTTTGATGATTTGCTTCCCGTTTCCTTGGCGGCGTTCGCGATCAGCCAAACGCATTCATACCCCTTGGACGCCATGATTGAGGATGGTTCCTCCCCGAATCGATCCTTGTATCTGGCATTAAAATCTTTCATCGATTTTAGATCCTGATCGGGGTTATACAGAGCAACATAGGTAATGTTGCTGCTGTTCTTTCCTGCCAGGGAAACCACATCGTCAAAGCTGAATCCCCCTGCGCTCAGGATGGGCATCGTTTCGTCCTTTTCTCTGATCAGCTCGATGGTCTCCACCGCTGCAGGCAGAGAATCTGATATAAAGACCGCATCAACGTCGAGGGCCTTCCATTTCTGGTATTGCTTATCAAACTCCTCCGGATTGATGAAATTGGTATGGGAATCGATGATATTGAGCCCCAGCTCATTGCAGGCCTTCTCAAACTCATCACAGAGTCCCATGCCGTAGTCGTTATCCGCATAGCATACGGCGATATTCTCATACCCTTTGTCATACGCATATTCCGCAATCCTTTTAGCTTCATCCGCGTCGGTAGGCACCGCCCTGAAGATGTATTTCTTTGCCGGTATGGTCAGCTCGGGAGAGGATACCATAGGAGTAATGGCAAGCAGACCGGCATCGTTATATATTTTTGCGGCCGGGATATTGATTGACGCATTCCAATGACCGATCACGGCGGTGTATTTTTCCTTTTCGGCTGCCAGCTTTTGCGCGACCTTGATTCCCGTGGTCAGATCCCGCTTGTCGTCGAAATATTCAACCTCCACGGTCATGCCCTCCAGAAATCCACTCTCGTTGATCTCATCCATCGCCATCGTGATCCCGTTCCGAAATTCTCCCTCGATCCTGTTTTCCGGACCTGCAGAAGCAAGAACAAGCGTGTCTTTTGACTCAGGGCCTCCGCATCCGGCCGCCAACGCGGCAATCAGGACGACGGTTGTCATGAAGCCCGCCGCTGCAGTTCTCTTTTTTATTTTACCCTTCATCGGATCTCCTCCTTAACCAAAATAACTCTGTCATATTTACCATGGAAGAGCATTTGCCTCGACCGCTCTACAAAACCCACATTTTTCAGGGATGTCATACTGGCTCGATTTTCGGGATGGGTTACTGAAAGGAAGGTATTGATTCCAATTTCCTCACACCGTTTCATGCATTCCTCCGTCAGTGTCTGCTGGAGGTGGTGCCCCCGGTAGTCTTTGTGGACAAACACTCCGTTCATCAGGAAGCAGGCTGTCTCCGTATACGGGCTTCCAAGCGCCCCGGTGATCTCATCATATTCTTCGCCGGAAAAGCATCCCGCACGGAACGCAACCAGCCTATCGCCCGCAAACGCGCCAATGAATATGCCGTTCTTCTCATCGACAAGCTCCTTCAGTTCCTCCTCCGAAAAAGGATAAAACCACTGGTGATCGAAATCTCCTTCCCTGAGAATTTGTTCCTGAAGCGCCAGAATCTCAGGGATGTCGCTTTTCACCATGTCTCTCAGGAAGAATGCTTCAGCTTCAACCCGATTCGTTTTCTGTCTTCCGTTTTGCGTCACGTCAGTTTTCTCCTTTATTTTCATATGCATTCCGGCACACCTTCTCCCTCCAGATGTAAAGGGCGCTGCAAACAGCAAGCACTGCTCCGAACCCGATCATTCCGAATTCATAACCCATCAGCATAAAAGCAGCAAAAACCTGCGGCCCAACAGCCTGGGACAGCTTTCTGACGATGGAATAAATGCCAAGTATCCTGCTGGTGCCTGCCTTTTCGGCGACCGGCAGGTCAAGCATAATTCCGTTTTGAGAGACCAGAGCGGCTCCCTCTGCAATTCCCATGACTGCCGATGCAATCAGGATTCCGGCCAGACCGCCGGTAAATCCGAAAGCAAGAAAGCCTGCCGCCATAAGGGCTGTAAACAAAAATACGCTGGCACGTTCACTGATTCTGGCTGCGAAATATTTCCCCACCAGCGGCGCTCCGTAAGCGATAGCGAGCCCGTTGATCAGGAAGGCTCTTCCGATGTCTGCGGATCCGATCCCCGCTTTCACCGCATAGACCGGAAGGAAATACTCGAAGAAAAGGGAGGCGATAGCAAGAGGAGCGATGATGAAAATGATAAGCCGAAGCATTCCCCTGTCTTTTATCACCGAGAGGACTTCCTTGCCATCCTTCAAGGCCTCTCTTTGATCAGTCTCTGATTCTTTCTCCTCCTCCGCACCGGGGGCTTCGTCCGGGAGGCAGTACTTTTTCAGCACAAGAATGGCTAAAGCGCCGACGATAGCAGATACTGCAAAGGCGGCACGGAACCCGGCGGTTTCAAAGAT
Organism: Bacillota bacterium; assembly: GCA_023415235.1. Classification (GTDB taxonomy): domain Bacteria; phylum Bacillota; class Clostridia; order Peptostreptococcales; family Anaerovoracaceae; genus Anoxybacterium. The sequence goes on from JAEZLP010000069.1 coordinate 24,738, forward strand.
CATCGCTCCGAGCACCGCTCCGATATTGATGCCTGCATAAAGACCTGCCGTAACCTGTGCCAATCCCTTTGATCGTTCCTGACGACCCTGACCTGTTGCCGCAAATTCCCGGATTGCGATATAGACCAAGGAGTAAGCGGCTCCATACATGCCCCTTGCGATCACTAAAACCGCCGGGTTTTCAAACAGACCTGCCAGAAGAGAGCTTGCAGCAACTAACGCCGCCCCCGCAAAAAGCAGCTTCCGCCAGCCGTATCGGAGACTCCATCCCCCCGCCAGTACAGCGAACAGAACACCTGATGCAAACAGCACCATGATGGGAAGCCCGAGTAAAAAGTCACTGGCGCCGCCCCCGGTAAACCGGTACATCAAAATCGGGATGAAGCTGACGGGCAGATAGCATGCCACATGGATCAAAAACGATGAAACCCTGATACTGAGCTGTCTGTCATAGGCGGCCGTTCCGGTGATCCGTTCCACCTTTTTGTTGATGGATATTATCATCAGATTAACGATTTCCGCTGCGATAAACATGGATGTGACCAGCACGGTAAACATATCCAGCAGCATTTTATCGATTGTGGATTCAATGTATTCTTCGGAAACGATAACCTTGAGCTCCCGGCCGGAAAGGCGGATGCTTTCGATAATGGGCGCCTTCTCGATTACGTCTTCCGCATAGCTGTCAAAATCGTAGATCTGGTCATAGGTGACTCCCTTGGCGATGACGGAGTCGATATCGGCCTGCACCATACTCCGGATCTCTTCACCCGTATTATTGGATATTTCGATATATAGGTCTCTCAATGTAACTGAGGAATAAATCGTGAACACCGCTTGCAGCAGCAGAATCAGCAAGAGCATAAATCCCAGTATTTTCTTCTTGATAAGCCGGTATTCCTCGTTGATAAACCGGCCCTTGACGCAGAACAGGATAATGGCTGAAATTCCTGCCAGAATCAGAACCGCCGCACCAATCAGAAATAAGCTCCGGCTTTTCTTAAGCACTTCCAGTCGTTCCTTTAGATCTACTGCAATATCGAGATATCCGCTAAGATTGCCTTCACTGTTTCTGATTTCCAGGCTGACGCTGTCGCCGTCAAAGGCGTCTCCACCCGCGCCCAACTGGTAATAGGTCGTCAGCCGGTCTGCGGAGAGTACTCGGATAGCGGTCACGTTTCTGTTTTGTTTCTGCCATTCCTCAAGGAGCTGTTCCATTCCGTAGTAGTCGTCCAAAGACTTGCCGTAAAACAAACCATCCTCGATTTTGTCCACAGCCCTGCTGCCGGTGACCGAATAGAAGGAAAGTTCATTGGCCAGGAACTGCTTCTGAAAGGAACTGATATTTATGTATAGGGATATCAACAGTATGACTGTCAGAAAAATTGTCAGGTACAAAGCAGTAATACGTTTCATTCTGCTTTTGATTTCACCTTTTTCACGATTACCATCATTTTTTTTTTCGTTCTTTCCGTCTATTTCTCTATTCCGCATAATCGCTTTTCCCAACTTTTGTAAAGATTGTATCCGCTGAAAGCAAAGCCTTGAAAGGCAGTCTCAAATCAGCCAGTTCCGCTGCGGCAAGGTTGAAGCACATCACCTGGGACTCGTCATAGCTCTGTCTCAATTCTCCGGGCCTTTTCCCATTCATGACCTGTACAAGCTGATTTGCGCAGAATTCTCCGATTTCCTGAAATCCCGGCCGGACAACCGTCAGAGTTGCTCCGTTTTTCACATCGTTGATGCCGGTTTGCGAGAATACGGGAATTCCCTGCTGGTAAAGCGGATGGAGGTACTCAAGGATTCTCTCCGGCGTCCGGTTGGCGCTGTTTGTCATATAAACGGCGTCCACCCTTCCGACCAGCTCCTGATATCCAGCCATCATTTTCGATTCATAAAGCTCCGGGCCGTCCTCCTTCTGATTGGCCGATACAGCCACTTCCACCAGTTCTATATCTCTATCCCCGACAAATCTTTTGATGTCCTCATACGCAATCTCACTTCTTCCGGTTTCACTGTCTTCGTAAACGATCCCTAGCCTTTGGAACCGAAACAGGTTATAAAAAGCATTCAGCTGGTTGTAATATCTGTTGGGGGAAACATGAGCCCAGATATGGTCAATTCCAGAGTATTCTATTCCGTTTACGATGCCGGCCTCATACGCATTAGACATGGATATGATCATGACGTCCGTTTTAATATCGTTCTCCTTGATAAACTTTGCGGCGGCAGTGCCCATAACCAGAATCAGGTCTACTTCGCCGTCCTCGTTCATGTGCCTTACAAATTCCTTCTTTTGTTTTTCGGACATAAAAATAAGCTGATAGAATTCATCCTGTACAAATTCCAATTTGTCTCCGGAGTGATCCTTCAGCCAATTCCAGACCACCCCGGCATCATTGCTCCCTTCTTGGAAGCCGTTCTCTGCCGGCGAGTCTATGAGTCCAATGTTCGATAAGCTAGTCACGATTCCATTCAGGCTTCCCGCGTAATTGACATACGGGTCGCCTTCCAAATAGGCGACCTTAAACGCATCCCTATCTGCATAAATATGATAAACAGGAAATACAGTTATCCCGGCAAATAAAACCAGGAACAGTAATACAGTTCTTATCTTTTTATTCATATAGGTTCCTTGTAAATATGCCAAATACTACTGTTTTCGATAAGAATACTTTACACCAAATTGTGCTAATACTCAATCTTTTTTGACATTTATTGACCATTTAATTACAATCTTACACTGTCCCCCTTTAGATTGACTGATGGAAGGTTCTGGAGATCACTTCTCTCTGCTGGTTTCTCGAAAGCTTATGGAAGTTGACCGCGTAGCCGGAAACCCGGATCGTAAGATTCGGATGCCTTTCCGGATGCTCATACGCTTCCATCAGGGTCTCCCTGTTCAATACATTGACATTCAGATGATGGGCCTTTTGTCCGAAATACCCGCGCATAACGGATACCAAGTTCCGGTAGCGCTCCTCCTCCTGCTTTCCCAGTGCTTGTGGGATTATGGAAAATGTATTGGAAATCCCGTCTTTGCATGTTTCATAGGACAATTTCGCAACGGAATTCAAGGATGCCAGCGCTCCGTTTTTCTCCCTGTTATGCATGGGGTTCGCGCCGGGAGCAAACGGTTCTCCGGCTTTTCGTCCATCCGGAGTCGCTCCGGTCTTGCTGCCGTATACAACATTGGATGTAATCGTCAGGATCGACAAAGTATGCTCCGCATTCCGGTATGTCGGGTTCCTTTTCAGCTCCTCAAGAAACAGCTTCACCTGCTCCACGGCAATCGAATCGACCCTGTCGTCATCGTTGCCGAAAGCAGGGTAGCTTCCTTCCGTCTCAAAGCCGGTGATCAGTCCAGTTTCATCCCGGATCACCCTTACCTTAGCGTATCGGATCGCGGAAAGCGAGTCCGCAAGTACGGAAAGCCCGGCAATTCCAAAGGCCATGAATCGGTGAACGTCCGTATCATGCAGAGCCATCTGGGTCTTTTCATAGGCATACTTGTCATGCATGTAGTGGATGATGTTCATGGCGTTCACATAAGTTTTCGCCAGCCATTTCCGGTAAAAATCCATCATTTCTGTTACCTTGCCGTATTCCAGATATTCCCCGGCATAAGAGGGCTGCTCCGGCGCCACCTGCTCGCCGCTCATTTCGTCCCTGCCTCCGTTCAAGGTCATTAATAGCAGTTTGGGAAGATTTGCCCTGGCTCCGAAGAACTGCATGTCCTTTCCGACCCGCATGGCAGAGACGCAGCAAGCGATGGCATAGTCGTCCCCAAATTCCGGACGCATTACGTCGTCGTTTTCGTATTGAATGGCATCCGTGTCACAGGATACCTTTGCGGCATAGCGCTGAAAATTTTCGGGAAGGCTGTTGGACCACAGTACCGTCAGATTGGGTTCTGCCGACGGGCCCAGATTGTATAAGGTGTGCAGAATTCGGTAAGAGGTTTTGGTAATCAGAGTTCTGCCGTCCTCCCCCATTCCGCCTACTGCTTCCGTGATCCACATGGGATCTCCGGCAAAAAGCTCATTATAATCCGGTGTGCGAAGATGTCTGGCCATCCGCAGCTTCATTACAAAGTCATCCAGAATCTCCTGTGCCTGCATCTCGGTCAGGATTCCCTTTCTCAGATCCCTTTCAAAATAGATGTCCAAAAATGTGCTGACCCGACCCAGGCTCATGGCAGCTCCATTTTGCTCCTTGATGGACCCCAGATAACCGAAATAGAGCCCCTGCACCGCTTCTTTGGCCGTTGTCGCAGGTTCGGAAATGTCGATACCGTACATGGCGGCCATCTCTTTCAGTTTGCCGAGGAAATTGATCTGCTGGTAAAGCTCTTCCAGCTGTCGGATGTTGTCCACATCCATCATCCTGTCCCCATATTTCTCACGGTCTTTTTTCTTTTCCGCAATCAGCCGGTCAATCCCATAGAGCGCAATCCGGCGGTAATCTCCGATGATCCTTCCTCTGCCGTAGGCGTCGGGCAGTCCCGTGATAATGCCGCATTTGCGAGCGGCTTTGATCTCATCCGTATAGACCCGAAACACTCCGTCGTTGTGGGTGGTTCTGTATTGGAATTCGCTCTCCACCTTGTCCGACAGCTTATATCCATAGGCTTCACAGGCGTGTTTGGTCATATTTACGCCTCCAAAGGGATTCACCCCCCTCTTCAGCGGCCGGTCGGTTTGAAGGCCGACTATGATCTCACGTTCTTTGTCGAGATAACCGGGCCGATAGCTGGTCAGAGAGCTGACCGTCTGGGTATCGATGTCCAGAACACCGCCGAACTCCCGTTCCAGCTCAAACAATCCGATCAGTTTTTTCATGAGCGATATCGTACGTTCCGTTGGCCCGGTCAGAAAAGCTTCATCTCCCTCGTAGGGAGTATAGTTGCTCTGAATAAAGTCTCTTACGTCGATTTCCATCTTCCAGTTTCCTTCCCGGAAACCTTTCCATGCCGCATGATCCATAATTGATCTCCTTTCGTAAAACAAGCAGATACAAAAAAATATTTGAATGATACCGTGCTCTTTTTCTTCTCCACAGGAAAACCCTGATGAAATTTCCCCCTGAAAAAAACAAAGAGCAACATTCGGTATCAACCAAATATTGCCCAGACGGTCGGCGTTCCAAGACCTTCATTCCCCTGTGGTTCCCCACAATTATCCGTCAGTAATGAGGTCCGTATTCATTTATGTAATAATTATAATATGACAGTCTGCATCTTGTCAAGACCCGGTGAGCCGGAAGCGTTGTCAGCTCGAACGGCTGGCTATCGGAAGCTTTGTCACGATTGAATGCTTGCTACAATGGGCTCGATCGCCTTTTCGCTGGTAAAGTCCACTGGATGGGTATAGGCGTTGAGCAGCCCCCTCTCATCCGGCGTAAGGTTTTTCTTCATTTTGAGGTTGATCTTCATAATTTGCATCAAGATCCGATCGACAGGAGTAAGTTTGCGTTTGTCAAAGCCGCCCCTCAGCAGGAAGAATTCGATGATCTCCTGCTGTTCCTTCGTCAGGTTGCGATCCCTCACATCTTCCACGATGGCAGGCCGCACCGGTGATGCGCCAAGTCCGAACACGATCAGCTTCTTATCCTTCAGCTGGTCAAAGTGATCGGTAATCAGCTTCAGACCATTGATTCCCACCGCATAAAGGCCTCCGCCATATACGATTGTGTCATATTTCAATAGGTCGTCAACTTTCGTTTTTTCACCTTTCATCAAATCTGCGCCCACTGCTTTTGCAATCCATTTTGCATATTTCTCTGTATAACCCGATTTTGAGCGGTATACTACAGCAACCTTCTTCATAGTCTCCACCTCATTCCCCTTGTTATGATCCCATGCTGTTATTTAGAAAATATACCAAACACGGCGAATTAGCAAGCGGTTCAAAAAATTTCCATCTATTTTTTTCTGCTGATCGCGCTTTTTGGAGGAAAGAGGACGCGGTTCCTGGGTATCTCCGTCAACATTTTACAGATTCAAGCATATATTGTAATGACAGAATGGAGGAATCACCATGTTTTGTTTTATCCCATTGGTGTTGGGCTTCGTCGCCGGCAAGAGCTGCTGCGATCGCGATTTTAAATTCGACTGCGGCTGCGGACGCAGACGGCAATGCCGATTTTAACACCTGAGGATTTCCCGCTTAACACGATATCAATACAATAAAAAAGGGGCGCCTTCCCGATCGCACCTGGTATCCCGGAGGCCCCCTTTTACACTATTTTTCGGAATAACGATTTCATTCAGTCGGTTTTCTCTTCCTCAATTCCTTCCAATCTGACCGGAATCGATTCGCCTTCCTTCATCTTGATATGTCCCGACTCATACGGCTTTCCTTCGATGGTCAAAATCACTTGATCCGAATTGTAATAGTTCCCAAACGTAGCGGCTGCGCATTGAAGAATCAGCGCTTCATAAGCGGCCCCGAAGTTCATCTCGGAAACAAACGCCCTGTTCAAGTCCAGTCTTACCCTGTTTTCTTCGTCCCGGGAAAGGCTTCTGATTGCCGTGCCGGTGGAAAAAACCGTTCCAAATGTTTCGTTGACGGTTCCTTTGTACGCTTCCTCGAGAACCTTGGCCGTTTCGTCATTGGTATGCCAGACGACTTCCGATTCCTCATAGGCGATTTCCCCGGTCTTCATATCCGGATAGTAGAAGCGGATCCTCTCGGCCCTTTCCTGATCTTCTTCAATTGATTTCAGGGTTGAGCTGATTTCAAGACCTTCCGTCCGAAAAATGGTCTTCACCAGGCCGATATCCCTGACATAGTAATCCACCGAGGTGCCGTTGCTTCCTTCTGTGACAACCTCTATGGCTGTAAACTCTCCTATCGGCGTCTTGACCTCGGTTGACAGCCCCGTAATGGTTCTCTCGCTCCCGTCTTCCAGACTCCAGCTGTTTCCCTTCTCCAGCGGCTCCCTGAGCAGGACCTCCTTTTCATTTTCTTTTTGGTTCAAAAGGTTCTCTCTGTAATATGTCTCGCCTTTTGTGAGGACTCTGGCCAGTTCTCCGTCCTTCACCCGGAAAACACGAGCAATCACGGAGCCTCCGTTTTCGATTCTCTGCTGAACCCTGTCCTCGGACGTAAATTCCGTATAAACGTCAAACCCGGCAAATTCATTTCCCTTGCCCTCATACACATATTTGGTATTTTCTCTTATAGGGAAGTAATCGGATACCTTCCGCTGCGCTTCTCCCTTATAAACCAGCTTCAGCGCGGTGACCTGAACCGGATCGCTTTCTCTGATCTCCGGCCGGATTGTAATCTCGACAACCTGTCCTGGAGACGGATCAAAATCATATTTGGCCTCATGGAGATCAACCCATGCCTTATCAAAGCCGCTGTGGCTGATGGTTTCCACAAGGATTCTATTTTCTGAAACCTCTTGGATTTCCGCTGAAAACGTGACGGCATCATCCTTGCCGCACCCCGCTGCCAATACAGCCGCCGCCAGCAGGATCGGAATCAACCTGATCGGTTTTATCAAGTTCTTTAATTTCATCAAACGCCCACCCTTCTTCCTTTGTCTTTTATCATATCATAAAAAGTCCCGTTTTCATATGTGGCATCAAATCGGGAACTATGGTATTATTATATGAATAATTCTAAAACTATAATAGGATTCAGGGTGGAATTCATTGGAAAGGAGCGAAAAATGGAGGATTATTACTGTCCCGTATGTTATGAAAAGCTGGAAAGATTGTCCGGATGCGGCGCAGTCGGATATATGTGCAATACCTGCAAGAATCTGGTTTCGAGAAAAAAAATGCTTTCTCGCTTGGAGATGGAGGAGGCAAAAAAGCCTGACAATCACCAGAGCAACCCCGAAGAATAAACTTCGGGGTTATTTTTTGCCGCCGGCGAAACCCGGCAGCTAGCCAGCTGATAATAAAAATAATTGGGCTGGGATTAGTCACGAACCTTGCGGTCAAACGGGAAGACGGTTTCCTCGCCTCGATACCCGGCGCAGGGATAGAATGTACCGCACCCGATCTGTCCTCCGGCCCCTCCTGTAGGTTGGGTCTTATAGTCGTCCGGCCATTCATGGATGATCATAGCCCTCCCCAGTATCTCTTCCGGTCGGAACCGATCGGTGTAAACGATCATAAATGCGTGCCCGTAATAGGACATCAGTACCGGCAGGTCTCCCGTATGATAAGGGTGGGGGGCGTTTTCCACCGCCGAATAATGTCCTCCGACATTGTGAAAACCCGTATAGCCTTCTCCCGCAATGCATGGCCCGTGCTGATGAATATGAAATCCGTAAAAGCCCGAAAATGGAATCCCTTCCACATTTGCAACCAGCAGGGATCCTTCCAGAAAGGGGTAAACATATACATCTCCCGTCAGGTTATGTATTGCTGAGCTTCCCGTTATATGCGCGCATGCCACGGGCAATTCCGACATGGCCTGATACATCAGCATAATCGTGTCATTGATCATGGATCGTCCTCCTTCCGTATCTCCGAATGCTATATTTTATGCCGGACCGTTCCGGTATGATACTAAGAAGCTATCAACCCGGTGACGGTCCAAACCTCTCCCTACACCGCAGGATCCTTCAGAGAACAGGACTCAAAGATGCGTTCGGCGCCAAAGAACTCCCCAAGCTTCTTTGGCCCGGCTATCATATCCCTGCCCACGTACAAAAGGCCTTCTTCTGTAACCTTGACGTTCCATTTCACCAGGGCTATCCCGCCATTGCTGATTTCAATCCCGGTAATAAGAAGCGGGTGCACGCAGCTTCCGTCGTTAAAGTACAGCGGTTCTCCTATTTCGGGAAACATGGGCCTGTGATTGTGTCCTGCGATCAGCATCTGATTCTCACGAATCACCCAATCGGTCAGTCTTCTCCCTATCTTTTCTTTTTTCTCCTGATTCTGGGCAGGGCTGGTTGGGTTGTTGATTCCGAACAATTCCAACGGCCTCCAAAGATGTCTGACCAGAAATCTGGCATATTTCCAAAGGGTGCTGTTCAGAAAATCCACCTGATGACCGTGAACCAGAAAAATCGGTTTGCCTGCGGCCTTGCCGTCCTCGCCGTGATATTCCAATACAAGGCCCTCATGAACCTTGATCCCCTCGAATAATGAAAGTTCTTTTTCCTCCTGCTTGTCATAGTATCGGTATAGATTCGCTTTTACATATTTGGCATTCCGCTTTACCATATCGTGATTGCCGTAGATGAAGTAAAGCCGCTTATCCTCATAAAACTTCCTGAGCATCCGAAACGAGTTCGGGTGCGCGTTCATGATATCGGAAAGCTTTTTATTCTCCCAAAGTTCATCGCCATCTCCAATTTCTATATACGTGAAGCCCTCATTATAGTAATAATTCAAGGCAGAAATATATAAATTTTCATTGTTAAAAAACTCGTCTGCCTGGCTCCCGTCTCCTCTGTGGCAATCGCTCATCATTATGAGCTTTGAGGAATCATCAAAGGAGATCCTGTCCGCCGATTCAAAAACTTGGGATAAACGCTTGAATGAATACATTAAAACCTCTCCCAATCTCTTTCTAATTTCCTGTCGGATTCGCCGGAACACCGGCAATCCGGTTTCACACTATAAATATTTCTTCAGCTTGTCAAAGGCTTTGAATATTTGTCTTGTCTTGCCTACATTGATCATCGCTTCGTAAAGGAACGGCTCCTCTCTGCGGATCGCACGGAGCTTTTCCGGCCAGGTGTCGTATTCTCCGGTGATTTCCATGAATCGGTTGCAGACCCGTTCGTTGTTTCTCTGGATGATCCAATCGGTTTCTTCCGTTCTGGTCAACGGCTGGGGGGAATGGGGTTTGTCAAACAGAAACTCCACCGCAGTTCCGTTGGTTATGATCTCGTGCTCCTGATATCCAAGTTTTTTCATCGCTCTGACAAAGCTCTTGCACATGCCGCTGTCTTTGAACTGGATACGGTATTTTACCGAAAGCTCCCAGGGTTCAGAGAATTCACCGGGCTTGAAGCCTGTGAGCCACCAGTGTTTCTCCTCCCGATGGAACAGCTCCTTGCCGTTCCGGTAAAGCGTATATGCCATGACAAGCCGGTTTGCATTGTCAACGCATTTATAAAACGCTCCCTGGAACAGATTCGGAATGTGCAGATCGGCCTTTTCCGTATAGTAAATTCCTATTTCACAGCCGGTATTGAGGTAATACTGCCCCTTCCAGAACTGGATCAGCCAGCGTTTTCCTCCATACTCAAATTCCACAGGCTCGGAATCGATGATCATGCTCGAGGGGGCCGCCGCCTCGTCGTAAAGCCGGCAATAACCAAAATTTCTCTGCCAGGCATTCATTTTTGTGTAAAAGATACCCTGCACCGGATCAAGCTGGTATCCCGCATCGCTGAGAAGCTGATAAAACTCTTCTTCTCCCCCGGGCGGAACAGGACGCGGAATCAGGTTGCGGACGATGCGCCAGGAAAAATAAGCAAATATCAACATGAGAACCAGAATTGCAGGGTAGACAAGAATGCCACTCTCCAGCTGGTATTTTATGATGTCGTACATAACCGTCACTCCATATTATTTTGATATACCATATTATTCGGGGATGTCTGTTATGGTTCGGAATGATCGAAATCAAAAGAGAGAGACAACAATAGGGTTTCTGAAAAAAAGAAAAGAGTTTAACGGAACAAAAGAAAACCGTATGCGCGAATGGTTCGCACATACGGCCTGAGTTTGAAGGAATATTCTATTTCCCTGCAATTAAATCGCAGATGGCATTGGAGAAGGCCATCGGATCATCCACGGACAGTCCTTCGATGAGAAGGGCCTGATTATACAGCAGCTCCGTATAGGTTTTTGCTTTTTCCCTATCCTCGGAAAAAGTAGTCCTGAGCGCTGCAAGGACAGGGTGGGATGCGTTGATCTCCAGAACCTTGTCGGCTTTGACCTTGTCGTCTGAGGGCATGGCGTTGAGGATCTTTTCCATCTCGATGGAGATACCTCCGCCGCTTGCCAGACAAACCGGATGGGATTTCAGTCTCTGGGAAAGTCTGACCTCGCTGACCTTGCCTGCCAGTGTCTCCTTCATAAAATCGAAGAGCTCCTTGTTGTCCTCCGTCTCCTTTTTCACCGACTCCTTTTCCTTTTCGTCCTCGGCAAAGCCCAGATCATCACCGGAAACGGAACGGAACTCCTTGCCGTCAAAATCGTTCAGAATGCGGATTGCAAATTCGTCAATATCGTCTGTGAAGTACAGGATTTCGAAGCCCTTGTCCTTCAGCAGCTCCGTCTGGGGAAGCTTGTCGATCTTCTCTGTCGATTCCCCGGTTGCGTAGTAGATATACTTCTGGTCCAGTTTCATCCGGGAGACATATTCGGAAAGGCTGACCAGCTTCTTTTCCGTGGAGGAATAATACAGGAGCAAATCCTTCAGATTGTCTTTGTTTGCGCCAAAGCTATCATAAACGCCGAATTTGATCTGAAGGCCGAAATTCTTGAAAAACTCGTCGTACTTCTCCCGTTCCGTGTTCATCAGCTCTAACAGTTCACTCTTGATCTTCTTTTCCAGTCTTGCGGCAATCGCCTTCAGCTGCCGGTCATGCTGCAGCATTTCCCTGGAAATATTCAGGGACAGGTCCTGTGAGTCCACAAGCCCCTTTACAAAGCTGAAATAATCCGGGAGCAGATCCGGGCACTTGTCCATGATGAGCACTCCGCTGGAGTATAGCTGAAGGCCTTTTTCATATTCTTTGGTGTAGTAATTAAACGGGGTCCTGGCCGGGATATACAGCAGCGAATTGTAGGATACAACTCCTTCCACGCTGGTATGGATTACCCTGAGCGGTTTGGTGAAGTCATAGAACTTTTCCTGGTAGAAATTGTTGTACTCTTCCTCTGTAATCTCACTTTTATTTCTGCGCCAGAGCGGAACCATGCTGTTGAGGGTCTGCTCTTCCACAACGGTTTCATATTCGTTTTCCGACCCTTCCTTCAGCCTTCGCTGTTCCACGTTCATTTTGATCGGATACCGGATATAGTCCGAGTATCTCTTGATCAGGCCGCGGATACGGTATTCCTGAAGGAATTCCTCATATTTTTCATCCTCCGTATCCTCCTTGATCTTTAATATGATATCCGTTCCGCTGCCTTCTCTTTCGCATTCCGCTATGGTATAGCCGTCCGCGCCGGCGGATTCCCAGCGATACGCCTGTTTCTCACCATATGCCCTGCTGATCACTGTGACCAGACTGCTGACCATAAAGGCGGAGTAGAAGCCTACTCCGAACTGTCCGATGATGTCGATATCCTCTTTGAGCTCGTTGTCCTTTTTAAAGTCCAGAGATCCGCTTCTGGCGATGGTGCCCAGATTGGATTCCAGCTCCTCCTTCGTCATGCCGATCCCGTTGTCGGAGATGGTGAGCGTTCTGTTCGCCTTGTCGATTGCAATACGGATTCCAAAATCGTCCCGGGACAATCCCGTGTTGTTTTCCGTCAGGCTGCGGTAATACAGCTTGTCTATGGCATCGCTGGCATTGGAAATCAGCTCTCTCAGAAAAATCTCCTTATGGGTGTAAATCGAATGGATCATCAGGTCCAAAAGTCGTTTTGATTCTGCCTTAAACTGCTTCTTTGCCATCTCAAGTCCTCCTGTGCTTTTTTTCAGTTTTAGCACTCATTTACATCGAGTGCTAACAAACTAAATATAAAACAAAAAGCTCCGGAAATCAAGAGGGTATTTGAAGAATTATCCAGAGCCTTTGAAAAATGATTCGACGGAATGAATGTTGTTCAAGGTTATCGGGCCAGCTTGTAAATCTCCACAATATCCTTCCAGAACAGCTTTTTAATGCCGCCCACCGGAGTTTCCTTATCGTCCTTGAACCAGGTTGCCTTTTTTGCCATCTTTTCAAAGTTTGTATCGTCTATCCCCAGTTCCTTCATGGTAACCGGCAGGCCGATGGAGGAGAAGAACTTCTCCAGCCTGGAAATGCCTTCCAAAACCAAGGCGTCCGGGTCGCGGTAGGAGGCTTCCACACCCATCACATTTACAGCAAACTGGACAAACATATTGATGTTCTCCTTGTAAACATATTTCATCCATGCGGGAGTCACAACAGCCAGTCCTGCTCCGTGCGCCACGTCGTAAATGGCGCTGAGCTCGTGTTCCATCTTATGGCAGGCCCAATCCTGCGTTCTGCCAAGGCCCAGCATACCGTTATGGGCAATGGTTCCGGCGAAAGCAACCTCTGCCCAGGCGTCATAATTGCAGCAGTCTTCCATAAGCACCCTGGCGTTTTTCATAATGGCCCGCAGAGTGCTCTCGCAAAGTCCGTCGGTTACATCGGAGCTGACCGTTGTTGTAAAATACCGCTCCAGAATATGGCTCATCATGTCGCAGACGCCGTTGGCGATCTGATCCTTCGGCAGGGTAAAATATAGCTCCGGATTCATGATACTGAATAAAGGTCTGTTTTTATCGCTGCTGAACCCCTTTTTGATCAGACCGTCCTCGTTTGTGATCACCACGCTGTCGCTGGATTCCGAGCCGGTTGCCGGCAGAGTCAGTATCGTTGCGAGATCCAGAACCTTATCGGGCTGCTTTCCGGTCATAAAAAAATCCCAGACGTTGCCCTCGTAAGGAACTCCCAGGGCTATGGCCTTTGCCGAATCAATGACACTGCCTCCGCCCACCGCCAGAATAAAGCCGATTTTTTGCTCCCTGCAAATACGGATCCCCTCCTGTACCATGGACAGCCGCGGGTTCGGCAAGACGCCCGGCAGTTCAACCGCTTCCACTCCCGCCTCCGCAAGAGATTTCATTACCTTGTCGTACAAGCCGGTCTTTTTTATACTGCCACTGCCGTAATGAAGCAGGATCTTGTCGGCATGTGGCTTGATCAATTCTCCCACCATTTTTTCTTTATCTTTTCCGAAAATAATCCGTGTTCGGTTTTCATAATTGAAATCGTTCATTCAAATCTTCCTTTCCTGCATATATTTACCACTATTATATCCCCTATTCAGCAATGGGACAAGAAAAAGCAAAACCCGGTTCTGACGAATCGGGCTTTCTTTTACAGGGAGAAGGACAACGCGATCAATGCCAGCACCAGTCCTACCAGAAAGAGCGTCACCGCCGCGAAAATGAAGAGAATGCGCCCGATTATCCCGGGGGCTTTTTTCCGTTCTCTTCTCAGGAGAATTACGACTGCCATCAGAGCGGCAAACATGATCGCTTCCGCTGTTATTTCAGCAGCAGTGCTGATTTGGCTGTAGTCAATCGGAAAGGCTTCCATGAGAAACAGCCATGGGGTTGCGATCACAATGAGACTGATAACATATAAAAGCTTTCTCTTCAAATCAATGACCTCCGAATTCGTTTCCTGTCAGAATCCGCTCCTGATTAAAGGCTGAGAATTCCCAGATGCTCAAGCAGTATCTTCGCTCCAATTAAAATTAAAATAATGCCGCCTACGATCTCCGCTTTGGACTTGTATTTCGTGCCGAACAAATTTCCGATCATCACTCCGAAAAACGACAATGCGAAGGTCGTCAGTCCAATTACCGAGATTCCGATATAGATATTAGCATGCAGAAATGCGAAGGTAATGCCGACCGCCAAAGCGTCAATGCTGGTCGCTAAGGACAGTATGGTCATATTTTTCAAATTTAATGTATCGCATTTATCGCTTTCGTCTTTACGGGATTCCAGTATCATGTTGACACCGATCAGAAACAGAAGCGCAAAAATGATCCAATGGTCCACTGAGGTGAGGTAATCTTCAAACTGTTTGCCAAGAAAGTAGCCGATCAAGGGCATCAGAGCCTGAAATCCTCCGAAAAACAAACCGGTGATAAAGGCGTATCGATAGCGGAAGACTCGCAGGCACAGGCCTTTGGATATGGCCACCGCAAAAGCGTCCATGGATAGACCCAGCGCAATCGCAAATAATTCTATACTCCCCATAAAAGCTGTGCTCCTTTGTTAGTTGAAAAACCATTGCAAGAATAGGCTTTCATTGTTATTTTAATTATAAGGAAAGACCCAGGGCATCCCTTTGGGGCCATGAGTCTTGAAATATTTCCCTAATCAGTATATCACATATTCCTTGAAATTATCAAAGAAATTTCTTGGGAGCTTAGGTATTATTATTTGCCTCTTTCCTCTCTGTAGATGTCATAGGCCTCATCCACCGTTGCCTTATTGTGAACGATGGCTCCGATTGCCTTTGCCATGCCGATGGGGCTGTCGCTCTGGAAAATGTTTCTTCCCATATCCATGCCTCTTGCGCCTCCCTGCATGCTCAGCCAGGCCATCTTAAGGGCTTCTTTTTCCGGCACCTTCTTTCCGCCCGCCACTATGATCGGTACGGGACAGGCCGCTGTAATTTCTTCGAACTCGTCACAATAGTAGGTCTTGATGATCTGCGCGCCGAATTCCGCCAGCATACGGGTAGCCAGCTTGAAAAATGCCGGCGTCCGTTCCATATTCTTGCCTACGGCAACTACGCCTAAAGTGGGGATACCATAGCGGTTTCCCGCATCGATGGTTTTGCAGAGATTGTCGATACTCGATTTTTCACCCGGCGCCCCGATAAAGGTCTGGATTGCCATACAGGATGCATTCATCCGGATGGCGTCCTCGATGTCGACTGCGATGACCTCGTGGGAGAGATCCTCATCCATCATGGAAGAACCTGCACTGCAGCGAAGTGCAATGCCCTTATTGAATTCCGGCGGAATGCAGGTCCTCAATGCTCCTCTGGTTGCCATCAGCACATCCACATAAGGAATCAGTGGCGGCATCGCCAGATCCAGACGCTCCAATCCTGCGGTAGACCCCATGAAATAGCCGTGATCAAAGGCAAGCATTACCGTATTTCCAGTGTCGGGTCTGAATATTCTGGACAGGCGGGTTTTCATTCCCCAGTCAACGTCGTTCATGCCTTTCACATGGAATCCGCCCTTTTTACCGAACTCAACTCCCGTTTGATAGTCTTTTGCAATTTTATTTCCGTCTTTATCAGCCATAAATAACCTCCTTCTCTAATCTAATGATAAGCGTAGCTGTGGTGTTTCGGCCACAGCTACCCAATCTCTGTTCCTTGTTTTTTTGTTTCCTCTTAGAAGTTGTAATCGTCAATGTTGTCCTTTGTAAAGATCGTTCTTTCGGGGAGCAGCACTACGCCGGAGTCGTCAGCCGTATATGCGTTGGGATCCAATACGGTATTCGGCATAACTTCAACTTCACCGATAGTCGGGATATCGATCTTGTCACCTACTTTGAAGGTATTTCCAGCAGCAAGCCAGTAAGCCAGGTAAGCGCCCATTGCGCCCTGAACCTTGCAATCCCAGAGTCCGAATACCGGAACTGTTCCGTTCTTGCAGAAATCTCTCATACCGTTTGGCGTGCAGAAACCGGTGATGATGACTTTACCAGCCATACCGAGGTTCTCAGCAGCCTGAGCCTGACCCGGAAGAGCGGTGGAGTCATTGCAGATAATGGCGTCGATTTCAGGATAAGTTTTCAGGATGGATTCTCCGACAGATACTGCCTTTTCTGCGTCCTGATCACTGTAATAGTTGTCCGGAGCCAGGTTTACCCATCCGGGATAAGTTTCCTTTATGTACTTCTCGCCGGCTACCTGCCATGAATTCTGGTCAGTTACTGTTGCGGAGGAATAGTGCCATACATAGTTGCAGCTATCTTTCTTGTCTTCCGGCAGCTGCATTGCAACCATTTCAACCAGCATTTCGCCGAGCTGTTCAGGAGTACCCTGGGCTACATGCAGTGATCTCATGTCGTTCTGTACATCGGAGTCCCAGCATACGATCTGCAGTCCTGCTTCCTTGGCTGCCTTAAGCGCATTGTTGAGACCGTCAGGAGTTACGGATGAAATTGCGATTGCGTTGAATCCCTGCTGTACAGCGGAGTTGATAACCTGTACCTGGTTGGCAACGGATGCTTCCGGATTTCCGGTGTAAACACATTCGAAGCCGACTTCCGCTGCGATGTCCTGTGCACCAAGGTTTGCAGATTCAAAGAATGAGTTGCCCGTTAATTTAGGGATAAATGCAACCGAGATGTCCGCAGGATCCACAGCTGCTCCGCTGTCATCAGATGGTTCTTGAGCGCCGCCTCCGCAGCCGAACATGGAAAATACCATCGTGAGAGCCAGAAGTACTACTAAAAACTTACGCATTTAAAAATCTCTCCTTTCAATTCTTTCTCCTCATTTATTTTAATACTATCAAGTGATAATATTAAGGACGATTGAAATACTCCGCAGACCAGAACTTCTCGAGCCTTGATGCAGGCCTACTCCTTCTGCTTCTTTGCAAGCAGTGAGGGACGTTTCATATAGAGACTGGCTCCTCTTGCCGCTACAGCCAGGATCAGCATGAGACCCACCGGAATATCGAGATACTGGGTGCTGACTCCCGCCATCTGCAGTCCGAAACGCAGAAGCCCAATGACGATGGCGGCCAGAGCGGTTCCTACGATGCTGCCTCTTCCTCCCGTTATGGCTGTTCCACCGAGAACCACAGCGGTAACGATGGGCATAGTCAGCTCATTGCCCAGATCGGCACGACACGATCCCAAGTAGCTTGTCAGAACCACACCGGCCACGGAAGCGGCAAGCCCCGACAGGACATAGGTGAACATGGACACAAACTTGTAGTTGATTCCCGAAAAGCTGGCCGCATTGGGATTCACTCCTACGAGAAAGACATATCGTCCGTATCTGCTCTTATGAAGCAGAATATAAGCGATGACAGCCAGAATCAGGAATATGATAAAGGGATTGGGTATGATCCCGAACACTCTTCCTCCGGCGATCCGGATGAACTCCTGCGGAAATCCGCTGATTCCTTCATAAGCGCTGGACACCGACAGGGTGGACAACACAACAGCCAGTCCCGAGTACAGGAACAGCCCCCCCAGGGTCACAACCATAGCCTGAACGCCCACATAGGATACTAAGAAACCGTTCAGCGCTCCACAGATAATCCCGGTGAAAAGGCACAGAATCACAGCAACCCATATATTCAATCCCGCATCCTGCCATAGCAGTCCTAAGACCATGGATGTAAGGCCGACAATCGCGCCCCCGGAGATATCAATGCCTCCGGTGATCATGACGATCGTGCCAAAAAGGGCGATGATGCAGATACTGATATAGTCATTGATGCTTCCCAGCAGAACCGGCAGTTTCAGGAAGCGGTGGTTGAGAGATCCGAAGATGATGATTTCCAGTACAAGAATCAGAATTAATGCCATCTCCCAACGAAAGACGAGCTTTTTCCAGTTGAAGTCTTCCAATCTGCTCAAGACAGTTCACCTCCTAATTCTTCGTAGGCCTTTTGCGCTTTCAGGTCCCGTGCTGCCAGCCGCTCTTTCCTCGCTTTTTCCTTCAGATGTTTCTGGATCAATGCGTCCGCTACCACGATAAGAATCAGAAGGATGCCTGTGATTGTGTCATCCCAGTTGGAGGAAAACTGGAGAAATACCAGAATTCTGCTGATGGACGACATGATGATGGCACCGAACATAGCGCCTATAACGGAACCCACTCCGCCGGTCAGGCTGACGCCGCCCAGCACACAGGCTGCGATGGCTTTCATTTCATAACCGCTTCCGGCTGTGGGAGTGACAAAACCAATCTTGCTGGCGAATACGATTCCGGCCAGCGCCGCAAAGACGCCGCACAGAACAAAAGCCAGAATACGGGTCCGGTCAACCGGGATTCCTATCAAGGTGGCGCCGCCGATGTTATCGCCGATCGCGGCAAAATACTTTCCGTTTTTTGCTTTATTCAAATAGAGGTATACACCGATTACAATTAATACGGTAATCAGGAGGAACAGATTCACAAAGCCGGCCAGGGTAATCTGGCCATAGCTTTTAAATACAGCCGGCAGATTTTCCACCCACTTGCCTTCCGTATAGACGTAGATCGAACCTCTTACCACACCATTCACTCCCAAAGTCATGATGATTGCCGGAATATGAAGCTTTGTAACGCCGATTCCGTTGACCAGGCCGATCACCGCTCCGATCATCAGAGCCGTAACCGAGGCGGACAACAGGGAGCTGCCGTCACGGATCATGGTTGCGCATACTGCTGCGGTCAAGCCGAGAGTCGCTCCCACTGATACGTCGATATCTCCCATGACGATGACAAACGATACGCCGATTGCCAGTAATATGTAAATTACACTGCCATTCAGGCATAGCAGGATATTTTCACCATCAAGAAAGGCCGGGTTGACAGCGCCCGTTCCCAGATACAGGATGAAAAGAAAGGCTACGGTAAACAGTTCTCTGGTTTTTGTCATTGCCGAAACGATTCGATTCATGCCGTCACCTCCTTTTCCTGATATACGCCGAAGGAAGCCGCCATCAGATTGTCAACCGTGATATCGTCTCCTTTGAACGTATGATTGATGCGCCCCTGATACATGGTGACAACGCGGTCTGAAAGCTCTACCACTTCTTCAATGTCGGAGGAAATCAGAATTACCGCAACACCTTGTTCCGAAAGCTCGTTGATGATCCGGTACACGTCTCCTCTTGCTCCGGCGTCGATTCCTCTGGTGGGTTCATCCAGGATGACAACCTTGGGGTTGGCCGCCAATGACTTGGCCAGTACCACCTTCTGCTGGTTTCCTCCGGAAAGAGAGGAAGTGGTCTGATCTCTGCCGGTTACTTTTATCCTGAAGCCATTGATATATTTGTCTGTCAATTGATTGGCTTTTTTTCTGTCCACAAAAAACTTGCTCAGGTGTCCCAGCACTCCGGACGTTACATTGGCCTCCACGTCGCTCATGGCGTAGATGCCGTTCAGATGTCTGTCCTCCGGCACATAGGTCAGCCCCTTCTCTATGATGGCGTTGCATTTCTTGCTTGTGATGTCTTCTCCATCAAGGTAGACCTTTCCGCTCTTAACCGCGGCTTTTCCGAAAACGGTTACTGCAAATTCCGTTCTTCCTGCACCTACAACGCCGGCCAGACCGAGAATCTCTCCCGGATATACCTTGAGATTGATATTGTTGAAGCCGTATCCGCATAAGTTCTCTATTACTAATAAAGGTTTCTCCGTGGTGAAGTCAATGTCCCTGCATGCCTTTTCCTTTTGAACTGCTCTCTCATAGTTGGTAGGCAGAAGTCCTTGAATGAGCATTTCCTGATTGAACTCTCCCACGGATCCTTCCATGGTAATCTGCCCGTCTCTCAGAATGACCACTCTCGTAGCGATATCAAATACCTCTGTGAGACGGTGCGTAATATAGAAAATACTGATGCCATTGCAATGTAAATCTGTCACGATGCGGAACAGAGATTCGATTTCATGGAACGTAAGAGCCGAAGTCGGTTCATCCAGAATCAAAATTCGCGAATCGCGCAGCAATCCTCTTAAAATTTCAACCAGCTGCTGCTCAGCGATAGAAAGGCTGTCGGCCTTTCGGTCCAGCTTCAGATCCCAGCCCAGGTTATCGATCAGCGCGGTCAGTCTGGTATGGAGCTCGCTTCTTTTTTCCTTAAATCCAAGTACAATATTTTCTTCCACAGTCATGTTCGGAAACAGCATCGGTTCCTGGGGAACCAGATAAATTCCGTTTGCCAGTGCTGCAGAAGGATGGGAAAGGTTTACCTTCTTCCCTTTGATGTGAATCTCACCGGCATCCGGCTGATAAATTCCCATCAAAATTTTCATCAAGGTGCTTTTTCCGGCTCCATTGCCGCCAATCAGCGCTACCACATCTCCCTCGTACACATCGAGGCTGATATCCCTCAGGACCACATTGGTTGCGAAGGATTTTCCGATTCCCTTGATGCTGATTGCGGGTATCCTGTTGCCATCGTTGTTGCTTGAACCCATAAAATGAATCCTCCATTTATAGCGTAACATAAGTTAGAAATTTAATATTTTGTTTCATCATAATGCTTTTTGTTCCTCTTGTCAACATTTGTTGCACAAAATTTCAAGATAAATCTGAATAATTCTCAGGACTTTTCTAATCATATAAAAGGAAGAGTTTTGGATAATGCGAGTAAAAATATTCTCTTCACCGTTCCAGTTTCTACTTTTTTTATTTGTTTTAACAGTTAAAATTTTAAGTTGACAGTGTTTTCTTTTCGCTATATAATGAATCTGAAATTGGAACATTTTATTTTATTTTAAACTTTTGTTCAGGACAGGACCGCCGTTCAAGAATTGTGATTGAACGAGACTTTATAAATGTGGGAGTAATAAGATGAGCATGGACTATGAACATTCTTTAATGATCAAGGCAGTCTGGTGTTACTATATTGAAGACATGACTCAACAAGCAATCGCCGATCAGTTGGGAATTTCCCGAATGAGGGTGATCAAGCTGCTGGAAAAAGGACGGGCAGCAAAGCTGATCCAGTTCAAGATCAGAGCCGACGCCTACAAGCAGACGGAAATCACAAACCGGCTGCAGTCCCGTTACAGCCTGAAGGAAATAGTCCTGGTTCCGTCGATCTCAAGCAACATCAACGAAACCGTCGCTCGAGCCACAGCCATGTATCTCAGCGATCACATCACCGACGGATCCTTTATCAATGTGGGCTTCGGCGATACTATGTCCCGTACTCTTCGTCATCTTGATCTTCCGGAGGATTCTAAAATTTCCTTTGTCTCACTGACTGGAGGGGTGAAGCACTATACCGTTTCCTCCCATGACGGTGGAGGGATCTCCAACACAACCAGCTATATCGTACCCGCGCCTTTCATCGCTTCCTCGGCGGAAATGGCAGCCGCTATTCGCGAGGAGCCTTCCGTCAAGGATGTTCTTAAGCTGTCCAGTCTGGCCAGCTACACCATCGTTGGCATCGGTGGGGTAACCGAAAAAGCGACGGTTGTCAAGGAAGGCAATATGACGGCCAACGATCTGCTCCGGCTGCGAGCGGAAAGTGCAGTGGGAGATATTCTCGGATATTTCGTGGATAAGGACGGCCATGTGCTGAACGGCTCCATCCACGACAGGCTCATCAGTACACCGCCCGAGGTTCTGGCAACCTTTCCCAACGTCATTGCGGCTGCGGGAGGCGTTGAGAAAGCGGAAGCCATCGACGCAGTGCTGAAAACGGGATGCATCAACATCCTGATCACCGATGAGGAAACGGCAAAAGCATTGCTTGAAATCGAATGACCACGATGTTTGAATCCAGATTTAAAACAGATTGATACAACAAGGAGGGAGCATATGTCACGATATTTGATGGCGATCGACGCCGGTACCGGCAGCGTCCGGGCTGTTGTATTCGACACTGACGGAAGTCAGATCGGCGTAGCTCAGCAGGAATGGGAGCACAAGGAAGACCCCCGTTATCCCGGTTCTATGGATTTTGACTGGAACAAAAACTGGGATCTCGCTGTCCGGTGCATTCAGGATGTTCTCCGCGAAACCGGAATCAATTCTGCAGATATTGCAGGAATTGCAACCACCAGCATGCGGGAGGGAATTGTTCTGTATGACGGTAACGGCGAGGAAATCTGGGCCTGCGCCAACGTGGACGCCCGTTCCGGCGGAGAGGTGTCCGATTTAAAAAGAATTTCTGAAACATTGGAAAAAGAGTTGTATATCCCGTCCGGACAGACCTTTGCCCTTGGAGCTTTGCCAAGAATCCTGTGGGTGAAGAACCATTTGCCGGATATTTATGATAAAACAAAGACCGTTACCATGTTTAACGACTGGCTCATCGCAAAGCTTACCGGTCTTTTAACCACCGAACCTTCCAACGGCTGCACTACCGGAATCTTCGATCTGAAAAAACGGGATTGGCTGCCTGAAATCGCTGAAAAATGCGGCCTAAAGAACGATATCTTTCCTCCCGTATATGAGAACGGAACGATCGTGGGAAAGGTTTCGGCAGCCTGCGCTGCGGTGACCGGACTGGCAGAAGGGACCCCCGTCATAACGGGAGGCGGCGACGCTCAGCTGGGCTGTGTCGGTGTCGGTCTGGTGGAGCCCAATCAGGGAGCGGTTTTTGGAGGAAGCTTCTGGCAGTATGAATTCAACACCAACGAAGCGAAAACGGATCCGGAATGCCGCGTAAGAGTGAATTGCCATGCGGTTCCCGGGATGTGGCAGTATGAGGCCATCGCCTTCTTTCCAGGATTGGTTATGAGATGGTATCGCGACGCCTTCTGTCAATGGGAGAAGGTCGAAGCGGAAAAAACAGGCGGAGATCCTTACAACATCATGAACAAGGAAGCCGAAAAGATCCCTCCCGGCTGTTATGGAATGTTTTGCACCTTTTCCGATGTGATGAACTATATCAATTGGAAGCATGCCGCACCTTCCTTTATCAACTTTGGTCTTAATCCCGAGAAGTATAATAAATATACCTTCTATCGGGCCTTGATGGAAAATGCAGCTCTGGTAACAAGGGGAAATATGGAATTGGTCTTTGAGGTGACCGGGAAAAAGCCGGATCATGTGATCTTTGCCAGCGGTGCATCCAAGAGTCCTGTCTGGTGTCAGATCCTCTCCGATGTGCTCGGAATTCCGGTCAGGGTACCAAAGGTCAAGGAAGCCACCGCTCTGGGAGCGGCCATCATGGCGGGAGTCGGCGTAGGAATCTATCCGGGCATCTCCCATGCCGCAAAAGCTCTGGTAAAATGGGAGGCGGAATATCATCCCAATCAGGAAAATATTAAAATCTACAACGAAGTATACGCCAACTGGCGTAAAGTTTATAAAGAATGCCTGGATCTGAGTAATCGGAATCTCACTACCCCTATGTGGGCGGCACCAGGGTTATAGACGGAAAGGAGTAAACAATGTATATAATTGATGAAAAAGATCTTGAATACCGACATGGAGACAGCGGACCCAAATACCTTATGAAAGGACCCCGCATGAACTTTGCTATCGTTCAATTTCCTCCAGGCTCGGATTTCAAGGCACACTATCACAATATCATGGAAGAAAACTTTTATGTCATGGAAGGGGAAATTGATATTGTCGTAGACGGCGTATCAACAACCCTTACAAAAGGGCAATTCATTCATGTGGAACCCGAGGAAAGCCATTACCTAATAAACAACTCCAATAAAACGGCCCGGCTGGTAGCGACTCTCGCTCCGTACCAGGCATCCGACAAGGTTGAAATAGACTAATCGTCCATATTTTTTATTTATGCTCCTCCTCACAGAAAAGAGGCTGTCTCTCTATGATTTTTCAATCATTTTGAGACAGCCTCTTTTTCATATTCATCTATCTTCCCTCGTACCGGTCCATCCTTCGCCAGACTCTCTGCTTCAGGATCTGGTCGATAAACACCTTTAGTATTTCTTCATCGAATTGGGTGCCTGCGTTTCGCTTGAACTCCGCCACGACCTCGGAAAGGCTCAAATCCCGCCTGTACGGCCTGTGGCTTGTCATAGCGTCATAGGCGTCCGCGATGCATATAATTTTTGATTGAACCGGAATTTCGTCACCTCTCAATTGTCTGGGATACCCATTTCCGTCCACTCTTTCATGGTGATGAAGAACATACTTCGCAATAGGCGCAAATTCGTTCACCGACCGGAGTATGTGATATCCGATTTCCGGATGACGTTTCATATCGGCCCACTCCGCTTCGGTCAGCTTGCCTTTTTTATTGAGAACACTTTCGTCGATGCCTATTTTCCCAATATCGTGGAGCAATCCAGCCATCTTCAGCTCCCTGACCGAATCCTGGCTCAGCTTCATGGCGTTTCCGATCAGCTCACAAAGCTTGCTGACTCTTTCACAGTGGAGCTGCTCCCTCCTGTTTTTTTGGTACAGTGTCTTCGTGATCAGTTTTATCGTCTCATTTCTCATGCTGGTGCTTTCAGCCAGCTTGTTCCGGTACATGTAGTCCTCAGCCCGCATAAAAATCTTTCGAATATCCTCCTTCAGGTAGTGCTTCGTGGCCCAGCCGAAGGAGACGGAGCAGATGATATGCTCTTTCTGCTTTTCTGAAATGGAATTGTTGATTCGCTCAATAATTTTCTGGGCTTCGTTCCCGTCCGTCTTCGGGAGAAGGAATACAAATTCGTCCCCTCCGATCCGGGCGATGACATCTTCCGTCCGGCATTCACTTTTAAATATCTGGGCAACCTTTTTCAGAAGATTGTCTCCCAAAGCGTGCCCGAAGGCGTCGTTGGTAAGCTTCAATCCGTTCACGTCGGCCAATACCAGGGTGATCGGAAGATTGCGACTCGTATTGATCCGCTTCAGCTCCTCTTCATAAAACCTGCGGTTGTACAGTCCTGTAAGCGGATCGTAATAGCTCAGATAGATTACTTCCTCTTCCGCCTTTTTTCTTGAGGTGATATCTTCCACCATGCAAAGGTGGCCGTGCTCTTCATATCCATCGGAATGGAAAGGAGTTACAGTGATGTTCACCCATACTTCCTCGCCGTCAGGTCTGATGAATCGCTTGTCCATGGTAAAACCTGAGATTTTGCCTTGCAGCAGCAGCTCGGTCTTATGCAGGTTTTCTTCCACTTCGTCCGGATGGGAATACTGTCTCCAGTCCATTTCCAACACTTGCTCTCTGGGACGGCCTACAATTTCCGCGTATCTCAAATTGACCTGGGTAGCCTTGCCCGTCCTGGAATCGAATATCGCGATTCCCATCGGGGCTTCTTCAAAGATCGTTCTGAAGCGTTCTTCACTCCTGGCCAACTCAGCTCTGATTATCTCTTTTTGGGTAATATCCTTGGAATACCCTGCCGTTCCCAGCAATTGGCCGTCAGGACCATGGACTACTCTCTTATATTCTTCGAAGCTTCCCTTTTCCAATTGTGAAACGTATACTCCGCGGTCCTTGCCGGACAATACTTCCTTATCGCTCTCAGCATAAGAAGCTGCGTCTTTCTCGTCATACAGATCGTAATCGGTTTTCCCGATGATCTCTTCTTTCGGCAGGCCCGTATCGTCGGAAACGTTTTGATTTACGTAAACATAGCGCCCTTGCCTGTCCTTCATCCAGACATCAAAAGGAAGGCTGTCTAAAACAGCCTCTAATCTGGTGATATGTAACAACAGTTCCTCTTTCGTCTTTTCCATTTATAAGCTCCGGCTTCTGCGGCACCCTATTAAAAACTTTATTTCAGTTGATGAAAAATATAAAAAAATATATTTATCTATATTATCTATCAAAAAAAGCGAATGTCAATGTAACTTTTTCATATATTATGTCGAAATTGGTTTCACAACGCGAAAATTATAAGCAATGAGACTCCAATTCTGAGGAAAGGGGTATCCCAGCGCCCAGTAGCTGATGCCGGCCAGGCCGTATTCTTTCACTGTATCAAATTTGGCCTGGGCGCTTCTCGCATCCTCGAACCACACTTCATGAGCCCTCCCCTGCGCATTCGTATAATGGAAGAACGGGGATTGCGCGGTTTCATCATATTGGATCACCGCGTTATGCTCCGCTGCCAGAACAATTGCTTCCTGACTGCTGAAGGTCCTCGCCTCCTGGCCCTGGACATGGGGAAGAAGCCAGTCTCTGGCATAAATCTGAAATCCGAAAAAGATTTTATTTCTTGGAATGACCGAAACGGCATAATCCAAAACCCTTCGAATCATATTCAAGGGAGAGATTGCCTGGGGAGGACCGAACCGGTATCCCCATTCATAAGTCATAAGGATTACGAAGTCAAGAAGACTGCCGTGAACCGGGTAATCCACAGCCTCATAAAGGAGCCCCCTCTGTTCGGGACCGACCTTCGGCGCAACGGCAGAGGAAACGAAAAAGCCCTCCTGGTGCAGGCGTTCCGCTGTTACCCGCAGGAAATCATTATAAGGCTGCCTGTCTTCGGGCAGCACAGATTCAAAGTCAATGTTCAGTCCACGGTACCCCTTGCGTTTCATGATGGAAAGAACCTGATCAAGCAGATTCCGTACTGCCGCCGGATTGTTAAGCACCGCATGAGCGACGCTCTGACCGGGATTCCCCGCTGAAAAGTTGACGATACACATCATAGGCCATAGACGATTTTCCAGTGCCGCCTGGATCAGAGGCTCATCCTCTATGGAATCAAGATCTCCATTTTCCTTTACGGTATAGGTGAACGGCGTCAGGATAGAAAGATAAGGCCCCTGCTCCATGACGATGTCCGCTCCGTTTCTCCCAAGGAAATATAGATAACCGTTTATTGCAGCATCGGTTTTAACGACGGGCGGTTCCGCCGTCGGAATAATCAAGGACTGACCCGTCAACAGCCTTTCCGGATTGGGCAGTCCGTTTACCGTTATGATTTCATCGGCCGAGACCTGAAACTTTCGTGCAATCTGTGCCAGACTCTCTCCTGGTTCTACGGTATAAATAAACATAAAAACACCCTTTCTTTCCATAGAGTATTCCGTATGGGGAAAGGGTGTTACTTTTTTTAATGCTGAGCGTTCTCGACAAATTGTATCTTTACTCCGTTTGGGTCCTGAATAAAGAAGAATCTCAATTTTTCATCAGGATTCGGAGAAAACGGTCCGCTGTGGATCGGGATCCTCTTCTTCTCAAGGAACGCGATTTTTTCATCAACAGATTCGACGGAAAATCCCAGGGATATCTCCTGGCCGATGCGGATATCGCTGTGCTTTTCGTTGCATATCAGCTCCACCTTTGTTTCCCCGTCTCCGAGGAAGGCGATTTCCATGCCGGGTCCGGCCCCGAATCTGCGATTCAGTTTCAGGCCGACAATTTCCTGATAAAATTTGAGGGATTCATCCATACTTTTGACTGAGATGGTCGTCCATAAATATGCCATAGCTTCAACCTTGCCTTTCTGTTAATACTACCAGTCTATTATCACCTTTTTCATTCCTGTTTACAATCATAATTTCTCCATAAAACCGGAAAAGGTGCATCGTGGATTCCGATGCACCCTTCCATTTGGTCCGTGAATGAATCAATTCCGGGTTATTCGATTTCTATCTTTGTAGCTCGAACCGCCTTTTCCTGTCTGGGCACGGAGATATTCAATACACCGTTGTCCAGCTTCGCTCTGATTCCGTTTGAATCCGCGTCCTCAAGATAGACGCTTCGGCTCATGGAAGCATATCTGCTTTCCCTATGGATATAATTCTTCTTTTCCTCGTTGATTTGTTCTTCCCGCTTAACGGAAATCGTCAATCTTCCATCATTGAGATCCAAATCAATCTCCTCTTTTTTCACACCGGGCAGCTCGGCTTCGACGAGATACTCAGTGTCATTCTGCTGAACGTTGATTTTGAAGGTATCTCTTGCGAAGCTTCTTCTTGGTGACCAATTATCATTAAAAAAGTCATCAAGCATGTTATAAAAATCTTCAAATCCGGTACTCAGCAGATTTGTGTTTCTCCTGTTAAATGGTACCAATCCTGTCATGTTCAACAACCCCTTTCAAATTTTTCATTTTGTTAGCACTCTATCTTGGTGAGTGCTAATTTTTATATACCACTTTTATTTTTCGGTGTCAATAGTTTTTCAAAAAATATTTTCAACAATTTATAGGATATCACTACGAATTCCGTTTGGCCCTGACCATGCCGTAAAACCTCGGCAACTTCCGTGATTTTTTTATGAAACCGTGAGCCGGAAAAGGCACGGATGAATAATATGCAGGAAAGGAGTTGATTAATATGAAATATATCGTCCCTACTTGGGCATCTTGGGAAACCATCGACACGATAGCCTCCCGATTCGGTATAACGCTTGATCAGCTATTGAATGCAAATCCCATTTTAAACTCGGTTCCCGTTCGTCCGGGCATGGTGCTGGAAGTGCCGGGTCCGAAGGGCATTGACCTCCCCCCGGAGGGGTATATCGAATATGTGGTCCAGCCCGATGATACATTATTCAACATATCCAGTCGATTTAAACTTAATTACAACAGGGTGATCGCGCATAACCCCCAGATTGAAAATCCCAATGTAATTTGGCCCGGTCAGGTTATATACCTCATTTATCTAGGGTATTGAGGCAGGCTGCATAAGGAATACCCCCGGATAACCGAGGGTATTTAATGCTACGACACGATTTTATTCCCAGCGGAAAAACCTCACTGACAATCCGATACAGATTATGGCCAAAGCGGTCATAAGAATCACCGGAAAAGCCATATCATCCATTGGCAGATCCAAGGATGCCGCCTTCAGCAGCTTGATTCCGTGGGTCAGCGGCAAGAGATCAGCCGCTTGCTTCAGTCCGGCTGGCATAATCTCATAAGGCAGTGTGGTCCCGGAAAAGAAGAACATCGGAAAATAAAAGATGCAGC
The DNA here is from genome assembly GCA_023415235.1 of Bacillota bacterium. Taxonomy (GTDB): domain Bacteria; phylum Bacillota; class Clostridia; order Peptostreptococcales; family Anaerovoracaceae; genus Anoxybacterium. The sequence goes on from JAEZLP010000069.1 coordinate 53,979, forward strand.
AGAGAAGATTCGCGGTTTTTATATTCGGCGATACGCTGGCCAGCATCATGCCTATGCTGTAAATGGAAATCAGTACAAGCAGATAGGCAGGAATAAAATATATCAATGAACCCCTCATGTGATAATCGAAAAATATAAGATAGACCAGGTATACCATTCCTAGACAAATCAGGGACACCAGCAAATTTACGATAAATTGGACAAGCAGCAGCATGGCCGGACTCACCGGCGTCACCAGAAACCGCTTCAACACCTTTTTATACCGGTAATCCGCCAAAGCAAGCGGAAGCCCCATCAGGCCCGTCGCTCCGATTCCTATGGAGATGACCGCTCCGAAGGATTGTTCCATAAAGGTATAATCGGAACCTTCAAAAGCCGGTTTATCCCCCATGATCATTCCCATGATAATTGCAAAAACGACGGAAAATCCCACTCCAAAGATTAAATTGTTCATGTCCCGTATCATAAGCTTTGTTTCCGTTCCCAATAAGACGTTAAAGGTTCTCATTGACCAACTCCTCCTCTCCCGAATACCATAAATAAGCGTCCTCAAGATTGTCGCAGGGACTGTTTGCGACTGCTTCCGCCACGGTTCCCTGAAATATCGCGTGTCCCTTTTTCAGGATACAGATTCTGTCACAAAGGGTATTCACCTCATCCATATAATGTGAAGTGAGCATGATTGTAAGCCCCTGCTTTTTCAGCCCCTCCAGGTACTTCCAAACATCCCTTCTGGCCTTTGCGTCCAGCCCCGTTGTCAGTTCATCCAAAAATACAAGATCCGGATCAGGAATCAGGGCAAGCAAGACCGACAGCCGCTGTCTTTCCCCTCCCGACAGCTCCGCTACCAGCTTTCGCTTCATATCAGCAAGTCCGAAAGTGTCGAGCAGCTCTTTCCAATCCAGCGGTTTGCGGTACAGGGAGGCGGCGACACGGCAAATCTCATCGACCCGGATCTTATCCTGATAGTTTGTTTGCTGAAACTGAACTCCAACTTTCTCAAATACCCGCTTTCTTTCCTTCCTCGGATCTTTTCCGAAGATCAGCGCCGATCCTTTATCCGGCTTTCTTACACCCAGAATGCATTCAATACTGGTTGTTTTCCCCGCTCCGTTATGTCCGAGCAGGCCGAAGATCTCTCCCTTTGCCACCCGGAAACTAAGATTGTTCACGGCAGTCAGTTCTCCGTACGATTTGGTCAATCCCTCGACCAATAAGGCATATTCCATTTTTTCTCTCCTTTCCTATCCTTTCTCGTTGACAAAAAGGAGCTTACCGTTTTTTCCCTCCAATTTCTTGACTTAGGTTGCCTTTTTGCCCCAAGCTTTGCTTGGCTGGCAAAACGGACAGCAGCGAGCGAACGCGAGTCGGAGGCCGAAGGCCGTTGCCTTTTTGCCCCAAGCTTGCCTTTTTGCCGCAGCTTTAGCTGCATTGGCAAAACGGACAGCGTAGCAAGCAGAGCTTGCGGAGGTGCTTGGCTGGCAAAACGGACAGCAAAAAACCCGGATCGGAAGATTATCCGCATCCGGGCCTTATTCATTTCTCTAACACCTGAGAAGCCACTACAATTCTATTTCTTTCTTACTGGCCGCGCTTCGATGTATCCCCGCCAGCCCTGTGGTTCCATCTGAAACCGCGGCGCCTCTTCATCCGCCCACTGATAGCCGTATATCCCAGGCTGGTATTCGTCGATCAGCTCCGACAAATCTAAAATGGCGTTGAAAAAATTATCGTTATCAAATGGCGGACCCTGAAATACCATCATACTGCATGGGGGAAGATCTATGATGTCAAGCCCCTCGGGCACAATGCCGGAATAATCGGCAGGCACTTCCACCCCCTGGGCATAGACCGATGTTCCGCAAGGTCGATACCGGTCCGGCATCCATAGGCCGATAGGCTCGTACAACGCCTCCTTGATACTGAGCAGCAGGCCCCAGATATCGCAGTCTACTTCATTGCAGTATTCAAAATAGTCCTTGGCTTTTTGCCCCCGTTTCAGAATCAGCTTTCGCCTGGGGCGTTCCATCACCTGAACGAAGACGGTATTCAGCGTCAGTCCGGTGCTTTCCCTCTTCATAAAGGTTCCACCTCTCTGATTGAATAGATACTCATCCCTGACCGGGCTGGGCATGAACAGCTTGATGGGAGGCGGATTTTTGCTGTATTTATGCGGCGTAATACCGAATTCTCTGGAGAAAGCCCTGGTAAATCCCTCATGGGAATCGAACACGAAGTCCATGGCAACGTCAAGCACTTTCACCTTTTCGTCCCGAAGCTTCAAGGCGGCTCTGGACAGCCTCAGAGTCCGGATATATTCAAAAGGCGGTTTCCCTGTATGCTCCTTGAACAGCTTCGCACAATGGAAGGGAGAATAGCCAGTGTTGCGCGACAAATCGGAAAGCGTGATCGGCTCGTAAAGGTGCTGATCGATGTAATCCTGCATCTTCTGAACTGCGTTTATTTGTTCCCATTGTTCCATTTCATCACCCTCCAAAAGATGATTATACTTCGCTGCAACACCTTTTTCTTGACTTTCTCTGCGATTTTTACCTTTCGACGTAAAAATTTCAACCGGAAACCTGGTTTCGAACGATTCTGCCAAACTGCGCTTTGGTGATAAAATAGAACACGCAGTAAACCGCAGCGTAAGCCAGGTACATGATACTCGAATAGCCAAGCACGGAAAGGTAGGAGTTTTCCACCGGTATCATATTGGAAAATACCACTGTGTCAGCTGTTTTCATCGCAAAGACACTGTGAATGATGCCGATTGCCAGCGGAATGAAGAATACCGGGATGAGTCGCTTTCTGATTACCTGGCGTTCCGTGCCTTCATCCATTCCTATTTTTCTCAGCATCCTGTACTGATGACTTTCCTCCTCAGCTGCCATGATTTGCTTGAAATATAGCAGGCTTGCCGTCATCAGGATAAACACTCCGCTCATGAAAAACCCGATAAAGCTGATCAGTCCGAAGGTTGCCAACGCTTCCGCATAACTGGCATAGGAGGTTTGTAATCTTCCCTCGCGGTCCTGAAGCAGGGAATTCAGATTCCCGTAGATCGAGTCGTTGCTGAGGGCTCCTTCATAGTTGAGCAGCAGAACAGCTTCCGCGCCCCCTTTGTCAGCAGAGGGGTAGATCATGCCATTGGCGGTGAGCGATTCGTAATCCTTATCGCTCAGAATGACCGAATGAACAAGTCCAAAGTCCGCCCATGTTACGCGGATCACGTTTCTTACCCGTATTGTCTTCTCTCCGAAAGCCATTTCCATCCCTAGAATGGAGCTTTCGATATTTTCCGGAGAGTAGGCATAGATGTAGCAAGCCTCCCCCTCGGACACCTCCATCGCTTCAAGCTTTGTTTTTGAAGCCTGGGCCAGACGGTTGAAGCCGCTTTCCGAATACACCCGGAACGTATCCTGATCGGTCAGGAACTCTAATCCGTTTACAGAAACAGTCTGGATTCCCGGATCCGTCTCATAAAGGAGAATGGTCTCTTCCTCATATTTCACATTGCTATCGCGCAGAATCTCCCGAATGTCATCCCGGACCGCAGATACTTCTCCCCAGTAGGCAAGATCAAAGCCGGTCACTCTATAGGTGTTTCTTTCCGCGTTGCCGTAGAGGGTGAACCCTGTGGCGATGGCAGTGGCTGCGACGGCGGAAAGCACCGCAATGGTAGCCATAACCGATGCGACGGATCTCATTCTGTGGGAAACAGACGAGGACGAGATCAGATTTGCGCCTTGATAATATACTCTTTTATTATTTTTTATCAGATAGAGCACCTTCGGGAGTCCGCCCCAGAAAAAGAGGTAGGTTCCCGTGATGACCAGCACTAAAATCGGAATTGCGCCCAGAACAACCACCATGGTATTTCCATTGCATGCAAGGAAATACCCGGCTCCGATGAGCAGCAGCGACAGGATCAGAACCGGCACGGAGCCTTTGCTTTTCCCTTCCGCCATTTTGTCGCCCTTGAACAGATCAACCAGTTCAAACTGATATACCACTCTCAGTCCGGAAAGCCCCATCAGGCAGAAAATCCCCAGAAACAACAGCGCCGTAATGAGGATCGAGATGGGATCGATGGTGAAGGAAATATCCCCCACAAAAGCCGGCAGGCACAGATCAAGGAGCGCCATCGCCATCAGCTTTGAAAAGAAAATTCCGGCTCCGATCCCGACGGCAAGAGTCGCGGCTCCCACCAGGATCGTTTCAAGAAAAAGCAGCTTGCCGATCCGGTAATTTGACATTCCGAACAGGGCATAAGTCGACAGTTCTTTTTTTCTGGCACGGATAAAGCTGTTGTTGGAGCTGATCAGGAAGAACAGCACGAAGACGAGAATTATGATCCCGAAGCTGGTCAGCACCATCCTGTATCGGCTGTCATAGCGAAATGCCAGCAGCACATATTCATTCTGCATCAATGCCATAAATGTATAGACGGTAAAAATGCTGAAGCCCATGGAAAAGACATACATCATGTATTTCTTTCTGTTCAGCTTGATGTTTCTAAGGGCAAGTGTCAAGAGGTTCATTTTATTTCCCCTCCCAACATGCTCATTACGTCGATGATGGAATCAAAGAACTGTTTCTTGTCGTTCCCTGCATATAATTCGTTGTATATTTCTCCGTCCCGTATGAATAATATTTTCTGACAGTAGCTGGCGGCAAATACATCATGAGTCACCATCAAAATGGTGGCATGATATTCCTGATTGATAAACGAGAGCAGTTTCAGAAGATCTTTTCCCGATTTGGAGTCGAGATTCCCGGTGGGTTCATCCGCCAGAATTATTTTCGGGTTATTGATCAAAGCGCGGCAGGATGCCGCCCTCTGCTGCTCCCCGCCCGACACCTCATAGGGATACTTGTCAAGCACGTGAGTGATTCCCAGATCACCGGCCAGCTTCATGAGCTTTTCGTCTATGGTTTTAACGTCCTTTCCCATTAAGGACAACGGCAGAATGATATTCTCCCGTAAGGTCATTGTTTCCAGCAGGTTGTAATCCTGAAAGATGAAGCCGATATTCTCCATTCTGTGCTTTGCCAGCTCATTCTTGCGAAGCGTTCCGATTTCTTTTCCGTTCATGAGAAATCTGCCGGTGGTCGGCTTGTCCAGACTGCCGAGTATATTAAGCAGCGTAGTTTTTCCCGAACCGGACGCTCCCATCACTCCGATAAAATCCCCCTGATTCAACTCAAAACTGATATTTCTCAGCGCGGTATACTGATTGGAATTCTTTTTCGTACCATATACCTTGCTGATATTTTCTACTTTTAATATCTGCATATTAACCCCTCCTAAAGTTTCTGAATCCTAATTCCCCTTTATTATAGAACGGATTCGTCACGGCTGACATCGAATCGCCTTACACTATCGCCGGGGTATCTTACATTTCTGTCACATTAGAGGCGGAGGAGGCTCAGCTTCCGAGCTTATAAATGGTATCCTTATCATGAAATATCAGCCGAAAAACCGCATAAGCGCCAGGCTTTGATTCCGCCGTCAGGGAGTGGCCCAGCTTATCGCTGAGCTTTTTGGAAAGGAAGAGGCCGTATCCTGTGGCTTTTGCTCCTTCCCTTTCTTCGGAGGAGGTAAAGCCCTTTCTGAAAATCCGTCCGATGTCCTCCGGCAAGATTCCCCTGCCCTCGTTCTTGACGGAAATTGCAATGTCGCTCCCCTCCCGGGCAGTGACAATTTCGATCTTGCCCCCTTCCGGGGTGTATTTAACAGCATTGGAGATGAGCTGGGAGAGGATGTAGCCACTCCATTTTTCGTCGGTAAGAACTTCGAAATCCTCTCCCTCTACGGCAATGCCGAGCCTTTTGTAGCTGAAAAAACTGGAATAGCTTTTCAGCGCCTGGGTGATCAACTTGCGGGTTCTGGTTCTGACTATTTTGTAATCATCATAAAATCGGTTGCTTTTTAATTCATAAAATACCTGCATGATGGATTCTTCGATGGAAAAGATCTCAGAATACAGACTTTTATACAAGTCAGGAGGAAGCTTGTCTTCCTGACTTTCAAGGATCAGCCTGGCCGCAGATATCGGAACCTTTGCATCGTGGAGCCATTTTGTGATGAATTCCATTTCCTCTGCTGATTTCGTTTCAATCGATGCTTTGTACCTTTCATAATCTGCTGTCAGACCCCCGATCAACGCAGCAATTTCCCTGTCCGAAGGATAGAAAAAGTCCTCCGCCTCTGCAGACGAGCCGTTGAGCTTGCAGAAGCTGCGAAATTTCCTGATTCGGGAATTCAGGGTGTAAAGATCTACTATTATATAACCAGTAAAAAGAAAGCCCCATCCCATTAGAATATAGGCGGCATTGGATTCGCGGAGATTCAGGCTGTCGTCCAGCCGGTAAACCATCCACGCAAACAGAAAGGCGAGGAAAAGAAATCCCAGAGGAATCCACCTTTCCTTCAGGTAGTTTCCCATTCTCATACCAACCGATACCCCTCTCCTTTCACTGTTTTAATACAGTCCTCCAGCCCGATCTCGGAGAGCTTTTTTCGCAGCCGGTTAACATTTACCGTGAGAGTGTTGTCGTCCACAAAGCTTTCATCATCCCACAGGGCCTGCATCATTCGGCTTCGCGTTACCAGATTCCCCTGCTTTTTCACCAGCATGGAAAGGATTCTGCATTCATTCCGTGTCAGATCAGCTTCCGCATCTTTATAGAATACCTGCATCCGCTCCATGTTGACGATGAGATCGTGATATTGGAGCACATTCAGAGTCTGATCCACGGAGGAATATGCTCTTCTGAGCATGGCGGATATCTTGGCAGTCAGAAGTTCCATGGAAAAGGGCTTTTCAATATAGTCGTCCCCTCCCTGGGTGATCGCGCGAATCTTGTCTCCGTCGCTGTCGCGAGAAGAAAGAAAGATCAGCGGAACGCTTGAGATCTCACGAATTTTCGCGCACCAGTAAAATCCGTCATAATAGGGCAGATTGATATCCATGATTACCAGATGCGGATTGCATTCGATGAAAAGCGGAAGGATATCACTGAAATCCTGCACTGCCGTCACCTTATATCCCCATTTATTCAGATGTTCTTCCAGAATCGAAGAAATCGTCCTATCATCCTCTATGATCAGTATTCTGTAAATTTCAATCATCCCTTTCCGCCTTCATCTCCGTGCCCTGATGGAAATGCAGCTTCCATACGCCCTCTTCCTTGACCCAGATGGAGGTTCTCAAGGTTTTTTTCTCCGTCAATTCCTTATGTACAGCGGTATAATGGACAATCGCCGCATGGCTGCTCAGGCAGCGGGTCGAAAAGTCACGGATCTCGATGTTTCTCCATTTTGCCGACGAAAGACAACGTATCGTCGCTTCCCGGTCGAAGACTGCGCCGGATTGTCCGTATTCCGTGAAATCGTCGGCAATACGGGCATTCAGAGCGTTAACGTCGCTGCAGAATATAGGATCCAGCAGATCGGTCTCGTACTGCAGCAATTTAGCCTCCAGCTTCGATTTCATTTTCTTCACGTTCTCGATGAGCTGGCGAAATTCGATCTCATAAATCGCAGTCCCGTGCTCCGATTCCCCAATTCGTTCAAATCCCATTCTCTCCGAAAAACGTTCTCCGGCCTCCGTCACGTTGCTGGTGACAACGGAGTTGATTCGGACTCCCTTCTTACTATATTGCCCGTAATACTCCAAATGAGCCTTCAACAGAATTCTCAGAGCATCGGTCTCCCTGTAATCGTCATCCACCACTACACAGGAGAGCAGAAGATTGAACGTATCTCCTTCTTTCAGGGAATCCATATCGATCAGATTCTCAGGGGTCAGATATTTATCATTGAATGTGCCGTTTACAATCTGCTGTAAAATTTCCTGTTTCACAGGCAATATGTCGGTGAATGCCACGATTCTCCCGTTGTCCTCCAGTACAAGGCCTGTATTTGGATTTGCCTTATACCAAAGATATGCCTCCTGATGCGGAGTGACATGTTCCTCGGAATAGTATTTCAACTCAAGCTGTTCCATATATCGGAAATCGTCCAAGGTCTTTTCCTTCTTGATGTTCATATTCAGCCCTTTCATGAGAGTTTCTATTAATGCATGATATGAATGTATTAAATTAGCATTAACCTATTTCCTCATTCATAACCTGTTTTCTCAGAACTTCAAACTGCTCGGACAGAAACTCTTCCGAAATATCAAAGATTTTGGAAGACAATTTAAGACCCTCCAAAAAAATTACGATATGCTCCGCCATAGTATTCGGCTCCCCTTTCAGAAGCTCGCCTCTTTTTTGTCCATACTCGATCAGCTTTTCAAAGATTCTTACCGCAGCGCGAAACCGGGCCGTCAGGTATTCCTTCTGATCCGGATACGCCACTGAGAATTCATAAACCGCAACCTCGATACGGTTCTGATTATATGCGATGTCGTTTTTCTGAAGCTGAAAAAAACCGTCCAGGAGCTTTCTCGCTGACAGACCCAATTCGATCGCCTGATCAATGCTTTCCTCCGCATCGTTTCTGTCCCGCTCAAGCACTTCCAGGAAGATCTCCTTTGTAGACCCAAAATGCCGGTACAAGCCTCCCCGACTCAGACCGCACGCGTCGCATACATCCTTCATGGTCACCGCCGTAAAGCCCTTCTGCGAGAACAGGCCCGCTGCGGTTTCAATAATATATTTTCTTGTTTTATCACCTTTTTCAGCCATACGCCCACTCCTTCTTCGCGACATATATGTCACTGTGATTTTATCATACGACATATGTGTCGCTTTGTCAACAATGAGAGATCTTCTATTTGAGATGACATGCTTCTATTTCCTTATATTGACAGGATTTCGTCTATTGTTTTTCATGATATTTTATTATATCATATGATATGTATAACATAACACGATATAGTAATTGACTAAAGGAGAGTAATGATGACGATTCAGTATGCAATTCTTGGATTATTGAGCTGGAGACCCTCAAGCGGGTATGAACTGAAGAAGGTTTTTGAGAATTCACCGTATCTTTATTGGTCCGGTAATAATAATCAGATCTATAAATCATTGCTGCAGCTTCAAAAGGAAGGATTGATCAGCTGCGAGACCATCCACCAGGACGGCGCGCCGTCGAAGAAAATCTACTCCGTTACCGAACAGGGGCAGGCGGAGCTGAAGAAATGGATTTTGTCAGCGTCTGCAGTGCCGGAATTTAAAAAGCCATTTCTGATCCAGATGGCTTGGGCGGATATGCTCAGCAAGGAGGAGCTAAGCCTTTTGTTTGAAAGGTATGAGAAAGAGATAGAGACCCAGCTGGTTCTCCAAAAGGAAAAATATGATAGGGAAAAAGACTGGCCGAATCGCTCTCCCCGCGAAACCTTTCTATGGAACATGATCTCTGTCAATCTGATGTCCACCTACCAGAGCGAGCTTTCATGGGTCCGCAAGGTCAGACAGCAGCTGGCACGGATAGAGGACTGAATATAAAAGGAGGCTTACTATTTTCCATATATTGAACCCTTAGCAGCAATGTCCGGTTATGGTATACTTGCATAAAAGCAGTGGTCAATCTGACCATTTTACCATTCTGTACAGGCTGAAGGGACTAGAATGAATTCTTTTAGACTACATCTTGCGCTTATCCTTTCCATAATTCTTATCTATGTGGCCGCGGCGGGGGATTCCGTTCTCAGCGTCGGCGGAGGCAAGCTTTCTTTCCAGCCTGCGGCCAAGGCTTCAGCCTATCAGTTTGACGGAAAAGACAAATACTCCCGAAGCAGGTTGGCTTCTCCTACCACTGCAATCGCTCCTAAAAAAAGCCCCCCCGAAACGCAACAAGGGAAAAGAATCGTGGGTTATTATGCGGCCTGGGCCTCTTATTCCGGCTTTACCCCGGACAAGATCGACGCCTCCCGTCTGACCCATATTAATTATGCTTTTGCAAGGATCAGCAATGATCTAAAGATAACTATGGGTTATCCCGACAGGGATCCCTTGAATTTCAAGATGTTGAATGATCTCAAGAAGAAAAATCCCAACCTGAAAACCTTGATTTCCGTAGGCGGCTGGACCTGGTCGGGCAGATTTTCCGACGCGGCCCTCACCTCAGCTTCCCGTGAGGTCTTTGCGGACAGCTGTGTCGCCTTTATTAAAAAACACGGTTTTGACGGAGTTGATATTGATTGGGAATATCCTGTGGGCGGAGGTCTTGCGGGGAACGGAAACCGGGCGTCCGACAAACAGAATTTCACTCTTTTGCTCAAAACCCTGAGGGAAAAGCTTGATGCCCAGAGCGCTGCCGACGGAAAACAATATCTTCTGACCATTGCAGCGGGGGCAGGCTCTTCTTACGCCCGCAATACAGAGCTTTCCAAGCTTCACGTCTATCTGGACTATGCGACAATCATGACATATGACCTCCATGGCACGTGGGATCGCTATACAGATCTTCTCGCTCCCCTATATTCCAATTCAGACCCATCGCCCCAGTATAAAGCCAGCGTGGATTCCAGCATCAAAATATGGAATAACGCCTCCTTCCCGGCAGAAAAGCTTGTTTTGGGAATTCCGTTTTATGGATATCTTTATTCCACAACCGACAATAAAAACGACGGTCTTTACCAGCGTTTCTCCGATGGGAAATCAATCGCCTATCATAAGATCGCAAAGGATTATCTCAATAAAAACGGATTTTCCCGATATTTTCACAAGCAATCAAAGGTGCCGTGGCTTTTCAACGGCTCTGTGTACATAACCTATGAGGATGCCGAATCCATCGGGTACAAGGCGGCTTATGTCAAAGACAGCGGGCTGGGCGGCGCTATGATTTGGGAATTGAGCCAGGACTATGACGGTATTCTTCTGAATTCGCTTTACAAAGGTCTCTATGAAGAGTAAGCCTTTCAAAGCCGGCTTCCGGACTGGCCATATAGCGCTCTTAGCGTTCACAGACTTGAAACGGTTTGCATATGATATACTTTGAAGCTTTTTTTGAGAGGTCAAGGTATGAAATCAAAATTGCCCGTTTCGGGGACCCGGATCGAAGCCCCGGCCGGGAAAGATATTGCGGGGTATTATGCTGCGTGGACCGCAAATTCAGGTTTTACGCCGGCTCAGATCGATCCGAACCTCCTTACGTATATTCTATACGCCTTCGCAAACATAGGCCCGGATCTCAGGATCATCATGGGCTACCCCTATATTGATCCCTATAATTTCAGGCAGCTTGCCGTGTTGAAACAAACCAATCCGAATCTAAAGACGCTGATTTCCGTAGGAGGCTGGACCTGGTCCGGCTTGTTTTCCGACGTTGCTTTGACAGAAACATCCCGAACCGTCTTTGCAGAAAGCTGCGCCGCCTTTATTCGCCAGCACGGCTTTGACGGAGTCGATATCGACTGGGAATTTCCGGTCAGCGGTGGTCTGCCCACCAATATCCGCCGACCCGAGGACAAGCAAAACTTTACCCTTCTGCTCAGGACGCTGCGGCAGGTCCTCGACGACTTTGGGGCTGCGGACAATAAGCGATACCTGCTCACTATCGCAGGGGGTTCCGGAAGCCATTATGCACAGAATACAGAGCTGTCGCTGATTCACCCTTTTCTGGATTTCGCCACCATCATGACCTATGATATCCACGGTACCTGGGACAGCTACACGGATTTCAACGCGCCGCTCTATCTCAACAACGACATTTCCCCCCAGTATAAATGGAGCGTCGATTCCGGCATCCGTTCCTGGGATCAAGCCGGTTTCCCCATGAACAAACTGCATATGGGCATTCCCTTTTACGGTTATATCTACAGTTCGGTAAATAATTTCAACTATGGGCTGTATCAGCCTTATATGGGAGCTAACGCAATCAACTTCAGCCAGATTGCCGCCAACTATCTGAACAACCCCAGCTTTGTCAGGTTTTTTCACCCTGAGTCGAAGGTTCCCTGGCTGTTTAACGGCAGCATTTTCATCAGCTATGACGACTTGGAGTCCATCCGGTATAAAAGCGAGTATATCATCGAAAACGGGCTGGCGGGAGCGACGATATGGGAACTAAGCCAGGATCCCAACCGGGTGCTGCTGTACTATTTAAATGACAGCCTGAGATGAGGTTCATCCTGCGGCGCCTTTCCGGCTGTCTTCTCTTTGATAAATTCTTGAGATGCTTTCCGCCATCTCAATGATTTTTTCACGCAGTTCAACCGGTTCCAGTATTTCAGCCTTATCCCCGAAGCCCAGAAGAAAACCGTACAACCACGGTTCCCTGGGCAGGATAAAGGTCGCCCTCAGTCTGCCGTCTTCCAGATATTGATAACTCTCCACTCCGAAAAGATCGTCGATGGAATATTTCATGACAGGATCGAAAAGCACGATGATTTCCTCAAAGTCCTTCCTGTCATTGACCTTCTCCCACTGCAGATCGTCTATGGCGTACTGCCTTGCCGCATAGCTTTCTTCCAAGACAGATACGCTGTTCATCCTTCTCAGCTTGAATAGCCTGAAATCGTTGCGCAGAAGGCAGTAGGCGTAAAGATACCAGTTTGCTTCCTTAAAGATGATCTGATATGGCTCGACCGTTCTCTCGGTCAGTTTTTTGTTTGTGTTATACAAAAAACGAATCTTCTTTTGACATCGGATTGCCTCCCTGATCAGCCGGATTTCTCTTCCCAGCTTGTCATAGCGGTTCCAAGAAGAAAGATCGATCATGATTTCGGCTCCGGTATGAACCAGATCCGAATTCTGGGTAATCCCTGTCAATTTCTCGATCAGCAGCTTGATTCTGACATCCTCGCTGATGCTTTGAATCCCGTTCAGCGCATTGACTATTTTATGGATCTCTTCCTCTGTCAGCAGATTCCGGTCCAGCTTGTAGCCTTCCACAATTCCGATGCCCCCGTCGGTACCCTGGTAGGTGACAATGGGAATACCGGCCTGTGAAATCGCATCGATATCTCTGTATATGGTACGGACAGACACTTCGAAACGATCCGCCAGCTCCTGGGCCTTCACCTTTTTGTGATTCAATAGATACGTAATGATATAGAGCATTCTATCCAGCTTCATGTGCTGCTCCTTTCAACCGTTCCCATTTTTTCCAGATGATACGATTGTTTCGCTGTAATCACTTCCAGCACCTCGATCATATCATCCATGGCGCGCTTCAGTTTTTCCAGTTCCTCATCTTCCAGAAGTGACAGTCTGCTCGCGATAAAGGTGACCGCATGCTCCTTGTGCTGCTTCATCAGTTCTTCTCCTTTTTCTGTCAGGGCAACATTGACAATCCGCCTGTCATGGACGTCAGCTAACCGCTCCACTAAACCGTCGGCACAAAGCCGGTCCACCATGGTGGTCAGATTCGGCCTGGAGATCAAGGAGGCGCTGGCCAGATCAGACATGGACACTGGCTGCCCCTTGGACTTGAGCCATCCTAAAACATGCATGCAGCCCGGAGGGAATTCTATTTTCTCCCGTTCCGCCTCTTTCATCGGTTTCAGAAACTGTGAAACTGCCATAAATCTCAGTTTTAGTAATGATTCACTTACAGACTTCACTAACTCCTTATTCATGATTCTCCTCCTCTGCATTCCAGTTTGTTGCAAATTGGCTGTAATAAAGATCCTGATAAAACCCGTTCAATCGGATCAATTCCTCATGAGTTCCCTGTTCCACCACGCTGCCGTTTTTCATCACCAGGATCAAATCCGCATTCTTGATTGTGGACAGGCGGTGGGCGATGACAAAGCTAGTGCGGCCCTTCATCAGCTCCGCCATCCCCTTTTGAATCATCGCTTCCGTTCGGGTGTCGACACTGGAGGTCGCTTCATCCAGTATCAGGATCGGCGGATCGGCAAGCAGCGCTCTGGCAATCGTCAAAAGCTGCTTTTGACCCTGAGAGATATTGGAAGCCTCCTCATTCAGCACGGTATCATACCCCATTGGCAGGGAGCGGATAAAATGATCCGCATGGGCTGCTCTGGCAGCTTCGATTACCTTCTCCGGTTCCGGAGCCTCCAGGCCGTAGCCGATATTTTCCATAATGGTTCCCTTGTAAAGCCATGTATCCTGAAGAACCATACCGAACAGGCTCCTGAGACCGGTTCTGGACATTCTGCTGATATCAACCCCATCTATGGTGATCCTTCCGCTATTCAGCTCGTAGAAACGGAGCAGCAGATTGACCAATGTAGTCTTCCCCGCTCCCGTCGGGCCTACGATCGCCACCATCTGCCCGGGTTTTACATGAATATTCATATTCTCGATCAGCGGAACATCCTCCTTGTACCGGAAGCAGACCTGTTCAAAGGCCACTTCTCCCGAAACGGTTTCCTTTCCAATCAAAACGGGATTTTCTTCATCGGGACGCTGCTCTTCCTCATCCAGCACTTCAAACACGCGCTCCGCGCTGGCGATGGTTCCCTGAATCACGTTGGCAATATTGGCTGTCTGAACAATGGGCTGGGTGAAATTTCTCATGTATTGGATAAATGCCTGGATATCTCCCACATCAATGGTCCGTTTCGCCACCATGACGCCGCCGATAATGCAGACGAACACATAACCCAGATTATTGATGAAATTCAGCGCCGGCATAATGATTCCCGACATGAATTGAGCTTTCCAGCCTGTATGATAAAGCGCATCATTGACCTTCTGAAACTTTTCGATGGATTCTGCTTCCTGTCCGAACGCCTTGACAATCTTGTGGCCGGTGTACATTTCCTCAACATGGCCGTTCAGCTCTCCCAGGTATTTCTGCTGACTTGCATAATACTTCTGAGATTTTTTTGCGATGATCATAGTAAGCACGGTACAGACCGGCAGCGTAATCACCGCGATCAGTGTCATAATCGGACTGATGGAGAGCATCATGATCAGAATCCCTACGAGGGTAACCAGGGCTGTGATCAACTGAGTCAGACTCTGCTGAAGGGTTGTGGCAATGGTGTCCATGTCGTTGGTCACACGGCTCAGAATCTCCCCGTGGGTCCTTCCGTCAAAGTATTTCAGCGGTAACCGGTCCAGCTTTTCCTTTACCTCGTTACGCATTCGGTATACTGTCTTTTGGGATACGCCGGACATGATGTAAGACATGGTAAAGGCCATAAGGGAACTGATGAAATAGAGAAGAATCATCAGCAGCAGGATATTGCCGATATATTCAAAATCGAACCGATGAACGGGAGACATCATTCCTTCCGCAATCTTGGTCGTTGCCTTGCCTAAAATCTTTGGCCCGAAAATGGAAAATATTGTGCTTGCAACAGCCAGTATGCCTACTGCTGCAAATCTTATTTTCTCGGGCGCCAGATATCCTGCCAGCCGTTTCAAGGTGCCTTTGAAATCCTTTGCTTTCTCCACGGGCATGGACAGACCTCCCGCAGGTCCGTGACCCATGCCCCCTCTTCCAGGCCTCTTCGCCGTCATTTTGTTGTCATTATTCATAAGCCTTCATCTCCTCCTCGGACAGCTGGGACGATACAATTTCCCTGTACACCTGACAGTCTTGCATCAGTTCCCGGTGAGTCCCGATCCCTGCCATAATTCCATCATCCAGTACGATAATACGGTCCGCGTCCATGACTGTGGTGACACGCTGGGCTACGATAATGACCGCAGCATCCTCCGTTTCCTTTCTCAGCGCCGCCCTGAGCTTTGCATCCGTTTTAAAGTCAAGAGCGGAAAAACTATCGTCAAAGATATAAATTTCCGGTCTGCGTGCCAGAGCTCTTGCAATAGAAAGCCTCTGCTTCTGTCCGCCTGACACGTTGGTTCCACCCTGAGAGATAACTGTATCGAAGCCTTCCGGCATTGCCTGAATAAACTCAGTCGCCTGAGCCACATCGGCAGCATGGGCTATCTCCTCCAAGGTTGCGTCCTTTTTTCCATACCGGATGTTGTCCGCAATACTTCCGCTGAACAGCACCGCTGTCTGCGGCACGAAGCCGATCCTGCTCCTCAGCTCACTCTGGGACAGCTCGGAAACCTCGACCCCATCCACTAGGATCCGGCCTTCACAAACGTCGTAAAACCGAGGGATCAGGTTTACCAGAGTGGATTTCCCTGAGCCGGTTCCCCCGATCACTGCGGTTACTTCACCGGGTCCCGTTTGGAAGCTGATTCCCGACAGAGCCGGTTCCTCCGCCCCGGGATACCGGAAGGATACATTTTCAAAAACCACATGGCCTCTCGTTCCTGCGGGGATTTTCCTGCTCTCTTTCGGATCCAGGATTTCCGGTTCCATTTCCAGCACCTCATTAATCCGTTCCGCAGAGGCCTGAGCTCTGGGCACCATCACAAACATCAGGGCCACCATGACGAAGGAGGACATGATCATCATCGCATACTGGATGAAGGCCATCATGTCGCCAACCCCCATTTCTGAATGAGATATCCGGATTCCGCCAAACCAGACGATGGCAACAGTGGTCAGATTCATAATAAGCATCAGCGTGGGATGCATCACCGCCATGGTTTTATTGACTTTAATGGCCGTTTCAGTCAGGTCTTCGTTTGCTTCTCTGAAACGCTCTCTTTCGTAGGAAAGCTTGTTGAACGCCCGGATCACCCGGATTCCGGTCAGATTTTCCCTCAGCACCATATTAATACGGTCCAGCTTCTTCTGTATCGCTTTGAAAGCCGGCATAACAGAATAGGAAATCATACCCATAAAAGCGATAAGAATCGGGGTTGCGATGAGCAGGATCAAGGTCAACCCCTTGTCCCTTGAAATCGCCATGGCAATTCCTCCGATACACAGAATCGGTGAAAAAACCATGAAGCGGAACATCAAGACCAGAACGTTCTGAATCTGCACGATATCGTTAGTCGTTCGTGTAATCAGAGATGCAGTCCCCAGTTGATCAATTTCATGAAGGGAATAGTTCTCAACTCTTGTGAAAACCTTGTTTCGCAGATTCCTGCCCAACCCCAGTGCCACCCTGGCGGAAAAGTACGAGCCGATGATGGAGCAGGCGGAACTTACCAACGCTACTGCAAGCATATATCCTCCGAACGTGAGAATATACTCTGTATCGCCTTTCATCATTCCGTTGTCCACAACATCCGACATCAGAGTCGGCAGCGCGAGCTCAGCCATGGCCTGGCCGGTCATGAACAACAGGATAAAAATAATCGTCGGTGTAAATGGTTTTAAGTTTTTAAATAATTTCAGCATAATCTCTAATCCTTTGTCTTCTCTTTTCATTTCATTGTCTTAACATAATATTTATGTTTTCATAATAATTATAATTGTATAAATTCATATGTCAAGCATTCTTGCGGAACAAATCGCCCCGTATCCGTTAAAAAACCGTCAATGGGTGAGAAAAAATGCCGATAAGCCTTTATTTCTGACAATTTTTATATTATTATTATGGTAGATATTGTTACCTGTGAGCAGTTCGGTTCATGCCGGATTAGAGATTAGTACTGATTGTCAGGAGGTGCACCAAGTGCAAGATAGAATTAAAAGAACTTTTTCAATCATTTTAGCCGCCCTTGTTTTCGCCCTTTTTCTCCCCTCTGTTTCCTTCGGCGCAACGTATGACGACGCTGATACCATCACTTTAACCACACAGAAGGGGAAGGAAGTGGTCTTTGATGAGGACGATTTTTTTGACGCGTGCTACGACGTTACTCGTGAGGATCTGAATTATGTGAAATTCACTCTGCCGTCCACCGATACCGGCACGATGTATTACGATTACGACGAGGATGACAGCACCCATACCAAGATCAGTGAATCTACGAAATATTATTATGACAAATCTCCTTACATATCAAGGGTATCCTTCCTTCCGAAAAAAAGTTATGAAGGAACCGTCACCATCCGGTATACCGGCTGGGATGAGGACGGAAACACATATGACGGAAAGGTTAAAATCACCGTCAAAGGCGATAATAACGATGATACCGCCGACGACATCACCTATACCATGAAGAAGGGAGAGAAAAAAATCACCTTCAGCAAGAAGGACTTCAATGAGGTCTGTGAGGATTTGAACGACGAGGATCTCGACTACGTAAAATTCACCCTGCCTTCCTCCTCAACCGGAACCTTGTATTACAATTATGATTCCGAGGATGATTATGACGAGAAGGTCAGCGAATCGAAAAAATACTATTATAACGACACCCCTGCGATCTCAAAGGTTTCCTTTGTACCGAAAAAAGGATATTCCGGCACGGTTACGATAAAGTACACCGGATATGACGAGGACAAGAATTCCTTTAGCGGGAAGGTGAAAATCAAGGTGGATGATACCTCGACCGGCGAGATCGAGTACACTGTCGATTATAATAAAACCTTAACCTTTGATGAGGATGATTTCTATGATGTCTGCGATGACATCAACGATGAAAAGCTGAATTATGTAACCTTTACCCTGCCTTCGGATTCCAAGGGAGTTTTGTATTACGACTATGACGACGGGGATTATGACGCAAAGGTCACCGCTTCAAAGAAATATTACTACGACGACTCACCCTATCTGTCCAAGGTAACCTTTGTGCCTGCCAAGGATTTTTCAGGAATATGCTCAATTGATTACAAAGGGTACGACAGAGACGGCGTTTCCTTCACCGGAAAGGTCAACATCACCGTAAACGGCATTCTGAAGGATGCCGACAATGTTACGTATTCCGCAGCTGCCGGCTCACCGGTTTATTTTAAAGAAGACGATTTTAACAACGTATGCAAAAAACTGAAGAACAGCAACCTTGATTATGTGAAATTCACCTTGCCCTCATCTGCTGTCGGAAAGCTGTATTACGGATATACCTCCGCCGGTAAATACACTGACGAGGTGAGCGCGACGACCAAATATTACTACGGCAGCACCCCGTTTCTGCTGAATGTAGCCTTTGTGCCTGCAAGCAGCGCAACGGGAACCGCCACCATCAACTATACAGGATACGACACCAATGGCGCCGCATTTTCCGGAAAAGTTCTGATCAATATCGGAGGCACTGCAGTGACCAACCCGAATACCGGATTGAAAAAGTCCAAATACTTCATAGATGTTGACGAATCATATTCCTGGGCGGTGGACTATATCGACAGCCTGTATACCTCCGGTATTGTCGCCGGAACATCATCAAGCGGAAACACAAAGATATTCAATCCGGCCAGCAAAATAACGCGGGGTGAATTCATGGTTCTCCTATACAGGGCATTGAACCTCCAAGCCAATACCTCTGCCGGCAACTTCGTGGATGTGGTGAAAGGAAGCTATTATTACGACGCCATCGCAACAGCCAAGGCGCTGGGAATCGCTCAGGGAGCCGATAATAAATTTAAACCGGACTCTACCATCAGCCGTCAGGACGCCATGGTTCTGGCTTACCGCACACTGAGTAAAAGCGGAAAAGCCGTCACTCCCGGCGATGTATCCCTTCTTTCCGCCTACAGCGACAGCTATGTAATCGACGATTACGCCAAGGAAGCCATCGCCTCCCTGATCAAATCAGGCATTATAACGGGCAGTGACGACAACAAGATTCATCCCATGGAAAGCATTACCCGGGTACAGGCCGCCGCTGTCGTCTACCGGGTTAAGAATTAGTAAACAGCGATCCTGTATTCCCTCAGCCAGAAGTCGATCTGAACCAGATACGCCAGTATCTGGGGCGCATTCATCAACTGACCGAACCAGGGAATATTGGTATCCTTTTTGATCGATAACGCCAGTTCACGAACATAATTGATATTGAGGAACGGAAGCAGCGGTGAAGCCGGATCATCGAGGATATCCAGCATAAGCAT
Organism: Bacillota bacterium; assembly: GCA_023415235.1. GTDB lineage: Bacteria > Bacillota > Clostridia > Peptostreptococcales > Anaerovoracaceae > Anoxybacterium. The sequence goes on from JAEZLP010000069.1 coordinate 73,717, forward strand.
CCGCATGGCGTCCAGGTACGACGGATTGTGAGTTTTAGGATAAGGACTTTTCTTTCTCCATAGTATTTCATCAGGAAGGAGCCCGGTTAAGGCATGACGTAACAGTCCCTTTTCCCGGCTCCTATAATATTTCATTTCCCAGGGAACGTTCCACATATATTCCACCAGCCTGTGATCGCAGAATGGAACTCTCAATTCCAGCCCGCAGGCCATGCTCATCCGGTCTTTCCGGTCCAGAAGAGTGGGCATCCAGCGGGTCAGATTCAGATAAAACAACTCTCTCATTCTGGCGTCTTCCGGAGCTTCTCCTTCCAGCCTTGGAACCTCGCCGACTGCCTCCTCATACCGCCCCGCTATGTACTTTTCAGGACAGATTCCATCCAGCAATTCCCGGGAATACAGTTTCCATCGTTCATTTAGACACTGCGACCAAGGAAAAGTCAGGCCGCTGCTCCCGCTTTGCCTATAAAACCAGGGATATCCCCCAAATACCTCGTCAGCGCATTCTCCGGACAGGCCGACGGTGGCATGCCCCTTGATCCATCTGCTGAACAGAAGCAACGAGGCATCCACATCCGTCATGCCCGGAAGATCCCTTGCCACCACTGCCGGAAAAAGTGCCTCTGCCAATTCAGGAGTATCAATCATACAGATATGATGCCGGGTACCGAGATACTCGGAAGTCATTTTCGCCCACGGAGCGTCCGCGTTGGGCTGAAAGTCGCTGGGAGTAAAGTACCGGTCGTTTTCAACATAGTCGATGGAAAAGGTATTCAAAAGGTCCTTGTTTTCGCTGCGAAGCTCCCGGCAGGCAATGGCTGTAATCGCCCCTGAGTCCAGTCCTCCCGAAAGCAGGGTACAGAGCGGAACATCCGAAATCAGCTGTCTTTTCACAGAATCATAGACCAATTCTCGAACCTGGTCTGTTGTCTTTTCGAAGTCATCCCCGTGGGTATGGCTGCGAAGCTTCCAATACTGTTTGATCGTGATTCCTTCCTTTGTGACCTCCATCCAATGTCCCGGCTTCAATTCGGAGATTCCGTCGAAGACGCCATGTCCGGGGGTTCTTGCCGGACCGATGGCGAAAATCTCCGCCAGACCTTCTCGGCAGAGCTTCGGTTCTATTGCAGGATGTTCCAGAATCGCCTTGATTTCGGAGCCAAAAATGAAAGAGCTTCCTTTCAGGCTGTAAAACAGCGGTTTTACTCCGATTCTGTCTCGAGCAAGAAAAAGCGTCTTCTTTTCCGAATCCCAGACTGCAAAGGCAAAGATGCCGTTGATTTTTTCAAGGCAGGTTCTTCCCCATGTCATATAGGCATTGATCAGCACTTCCGTATCGGACCAGCCTTCAAAAACGCATCCTCTTAATTTCAATTCCTGCCGCAGCTCGCCGGTATTATACAGCTCTCCGTTATAAACCAGCGCATAAATATTTCCGTTCCTTTCCCGCAGCATGGGCTGCTTTCCTCCCTCCGGGTCCACAACCGTCAGCCTCCTATGTCCCAGGGCTGTTTCTCCTGAGATCCAGAATCCTGATTCATCCGGGCCTCGGTGAGACAGCTTTTTTGCCATTGCTCTTATCACATCGGTTTCATCCTCAAGGTTTTTGTTAAAGTCGTTCCATCCAACGATTCCACACATGATTAACACCTCCAAACAAAACAATATATGTTTTTATGGAGCAGGATGTTCTTTTCAAGCATTTCCTGACTGCCGCAGAATAACATATAGCAATAGCTGTTTTGAAGAATACTGGAAAAGGGACCGGATTCCGGAGAGAAAAACCAGGAAGCGGTGTTCTTATATCGATTGGGAAGGTGAGGGAAGGTAATGGAGTATATGATACAAGTGGAACCGGAAGTCTATGTGTATGCAAATGATATCAATCCTTCCGGCAGGAAGACAATTCTGTTTCTCCACGGCTGGCCGGGCAATTACAAGCTGTTTGAATACCAGTACAATCGGCTCTGCTGTCTGGGCTACCGGTGCATCGGCCTCGACACAAGAGGTTTCGGAAATTCCGACAAGCCCTGGGGGGGATATAGCTATGACCGGATGGCGGACGACGTACGCTGTGTCATCGAGACACTGAACCTCCGTGATATCGTGCTGTGCGGCCATTCTACGGGAGGCGCCATAGCAATCCGGTACATGGCAAGGCATAAGGGCTGGGGCGTCAGCAAGCTGGTACTGTGCGCGGCGGCAGCACCCAGCCTGATCCAGCGTCCGGATTTTCCCTATGGGTTGAAGGCGGAGGACATCCAAAAAATGATTCAAGCAACCTATGCTGACCGACCTCTGATGCTTCGGGATTTCGGCAGCGTCTTCTTCCACCGGAAGGTTTCGGAGCCGTTTTCCGACTGGTTCTTCCAGTTGGGGCTTGAAGCTGCTCCCTGGTCAACGATTGCGGTGGAAAAAACCTGGATCAAGGAGGTTTTGTTCTGTGACATGGATGAAATCAGAGTTCCGACTTTGATTCTACATGGAATTCATGACCAGGTGTGTCTGTATCATCTGGCGGTTGCCCAACACTGCGCAATCAGGAATTCTGTGCTCATTCCCTTTGAAAACAGCGGCCATGGCCTTTTTTACGATGAGGCGGACAAATTCAATTATGAACTTGCCCGCTTTGCAGAATAATAAAACCGTTATGTTACACTGTCGTTTAATACGTCGATGATGCACTTTGCCGCTGACATGGCGTATTTTTTGCGAAATTCATCTGTTTTCATGTAATTCAGATCCTCCGGATTGGAAATAAAGGCTCCTTCGATGATCACAGCCGGCATCACGGTCCTTCTTAATACCGCAAGCTCCGGGCTGACCTTTGCCCCTCGGTTGGGCAGACCCAGGTTGGCTGTAAGCGTTTTTTGCAGTCTCTGTGCCAGATCCATTGCGGAAATGCCGTCAACGGGAGGATCATCCTTTCCGTGGTAATGGACCTCGGTTCCCCGCGGTGTACTGTTGGTATAGGAATTGTTGTGAATGGCCACATATAGAGACGCTCCCAGGCTGTTTGCCGTATCCTGCCTTTCATAAAGCGGAATCGTCACATCTTCGGTTCTTATCATGAATACCCTGGCGCCTGCGGCTTCCAGCATCTTCTGCAGCCGCAACGCCACATTCAGGTTGACTTCTTTTTCGTTGAGAACTGCGACGCCGTCTTCATAGCCCCGGGACCCGGTATCCGCACCGCCATGCCCTGCATCGATGACAACCAGCTTCCTTCGCGCCTCCGATCGTATCGGAGAAAGGCCGTACTGATCCAAAATTGCCTGGTCTTCCTCGGTGATGATATTGTCCGGCTCGTCATCCGGAAATTCCGGCTTATCCGCTTTAAAATCAAAATATGTCTCTCGCTTTGAATCGGATCTGTTCACCGTTCCGGATACGTTCCCGGAAAGATCCGCAACGATCCTTACTGTATCTCTGGCATACTGGGAATACCGTATCGCATAAAAGAGCGGATGATCGTCCGTTCGGATTGCCCCGTCGGAAATTGACAGCCTGGCATCCTTTATATCAAAAACAAGCCTTTTTGGATTGGTCATTTTAAAGCTTGTGATTTCCTTCAGTTCTTTGTCGGCGGTCACAGCCACCCTGCCGCCGTCCTTTGACAGCTCAATACTTTCGATCTTCGCAAATTTATTTTCCATGAAATCTGGAGTAACAATCTCTACGATCCTGTTCTTTCCATCCCATGAGACCTGGCACCCCACTGCCTCGGCTACAAACCGGACAGGGATCATCGTTCGGTTTTTTATTATTCTTGCCGGAACATCCAGAGCTTTTTCTGTTCCGTTTATGTACGCTTTTTTCGAGCCTATTTTCAGGTTGACCGAAACCGAATCAACGCGGACGGCTATCTCCCTCGTCGCCTCGTTCCAGCTCACGCTGCCCCCCATAGCCTCAAATACTGCCCTTGCGGGAACCAAAGTGCGTCCTTCTACGATCACCGGCGAAGAATCGCAGGTAAGCTTATTTCCGTCCAGAACGATATCGATCAGCCCGCTTCCTGCAAAAGCGGCGCTGGTAGATAGAAAAACAATCATCAGGATCAATAGAAAACAGTATGGTAAACTATAGTATCGTTTCATAAGCAGGCCTTCCCTCAACATGCAACGTGCGTAAATATCATCATTGTGTACCGTTTCGACATGGCAAACCGTTACCCGATCGTTGCATGATCGTTACCCGATTCGACATGGCAAACCATTACAAAAATCTTATTAAGAAAGGGTTGCGATTTCAAGGAAATACATTTTCCTGCCTTTCCAGTTTTATACATAATCGCGCCCACGCAGAGTTCTGCATTTATCCGCTCCTTTGAATTTCAAGCCTCGGAATGCCACTTTGCCTCCAAGACGCATATAATGGATTATTATGGTAAAGGAAGGTTGATACAATGAAACCAATCTATGAAGAGCCCTTTGCGGAAAATGACGTTATGCTCAGCCAGCTTCCACAGGATATCAATCGAGTTATGGGTGCGATCAACCGGGATCTGGCAGATTATTACGATCAGCTTCAAACATTCGGAGTTCCCAGAGCGATTTCCCGTTGGCTGTTTCTCAGTCTCGTTACTTATGTGATGCGAAATCAGGAGAGTTATACCGGTACGATCGATCAAAGAGCCGCCCAGCTTTTGAGGGCGATACGTCGTGATTTCGGACTTTTGATTAGCGTACTTCGAGGATATGGCCTTCAGAGCGACTTGATCGACGAAATGCTGGCAGCCATCATCAGGATCATTCTGAGAAGTATCGGAGGTGCCCCCGGCCCGGCCCCCGGTCCTTCACCCGGGCCAGCATGGAGCAGTTGGGAGGATCTGGGAGGCGTTCTCACCTCCGCACCAGCGGCAGCATCCTGGCAGACCAACCGTCTTGATGTCTTTGGAAGAGGGCAAAATCAGGCATTATGGCATATATGGTGGGATGGTTCCCGCTGGAGCGGCTGGGAGGATCTTGGCGGTGTCCTTGCCTCGGCGCCTGCCGCCGTCTCATGGGGGCCCAACAGGATCGATGTTTTTGGCGTCGGTACAAATCAGTCCCTCTGGCACAAATGGTGGGACGGTTCCCGCTGGAGCGGCTGGGAGGATCTGGGCGGTGTCCTTACAGAGGCTCCGGCCGTTGCATCCTGGCAGGCAAACCGACTGGATGTTTTCGGTGTCGGCACCAATCAGTCCCTCTGGCACAAATGGTGGGACGGTTCCCGCTGGAGCGGTTGGGAGGATCTGGGAGGCATCCTCACCTCTGCACCCGCTGCTGTGTCCTGGGGACCCGACAGGATCGACGTATTCGGAAGGGGCCAGAACCAATCCCTCTGGCATATCTGGTGGGACGGCTCCCGCTGGAGCGGCTGGGAGGATCTGCGGGGAGGTGCCATAACCTCCGGACCGGCGGCAGCATCCACCGGTAGGAACAGGCTGGAGATCTTTGCCCGAGGCCAGCGTAACCAGCTTCTTATCAGAACCTGGAACGGCAACAGGTGGAGCGACTGGGAGGAACTGGGTGGAGTGAGCACTTCAGCTCCGGCAGCAGTATCCTGGGGAGGAAGGCGGCTTGACGTATTTGCGCGGGGACAGAACAATCATCTCTGGCATATCTGGAGAGACTAATTCTGTTTCCCGGCCCCGCCAAAATGGAACACTCCCATTCCGATCAGAATCAGAGTTCCTCCGGCTATGGTAGAGAGATCAGGGATTTCACCGGCAAGCAGGAATCCGAGAAGACTGGCGAGAAATGGCGTTGCAAACATATAATTGCTCACGGATGAGGTATTATCCGCCTTGGCAAAGGCCTTGGACCATGCGGCATAGGCGGCTGCGCTTGAAAACACTCCGAGAATCAGTACGGCCGCCATTCCCTCAGTGGATGTGTTTTTCCATTCAACGACTGCTTCCGGTGAAAAAATCCCCAGCATGATCGTTCCGATGAAAATGCTGAACGCGGTGATCTGCAACGCGGTATAGGTTTTCGTCAGTCTCCTCTGCAGAAGGTTATACAGACTTAAAGAGATTGCTGCAAGAATCAACCAAAGAATCCCGACGTCCAAATTTACTTCGCCATGGAGAAGAGACAGCACCACTACGCCTGCAAACTCAAAAAAAATAGCAGTCCACTGAAGCCGATTCAGTTTCTCATCCTGGAAAAAACGTGCTGCAAGGGTCGTTAGAACCGGAACCGTTGCAATGATCACACTGGAGGTGGAGGCCGTTATCGTCTCACAGCCCTTGTTGAAAAAAATCATATACAGGAAAAATCCCAACGCGCCGGCAGCAAGGAACCATTTGAAATCCTTTCTGTACGGCAGCTTCATTTTTGTCGCCAGCGCAAACAGGATCAGTGTGCATGACGCGGTAAAATATCGCAGAAAGCCAAGTGAAAACGCGGAAAAGGAGCGAAGAGCGATACGCGTCATCACATAGGCCAGCGACCATAATACTATGGTTGTTATTGCGTAAGGGTGAAAACTTTCCTTCCATTTCATTCTGTCATCCTCCCAGACGGACATACATTTCTAATTCTCATGCTTATGTTTACAAATGCTTCCATATCGAATATAATTGAACCACAGACAACCGGCTTATAAAAGAACCAATATTTATCGATTTTAATTGAGCCGGTTAGGAGGCGCAAAATGCTGTTCATCCAGATTGATAAGGAAGAAAAGCGTTCCTATTCCAGACAGATTTACAGAGACATCAGAAATAAGATATTGGAAGGAAAATTGGAAGAGAGATCCCGGCTGCCTTCCACTAGGGATTTGTCGGCAGAGTTGTCAGTTTCCAGAAATACTGTCCTGACAGCGTATGACATGCTGGTTGCGGAAGGGTTTGTAGAAAGTGTACCCGGGTCCGGGCTTTACGTAAAGGGCGGAATACGGGTCGACAGGGGCCCTTTGCTCCTATGGGACCAGCAGACCGGGGTTCTTTCCGGCTGCCGGATACCCGACGACTGCATCAGCTTTGACAGCGGGATTCCCGCCCTTGACCTGTTCCCCAGGAACAAATGGAATTCCTATGTCTCCCGGGCCTTCCGCGATGCGCCGGTATCCGCGCTTGGTTATGACGATCCCCAGGGGAGACCTGAACTTCGGAGGATGCTGTCCGCATATCTCAAGAAATCCCGGGGAATCGACTGCAGCCCCGATCAGATCCTGATTACTTCAGGAGCGAAACAGGGACTGACCCTCGTTGCGAAATGTCTTCTGAACAGTAGCAGTGAAGTACTGATCGAGGATCCTTCCAACCGAAATGTTGCTCAGATCTTTTCCTATCACACCAAGAATATCCTGCCGATCCCAGTTGATCGGGAAGGAATTATCACGGATCGTCTTCCGCAGAACATGCAGCCTGCATTGCTGTTTACCACTCCTTCCCACCAGTTTCCCATGGGGGGCCTTCTGACCATAGGGCGCAGGCTGGAGCTTGTAGACTATGCAAGAAGGACCGGATGCTGGCTGATTGAGGATGATTATGACAGCGAATTCCGTTATGACGGTACGCCTCTTACAAGTCTCCAGGAAATTGATCCGGGCAGGGTCATCTATATCGGAACCTTCAGCAAGATATTGTATCCTTCCCTCCGGCTGGGATACATGGTACTCCCTCCTTCGCTGGTGCCGATGTTCCGGGAGTGGAAGCGGCTTTCTGATCATCATTCCAATTCAGTCTATCAGCTTGCGCTGATGCGCTTTATCGAGGACGGAGAGCTGGAGCGTCATATCAGGCATATGAAAAGAGTCTACCGCAAAAGACGGGAAACTCTTTTAGAAATCATACAACAGGTTTTTCAGGGTCGTTGCAGAATCTACGGCGAAGCCGCCGGTATGCACCTTGTCCTGGAGCTGCCGGGGATTGACTTTACACCGGAGCTGTCAGATCAAATTCGTAGCCTTGGCGTGTATACGGTGCCGGTGGAGGAGCATGCTCTGGAAAAAGGGCGCCATTGCAATCAGATTATCCTGGGCTATTCCCACCTGAGCCCCGGGGAAATGGAACAGGGATTGAGACGAATCCGGGATGGATTGAAGCTCTAAACGCCCGGTTCCACTTGATTCCGCTTCTCTTTCCCGCTGCTCCAGATCGACCAGATCACCACCGCGCTGATAACTACGGCGCCTCCGATCAGGGCAAAGAAGCTCGGCCTCTCGCCGTAGCAGAGAAATACCCAAACCGGATTGAGCAGCGGTTCAATGGCGCTGATCAGAGAACAGGCAAGCGGTGAACACCTTCGCACAGCAATTCCATATAGGATATAGGGGATCCCCAACTGGAATATTCCCATAGCAAGGATGACCGCAACCGTAGAAGGTGTGACCGGAGTCGGAGATACATAAATAAACGGGATGCCGACAACTGCCGTGAATACGTGTCCCAGCAGGATTCCGCTGGAACGGGAATTCTGGTCGGCATGGCCGGTGACAACAAACATGGATGCAAAAGAGAGTCCCGCCGCAAGGGCCAGCAGATTGCCCAGCAGATACCCTCCTGAAAGCTTATCCAGGAAAAACAATGAAATACCTACTGTTGTGGCTGCAACGGTCAGGATGTCCCCCATCCGGAACTTCTGACGGTAAAACAGCGCAGACAGGATCAGGATAAATATAGGGGCCGAATACTGGAGCACAATAGCGTTTGCGGAAGTGGTAAACTTGTTGGCCGCAACAAAGAATGCAAAGGTACCCATGAGAGCGATGCCGCTTAAAACAGAGTACCGATTCCATTTAAATTCCGTTTTTTCATATCTCATATAAAACAGGTATACTACCGCTGAAATCAAACTCCTCAACCCTGCGATCACCATGGGGTTCCACGGAAGATATTTAATCAGGATGCCCGCCGTGCTCCACAGCACAGCACATAGCACCATGGCAAGAACTGCTTTGTTTTTTGAATCAACTCCATCGAGTTTGCCGGCCTCTGTCACTTTTTTCTCAGACGTCGTTTTTATCTCAGATGTTACTATTTTCTCTGATGTCATTTTTTTCTCCTGTCGTTTCTCTTCTCTGAAGTCTTTTTTGTCTACTGTCGGTTTTCTTCTGTGATGTCTTTTTCATCCCTGTGCATTATACATCAGGAATCTCCAAAGGTTAAGCTCTTTTTCTGCGCATGGCATAAATTGACCAAAGTGTTGCCATGATTCCGATCAGGCCGCTGATCATCATGCATCCGGGCGTACCTGCAAGCTCCGTTACCTGGCCCGTGAACAGGCTTCCGATGGGGATCATTCCGCCGTAAACCAGCGTATATACGCTCATGACCCGGCCCCGCATCTCATCAGAGGAATTGATCTGAAGCGTGGTGTTCACCAAAGTGGTAAAGATGATGGTGCAGAATCCGATCAGAAACAGGATGATGCATGATAATTGAAAATTCTCCATCCATGCAAGGGCGGCCAGCATGATGGACATACCCAGGGCGCCTCCCACCAGAAAGCGGAGCCTGGGATTATTTCTGCTTTTTGCCACAAGGGTCAGGGACCCCAGAAAGGAACCGATTCCCATGCTGGTCATAAGCAAGCCGTAGCCTGTGGCATTCTGGCCAAGCTCCTGCTGTGCGAAAACCGGAACAAGAATATTGAAATTCATCACAAAAGTACTGGTCATGGCAAGAAGAATCAAGGGTTGCTTGATGATTTCCCTGCCGTTTATATAGGACAAACCCTCCCGGATATCCCTGTATATTTTCCCGAGAGAACCGAAGACTGCCGCCTGATAATGGGTTGGGGGTACGCGAATCAGCACAATCCCCGCGATAACCGGGATAAAGCTCATTGCATTGATATAGAAACAGGTTGCAATGCCCACCAATCCGATCAGAAGACCTGCCACTGCCGGTCCTACAATCCTTCCCAGATTGAATACGCTGGAGTTCAATGCAATCGCATTGGGAAGATCCTCTTTCCCCACAAGCTCGACGATAAAAGCCTGCCTGGCAGGCATATCCAGCGTGTTTACAATGCCAAGCATGAGAGCAAGGACCAATAGATGCCAGTATTCCACGATCTCCAGATAGGTGACCGTCGCCAGAACAGCTGCCAGTGTCGCCAGAGAGGATTGAGTGACAATGAGCATCTTTCTCTTGGGAAGCCGGTCGATCAGCGTCCCTGCATACAGGGAGAACAACATGACGGGAATAAACTGCATCATGGTGACCAGACTCAGCCGCAATGCAGAATGAGTCAACTCAAGAACAAGCCACGATTGGCCGATGCTCTGCATCCAGGATCCGATGAGGGAAATGCATTGTCCAAACCAGAACAATCTGAAATTTCTATGTTTTAAAGCCGGAAATCCCCGGCGGAGTATCCTTTTCATATTAACCTGCCTTTTAGCTGATTAGTCTACATTCTATCTGATTAGCCTGCCCTTCTACCTGAAGTATTCCTCCATGTGCTCATAGAGAATTTTGGTTCCATTTCTGATTTCATCCTGATCAAGGTGGCCGTAGCCAAGAATCAGCTTGTTCATATGCCTGCCCTTCTCTATGCAGTGATATTCCATCGGCGTAACCGCGATGCCCTTATTGAGCGCGCTTTTCCGATATTGGTCATCAAAGCGGAATCCGGGAAACTCAATGGCGACATGAAGCCCTGCGTTATCTCCGTATACCTTGAAACCAGTGCCGAAGGTCTCGGTCATAGAATCCAGCAGGACCTTCCTTCGTTCTCCATACTGTCTGCGCATCGATCTGACATGCCGATCCAGCTTCCGTGCCGCAAGAAACTCGGCAAGAGCCGCCTGCTCAAAGATCGGATTCTGCACATCGGTATGGGTTCGTAAATGTTTCCATTGACGATGCAGCTCTCTCGGCAGGATCACATACCCGACCCTCAATGCGGGGAATACGGTTTTGCTGAAGGTGCCCACATAAATGACGCGCTCCGGGGCCATGGAATACAAAGGAGCCACGGGTTCCCCACAGAAACGGAATTCACTGTCGTAATCGTCCTCGACGATATAGGCTTTCTTTTCCTTGGCATAACGAATGAGCGACGTTCTTCGGGACGCCGGAAGGATTCCACCCAGAGGAAACTGGTGCGCCGGAGTCACATAGATGGCGCCTACATTTCTTTCCACCTTGTCCGTTTCATCTTCCCCTGTACATGTCCGTAAGTCCAGCAGGTCTGTTCTGATCCCGCACTCATCCACAGGAACGGCTTCAATCCGGCATCCTTTGTTCCGAAGCGTTTGAAGCATGCCCGTGTGGCAGGGATCTTCCATCATAATTGCCCGGCCATTGCCGCATACCAGCTCCGTAATGAGATGCAGAGCATGGGTAGCGCCCTGGGTGATGAAGATATTCCCTGGATCCACGGTCAGTCCACGTATGCGGAACAGCCACGCCGAAATCTCCTGACGAAGCTCAAAAAGTCCTTGCGCACCAGTATATCCATAATACTCCGGCGGCATTTCGTCCCCGGCTCTATTCAGCATCTGCATCCACAGATATCGTGGAAACAGCCTCAAATCCGGTCGACCGGTACGAAAATCCGCTTGAATCGCATTCTCACAAACGGATTCCGGTTCCGGCGCATTCCGGAGCAAGGCTTCCATAAAAAGACCCTCCGCCACGCGGGTCGGCGCGCCCTGTCGGCTGACCGCAAACCCCTCGGCAATGAGCATATCGTACGCTTCGCAGACTGTGCTTCGAGAAATGTTCAGACTCTTGGAGAGCTCTCTGGTGGAAGACAGCGGCTCACCGGCCTTTAGCCTGCCGTCGGTCATCTGATCCCTTAAGGCCTGGTATATCTGGCGTCTGAGAGTAACAGGATTTTCCCTGTCCAGGCGGATACCCTGCATAGGTTCTCCTTTCGCTTCAAAAAAAATTTCCTTAAAAAAAATTACTCAAATTATCCCTAAACTGGACTGCTGCTTTTTTCGTTAAACTGGATATATGAATACACCAGTTCCAACGGTATGATTATATCATGAAAAAGAAAAACCGCAAACCCCGGGAATGTGCAAGGAGGTTTTATATTTGAAACAAATGGAAGGTCCGCTTTTTTTATTCGGAGCGTTTACTCTGGCAGGGACCAGTGTGATTTCCGCTCAGTATGTTTCCGCAAAGCTTGGAACATTTACGATTACCGCCGTTAGTCTTTTATTTGCCCTTTTATTTCTGATTCCTCTGTGCTTCGGGCGTCTGAAAAGAGAGCTGCCATCCCTGAGCCGCCGCGACTGGTTCTACCTGATGGTACAGGCGCTGTTCGGCATGTTTCTGTTCCGCATGTTCCTGATTATCGGACTGATGCGGACCAGCGCCGGAGAAGCCGGAATTCTGACCGGAGCTACGCCTGCCATTACGGCGACCCTCGCTTGGTGTGCTTTGAAGGAACCGGTGGGAGGAAAAAGGTTTCTCGGTATTCTCTGCACAATCGGAGGGGTGCTGCTCATACAGGGTTTATTTCCCAGCCGCAACGGTCTTTCCATGGAGCACCTGGCGGGAAACCTGCTGGTGCTTTGCGCCGCTGCCTCTGAGTCGCTGTTCAACATACTGTCTCGTTTCTTCGCCCGCCGGCAGGAATCCGCTCCCAGAAAGGCGCTGGATCCCATAGTTCAAACTGCTGTTGTCTCCGCCATTGCCATGATTCTGTGTCTGGCCCCCGCCATTTTCGAAAATCCCGGGACACGGCTTGCGGCCCTGAACGGCCGTGGGTGGTTCGCGCTGGTATGGTACGGCGTATTTGTAACAGCCCTTGCTTTCATCTGCTGGTATTCAGGTATCAAGCGCTGCGGGGCCATAACCGCCGCAGCTTTCTCCGGGATGATGCCTTTCACCGCCATGCTTCTGTCCGCCCTGCTGCTGAAGGAGCGATCCGGACTGCACCAATGGGCAGGAGGAATGCTCGTCATCGCGGGAATCATCCTGATCGGGATCAGCAGATACGGAAGAAAAGAAGAAATCTCTGAGCCCGACAAAGAAAAACAGATGGCATAAGCTGGTTTGCCATCTGTTATCATTTTTACTCGTTCCGCTATATTTATTCCATTCTTTATCACTTTTGTTCTATGAAAGAAGTGCTCTGTCGTTTGCAAACACTTCTCCGCTGGCTTTTCCAAAACGCTTCAGAAGGTCCTCCACCGTGAGCTTTTTCTTTTCCTCGCCTCTGATATCGAGAATGATTCGGCCTTCATGCATCATAATCAGCCTGTTCCCGTACTGTATAGCGTTGACCATATTATGGGTTACCATCAGGGTGGTGAGATTTCCCTCTCTGATGTACTGATCGCTTAGCTGCAGTACCCTTTCCGCCGTCTTGGGATCAAGGGCGGCGGTATGCTCATCCAGTAGGAGAATTTTCGGTCTGATCAGAGTAGCCATCAGCAGAGTCAGCGCCTGCCGCTGACCGCCGGACAGCAGCCCGACCTTTGCATGAAGCCGGTCTTCCAGTCCAAGATCCAGCTGACTTAAATGTTGTCTGTATTTTTCCCTCTCCTTATTGGAAATCCCCCATCTCAGGTTTCTTGAACGACCCCGGCGGAAAGCGAGGGCCAGATTCTCCTCAATCCCCATATCGGCGGCAGTCCCCATCATGGGATCCTGAAAGACCCTTCCGATAAATCCTGCACGCTTGTGTTCCGGCAGTCTGGAGACATCGGCACCGTCGATGCATATGGAACCACGGTCTATCCCGTGAACGCCTGCGACACAATTGAGCAAGGTCGATTTCCCCGCGCCGTTTCCGCCGATGAGGGTGACAAAGTCTCCTTCCTCAAGGGTCAGGCTCACATTGGTCAGGGCGTCCTTTTCATTGACGGTCCCGCTATTAAACGTCTTATATATTCCATTAACTGACAGCATCCGTATACTCCTCTCTGATTGATTTCTTATGATTTTCCGTTTCTCTCGCCATGGATTTTCTGATCGGCCGCAGGTAGGCTTTTCCTATGGGCAGCGAGAGGGCTGCGGCAACGGTGATGGCGGTAAACAGCTTCAGATCGTTGGCAGGCATGCCCATCTTCAGTACCAAAGCGATGATGATACGATAGGTCACGGCTCCCATAACCAGGGAGAGCAGACGGTTGAAGAAATTTCTCTTTCCAAAGAGCACTTCTCCGATTATAACCGATGCCAGACCGATGACGATGGAGCCGATGCCCATCTGAACATCTGCAAAGCTCTGACTCTGCGCGATCAACGCGCCGCTGAAGGCCACCAGGCCGTTGCTGATAACCAGGCCGAGGATGATCATGTTGTTGGTATTGATCCCCTGGGCCCGTGCCATTTGCGGATTGTTGCCCGTGGCGCGGATGGCGCAGCCGATCTCGGTTCCAAAGAACCAGTACAATAGACCGACGACACTCGCCACGCAGATCAGGCCGAATAAGATGACCGCATTGGTATGGTTCAAGCCCATTTCTTCAAATTTTGTATAAACCGTATCCATTCGCAGCAAGGACAGGTTGGCCTTGCCCATGATGCGAAGGTTGACAGAATACAACGCAATCATAGTCAGAATTCCCGACAGAAGAGCCGGTATCTTCAGCTTTGTATGGAGCAGTCCCGTCCCCAGTCCGGCTGCCATGCCGCCCAGCATGGCAGTAATGGAAGCCGCGAAGGGATTGACGCCATGGTATATCATATTTGCGCCAATGGCCGCTCCCATGGCAATGCTGCCTTCTACCGACAGGTCGGCAATGTCCAATATCCGATAAGTGATGTAGACGCCGATTGTCATGATCGCCCACAACAAGCCCAGTGAAATCGCGCCTAATAATATCTGTAACATGATCTTTCCTCGCTCCTAAATATCTGTAATGATTCGTTTCGCAGAAATCATTCCGCCTTTTTCACGTACTGCTCCAGATCAGCCGGAATTGCAAGGCCAATTTCCTCCGCTACGGTTCCGTTGATGGCGAAATCAAATCCTGTCGCTGATTCGATAGGCATTGTGGCCGGTTCCGCTTCACCCTTGAGGATTTTTACACCCATGAGTCCGGTCTGATATCCCAGATCGTAGTAATTGATTCCTAGAGTAGCCAGCCCGCCGTTGTCGACCATGCCTGACTCGCCGCAGATCACAGGAGTCTTGGAAACGGAGGTTACTCCGTGGACGATGGGCATAGCGGAAGCGAACACATTATCAGTCGGAATGTAGATGGCGTCGCACTTGTCAACGATGGACTGGGTTGCCTGCTGAACGTCGTTGCCGTTGGTCACGGTTACCTCAACATATTTCATTCCAAGCTTTTCTATGGCTTCCTTCGCCATACCGGCCTGCAGAATAGAATTGTCTTCGCTTGAGGTATAGAGTACGCCGACGGTTTTCGCATCAGGCACCAGCTTCATCAGGAGATCGATCTGATCCTTGATGGGATTCATATCCGTCGTGCCGGAAACATTTCCGCCGGGAGCTTCATTGGAATCCACCAGTCTCGCAGCAACATAATCCGTCACAGCGGTTCCGAGGATCGGGATTTCGGTCGTCTTGCCCGCGATTGCCTGAGTTGCAGGTGTTGCGATAGCAAGGACCAGATCCACATTATTGCTTACAAAACGGTCGCTGATGGTGGACAGGTTGCTCTGGTCCCCCTGCGCGTTCTGTAAATCGATGACAATATTTTCACCATCCACATACCCATTGTCGGCCAGAGCGTCAATAAAACCCTGACGGGCGGAATCCAATGCAACATGATCCATATACTGAACGATACCGATGTTCAGCGTCTGTTCTTCTCCACCTTGGGATTCAGCGCTCCCCGCGCCTGCGCAGCCGGTAACTGCTGTTATGAGCAGCAAAGACAGGACCAGCGCCAATGTCTTTTTACCATATCTTTTCATTTTAAATTACCTCCATGAACTTCTGATCGGCCCTCCCGGATCAGAAATCAGAATCCTGCTTCCGAATTGGAACCGAGCGGGCTGATACTAAATAATTATTTATTGAACAAACCTGGCCAGGTTTATTTGGAATAAAAAAAATCGCCCCTGTATTAACAGGGGCGAAAGATTCTTTCGCGGTACCACCTTGTCTTCGTTGCTTTACAGCAACCTCAGCAAGCGACAATCATCGCTCCTCCACGTTAACGGTTGGAATCCGGCACAGCCTACAGGGCAATCGCCTTTGAGTGTGCAGCTCTCAGGATGAATTCACGGTACTTATATCCTGCTTTCTTCCACCAAACGAAAGCTCTCTGTAAGGATTGGACGCAGCCGCTACTGGTTCCTGGTCATCGCTTTTTTGATATTGGTATTATTATATTAATCCCTTTGAGTTTTGTCAACAAATTATTTTTATGTTTTCACTCCGCTTCAGCGGTCATGCTTTTTACCGCAGTCTTCAGGACCTTGCCGGCTACGCCGCCGGCAACCTTGCTGCCTGAGCCTCCGTTTTCCACAACCACAACAAAGGCGAGAGGGCAGTCCTCCCGATCAAGATAACCGGCAAACCAGGAATGGGGCTGTTCCCCGTCCCCCACCTGCGCGGTTCCTGACTTGGCGCACAGCTCCAGACCTTTGTAGCGGTCCTCTCCATACGCCTCTTTTACGTTGTTTCGCATCATGGCTCCCAGAATTCCCGCGGTATCCTCTGAAAGAATCCTCTTTTCCTGAGTTCCCAACCCGGGAAGCACGGCCAGAATCCCCTGTTCCTGCAGCAGCCTCGGCGTTACTCTTACTCCGTCATTGGCGATAGACCCAACAAAGGCCATAAAGTTCAACGGATTGACCATATCGCTGTACTGGCCGATCCCGGCCCAGGCCAGATCGCCGCCTTCCGCCTCCGCTACGGCGATTCTCCCTCTGGCGGTTTTTATCCCGTCAATCTTCAGACCAGTTACCATTCCAGTCTTTTCCGCATAATTTTGAAGGGTTTTCCCTCCAAGCTCAAGGGCTAGTTCCGCAAATGCAATATTGCACGACTGGGCAAGAGCCTGCTCCAGCGTAACGTTTCCGTGGGCGTCGGGACAGGTGACTTCCGTTCCGTCGACCAGCTGCTTTCCTTTGCACTGATAAACCATGGTATCCATATGATCAAGCTGATCGATGGCGGCCGCCGCCGTTACCAGCTTGAAAACGGAACCCGGCGTATAGATGCCGGACAGAAGGCGGTTGAGATAGACGCCCTCGTAATTTTCCGGGCTAGCTTCCACATCGGGGCGGTTCTCCGGATCAAAGGTTGGTATGCTGACCATGCAGATAATTTCACCGGTCTTATAGTTGTATACTCCAACCGTTCCCTTCCTGCCGTTCATAGCCTGGTAAGCAACGGAACACAGTTCCGCATCCAGGGTCAATTTCATGTCGTTTCCAAAGCTTCCTGCTTCCTTGTGGAACCGGTACGCTCCATTGACCGGATCCCAGCCGGAAAGCCTGTCGCTGTACGCAACCTGGAGGCTGGTGGCGATATTCCCGTAAGAGTCCCCAATCACATGGAGAAGCGCTCTTCTGACCGTCTTATTCTCATGATATTTTGGATAGCCATCTACGGTCCGCAGCAAGACCTCGCCGTTGCGGTCATATATTTTTCCAGCGGTCTTCAACAGGCCGTCCGTATACAAATGCTTGTTGGTTGCGTGCATCGCCCAGGAGGAGGCTTCAAAAGCGTACCGAAAGGTGAATGTCAGCAATCCAATGACCAAAAGCATTGTCAGTATCATAAGGCCAAGAGCACGCCTCGTCAATAATTTCATATTGATTCACCTACACTTTCTACCGTCTCCAATTCTGACAACGCTTCCTCATCTCCGGAATCCTGCCATTCAGGTCTGTATCGGTCATCCGCAGCCTTTATGAAGGACAGCAGCGCCCAGCAGACCACCATGGAGGAGCCTCCGTTGGACAGGAAAGGCAGGGTAACTCCCGTTAAAGGCAGCATATCAAGAGAACCGAATACGTTGAGGGCGGTTTGAATCAGATAGATCGATACGGCGCCGCAAGCGGAAATGGCATAAAAGGATGATTTGCAGCTCCGCATGAAAAACAGCGTCAGTAAAGCTAAAAAAATAAGAATCAATACGGCGCAGAGAGCGACAATCAGTCCCCATTCCTCGCATAGAATTCCAAAGACAAGGTCGGTATCCGAAGCCGGAATCCCTACCAGATACCCGTTTCCGCCTCCCAGGCCGAGAAGCCCTCCGCTGGCGGAATATTGAAGGGTTCGAGTCTGCTGATACCCGATGGTATCCGCATATTCCCATACATGCCCCCAGGCTTCAAACCTGGAAGCAATATACGGCAGAAACGATACTACGGCAAAGGCTCCCAGCGCGGCTCCGGCTGAAATAAACGCTATGGTTCGGATATCGCCGGATCTCATGAAGGCGACAACAAGGAAGGTTACAAAGAAGATAACTGAGGTGCCAAGGTCCCTCATCAGAATCAGCGCGCCGATGCAAGCCCCGGAAAAACCGATGAATGCCGTGAGGTTTCTGGTGGTAAGGAGCTTGTCCAGAGTGGCGGTTCCCGCAAGGACAAAAGCAACCTTGACGAACTCCATGGGCTGGAAGGTAATAAAGCCGAGGTTGATCCAGTTTCTGGCGCCGAATCGCGTTTCTCCCAAAATCAGATTGAGTGCGATCAAAACAATGCTGGCTGCAACCAGAAGATATTTCAGTTTTCTTCCCCTGCCCACATCCTTGATGATCAGCTGGATTGCCGCGTAGATTATCATCCCCAGAAGGATCGCAACGAGCTGTTTTAACAGATGCTCCGGCGAGGATGACGCCACAATGAGCAGGTTCAGTCCGCAAAGAAAAAAGATCAGCAATTCCAGCTCCCTGTATTTCCCGCTTAGTTTTGACAGGATGAAATAGTAGCAGCATTCCGCCGCCATGTAGACCAGAAATATAATAAGAACCCTGGAGGTCGCCTCCTCCTCTATGGACAGGAAGACCTGAATTCCTCCCAAAAGCTGAAACGCTAAAATGAGCAGAATGGTTTTTCCAGAAGTAATCCCTCTGCCCAGATTTGCCAGCCAATCCAGCTTGCTTTTTCTTTGTATGTTTTCATTGCCTTCTTCCGAGGGTACAAATTGAAATTCAGCGGTGGCAAAGGAAATCGTATCCCCGATCTCCACAGGACCGGAGTGTTCAATTATCTCTCCGTTTACCCGGACGCCTCCCTTGGAGGCCAGGTCGGTTATGGTCCAGCCGTTTTCTCCGTAAGACAACACCGCATGGCTCCGGGATATAAAGGGAAGGTTGATGACGATATCGGAAAGCTTGCTCCTTCCGATGGAGTTTTCCCAATGCAGAATCGGAATCCGGTATGCATCCTTGATTTCGAGAAAGCCCCATATCCTTTTGCTCCCGCTGTCCCGAAGAAGGGGCAGCACACAGCGAACAAGCACAAGCACCGCAAGAACCGGAAAGATCCAGCGAACAAAAAAAGTATAGAAATCCACGAATTCTAAAGGATTTGACAGGTAATCCGAGACGCTTGCAACCACATGGTCCGCCCAGTCCCGGATTCCACCCATGATTTGTTTGAAATATCCGATTACAATATACATTCGATTCCTTTTCAGCCGGTTGCATGATACAAATTCAGTATGCGCCGGACCGCCTTTTTCCTATTCATCAGATGCCCGCGGCAACGACAGAACTATAGATTAATATACTATTATTTTTAACGGGAATCAATGCGTGATGCCAAATATCGTATGACAAGACACAGCAATATCATATAGAAGCCTGACAAAACCAGAATCCAGTGAATGCCGATTCGCGACGCTGCAGATACGGCTATGAAAAACAAAGCGCCATACAAATTATACATCAGTGAAATAATGGAATGTACCGTTGATCTTCCCTGATTCTCGATCCTGCTCTGCACATATTCCTCCTGAAGAACCACCGCAGCCGCCATCAGAAAATAAAAGGATCCATAAAGCGGAACTGCCATCCAATGATGGGAAAAACCAAATATTGCAAGACATGCCCCGGAAGCAACAGTTAGCGCAAATACGACTTGAAACGGATCCTTGATGTTCCCCTTCGCAAACAAAGCTTTGAGCTGATACGCTGTTTTCGAACCAACCGCCTCAAGAATATATCGAAAACCAATCCAAACGCCAACAAGACCGGGACGCAGGTCAAAGCTGTCGGCAATCAACGGATCATATTCATCCAGAATACCTGCAACCCCCACGGCAAGCACCAGCATCATGATGGCCGACAGAAGCATTTTGTCACGGAAACAAAGCTCCAGGGAGCTCTTCACCGTGATGAGGGCGTTCTTTGAATTGTCGGGCCCGCGGTCCTCATTGTCTGTCCTGAAATCATTGACTTCATGAAAACATACCGCGAAAATGGTTGATAAAAGAACCATAAGAACAGACACAGCCAAAACTCCGTGAAAGGTTATGGCTTCCGTCAATAGTCCGCCTGCAAAGCAGGACAGAGCAACGCCCAGGCCCGAAAAGAAATTTCCTGCGCCGTAAACTCTGTCGAAGCGGTCCTCTTCCCGGTTTCTCGTCAGGCTGTCGTACAGCAGCGCCTCTTCAGAACCGGAACATAAGGCTTCGCTGACGCCCCAGAAGAGAAAGCCCAGGGCGAACAGGGCAAACCCTTCGGAAAAGAGCCAGATGATATAGCAGGCTGCCTTGCAAAGGCAGCCGATTATTATAGTATTTTTCCTGTTCCAGTGGTCAGCCAGGATCCCTGTCGGCACCTCCAGCAGAACCGCGGGAACGGACCAGATGGCAAGAAGCATGGAAATCTGACCCAAAGAAAGCCCTTTTGATTCAAAAAGGAGAATATAAACGGGATAAATCGGGATCATATCCTTGAACAGCTTATAGCCATAATAGGTTTTTTGTATGTCCATTAGATTTCAAATTCGCAGTGAACGATCGCTGTAATTTCCTTTTCCAGAGAATACGTATCATTCATCCCATAATCGGATACCTCGTTGGAGTAAAGCGGCGTGATTTGAATCACTCCCATATCGGCATATTTCAGCTTGCCCAGAGTGTTTCCCGCGTTCTCTGCAATCATCTCAGCACGTTTCCGGGCATCCTTGGTTGCTTCGGCCAGCATGGTAACCTTCAGATCCGCAATTTTCGTATACATATACTGGGGAGAGTTGGATTGGAACTGGATCCCTTCATTGATCAGTTCTGTTACATTTCTTGATATTTCCGTGATCTTTTCAATCTCTTCAGAGCTGATCGTGACGGTCTGGTAGAGCTCATAATAGTCCACGTCGCTGGTATATTGCCCACTGGGCAGTATTATGTAATATGTGTTAGTTGAAATTGAGGAGAATACGATCTTGTCCTTCGGCACGCCCTGATCGACAAGGTAGTTCATTACTTTGGTCTTGTCGGACTCAAGCTGGGCGTAGGCATCCTGCAGTACCGGCGATTTTGCGGTAAAGCTGCCGGTCCAGACGATCAGATCGGAAGTGATCTGCTGCTTTGCGGATCCCGTTACAATGATTCGATTGTTGCCGCCCTTAATTTTCACAACTCCGTCGGCAAGCAGCGCTGCCGATACAACGACGGCAATTCCGATAATCACTGCGATAATAATGTTCGATACGATTTTACTCTTAAGCTCATTCATAGATGTTACCTTACCTTTCCCTCTTTAATAGCTTCCTGATATTATCAGCAATGATTAGACGAGAATTGTTCCAAAAAGTTCCAAGCCTTAGAATTCATAGGCGCCGCAGTCAATCGCCCTGCCACTGATACGGGATTTTCCTGCAAAATCAAGCATCCCGGCCTCTGGTGTGTAACCGGGATCACCGGCATCAATCGCCGGAGAATTCTGCAGCAGTGAAAAATCAGTTCCATCGGCATCGGAAAATCGGGGATCGGCGATCCTTGAATTCTTATCCTGACCCGTCTTTTGCTTCCACATGTTCAAACCCACAAGACCTGTGTCCAGGCCGGAAAATCTGAGCCCCCGGGCACCTCCCGGCCCGTAATAGAGGTTGTAATTGAAGCTGATGTTATAGATATTTTTTTTGCCCAGATTCTCTGTGGAGACAGCCAGGTTCCCCGGACCGGTATGGATAATATTGCTGTAAAACAGAAGATCATGGCTCTTTCCAACGATGATCTCGCCTTTCCCCTTGCTTTCCCCATGGTTCTTGTATAGGGTATTATTGAAAAACCTGCAGTCCGCCGACCAGCCCTTGCCGGCATTGTCACTGCCGGCCTGGATTCCGCCGGCATGATTGCCGTAAATAAGATTATCCCTTACGGTGATTCCGCTGCACGCCTTGCCTGGGGTTTCGTTTTCCACTGCCACCCCGATATCGTTACCGGTACAGATATTGTACGCGATGGTGACATCCTTCGCTCCGTCGGCTTTTATTCCGGCAAACTCGTAGCCGGCGCTGCCAGCCCCGGGTTTTCCTTTCCTGCTGCAGCCTTCCACCGTGTTGTATCCGACAAAACCATTCCTCGCTCGGTTATTTTTCTCCGGAATACAGACCGGCTCGCCGCCCAGTTTCTTGTCCCCCAACAGCGCAATACCGATGTTTTCAATGTCGCGAACATGGTTCTCGGTAAACATAAAGCCGTCCACATTCCCGCTCAAAGCTACGGCACTGCCGGCTCCGCTTTTAATATCCCAGATCTCGTTTCCGTTTATAATCAAACCGCTGACAGGGTTCTCCCCGTTTCTTCCGTATACCGCAATCCCATGGGCGGAAGAATCATTGGAGGCGCCTGTATGCCAGATGTGATGGATTCTGCAGTCTCGGATTTCTATGCCTTCTCCCTCTCCCCAGACGCCGATGCCGCTCAGAAGAAAATCATCCTCGTCTGTGATGTTGTTTGTAAGCTCCAGACCGATGAGCTGAACAAAGCTGCAATCGCTGATGCGAACCAGCTCCTCCTGTTCTTCCGGTGAGGATTCGGAGCCGTCAATGATGACCTTATCGCCTTGCTGTGCCTTGAAAACAGTCGGTTTATCTGCAGATGCCCCCGATAATCTGATATTGACTCTCTCGAAATAGGTCCCGGCCTTGATGATAATCGTGCTCCCCGGTGCAGCCGTATCCGCTGCCCGTTGTATGGTTTTCCAGGGCTTGTCCTCTGTTCCGGGATTGGAATCGGAGCCTTCCGGCGATACATAGTAGGTGCCGGCGTGAGCAGCCGTGAGCGGGGTCTCCTGATTCAGAGATATCACCAGAATCAGCAGCAGCGCAATAAAAATATTGGTCAGAATCATTTTTCTCATAGAATTTCCTCCAGGAGAGAATGGTTATTATATTAACGGTTCATTTCGATAAAGAATTTTTGGGGCAGGGTTCCAACCATTTTATGATAGCATTTGTTCATATGGGACTGGTCGTAATAGCCTGCGGAAACGGCCAGATCGCAAAGAGAAATCTCCTTTTGCTCCTTCCGCAAATCGGCAAACTGATGAAATGAATTCTGGAACTGGATGATCTCGCACAGCTCCTTCGGAGATATTCCCACATGATAATGATAGAGAAGTCTGAGATAACGAATTGAGTATCCCGTCTCCCTCGATAGGTCGCTGATCAGAAGATTTCCCCGGCTGTAAATGATCTTATCGGTGCAGTACCGAACCACATCCGCCGTTCCATAGCTTCTGCGCAACTGCTTGATAAGGTATTCAGAAATAATTTCAATACGACGCCCGAACTCTGTGGCTTCATCCATCTGATCAAGCAGCGCATCCCTTTTCAGAAAGTCCGTAACCGGCACGTGCTCTCCGATCAACTCCGAAAATTGAGCGTCGATGAGGTTAGCCAGACCTCCCGGCGAAAACCGGACTCCGAATGCGCTTCCCACTTGGTAGATGGGAATCACAACCTTTTTCAGATGATATCCTTCCAGAGTCTTCGTCACTCCGCTTTCGTCGTAGCGGAACAGCAGATCCATGCAGCCGTCCGGGATGGCGCATATCTCCCCGTTCACCGTATCGGAATCAAACTGATAGAAGTCCGACACGATTCCGAACAGAGGATTGCCTTTGGGCACAATAAAGCTGTGGTAATGAAGCTTCTGTTCAAAACCGGGCTGATACGGTGTATATCCTTCCGATCTCACTTCATTGGGCCAGCTCATAACATGTACCCGCTCCAAAAAATGGTAATGTTTTACTTTCATTATATCTGAGTTTTTCCGAATGTCAATCCGACGGATCGTCCCATTTCTCCCGACGGATCGTCCCATTTCTCCCGGTGGCGTACCCGATTCAACTTCCCTTTTTTACTATACATTTCAGGAGGCCTTATGCTATATCAATCATAAAGAAATGTAATAAGGAGGTGCGAAATTTGTTAACTCAGATTGACAGCAGGACACTGGCATACGTCAATTTGTTCGCAGTGCTTGGAACCCTGGAAAACCTTTGTGAGCTGGTTCCCGAAGCAAGGAAGCTTCTGGCCGGAAAATCCCCCATATCCGTCGGCTTTCAGGTAAAGGACGGACCCAGCGCCACATTGACCTTTGCCGACGAAAGCTGCCATATGACGGAAGACTGCAATAGTTGTACCATCAAGCTTCCCTTTTCCTCCTGCGAAAAATTCAACGGGCTGATTGCAGGAACCGTCACACCGGTTCCGTCAAAAGGATTAACTAAAATTTCATTCCTGGCGAAAACCTTCGCTCCGCTGACGGAATTGCTGACAAGATATCTCAAACCGTCAAAGGAGGATCTGGAGGACAGCAATTTCCGTGAAATCAATACAAAGCTGACTCTCTACACCGCTGCGGCAGCCATTGCCCAGATCGGAAACCAGGATCAAAGCGGAAGATTCAGCGCCGGTCTGATGCCGGACGGGGATATTGCCATCAATGTCAAGGATGTGATGGGCATCACTGTGAATGTCAAGAATCACCGGCTGACCACATTGAAAAAACCCTGCGACAAGCCCAGGGCGGTTATGACCTTTTCCAGCCTGGACATTGCCGGTCAGCTATTAAACGGTGAGGCCAGCGCCATGGCCTGCATCTGCAACGGAACGGTCACCATGGGAGGCATGCTTCCCATGATAGACAACATGAACCGTATTCTTTTCCGGGTCGGTCAGTATTTAAGTCAGGAGGTGGACCAATGAAATTCCCGATCTATGAATACCCGAAAAGCCGGGAAGCCTTCGCACGAGCCTTCCGGGTCATCCCATCCGGAATCTACGGACACCAGGGGCCGTCAGAAGGCTGCTATATCCCCCAGGATGCATTCCCGCTCTTCTCCTCGAGGGCAAAGGGCGCCCACTTCTGGGATCTGGACGGAAACGACTTTATTGACTATATGTGCGGGTACGGTCCAAACGTCCTGGGATATTGCGACGAGGATGTGGATGCAGCTGCACTGCAGCAGCTGAAGAAGGAAAACTGCGTGACCATTCCGTCCTCCGTCATGGTTGATTTTGCCGAGCTTCTGGTGGACACGGTGGAAAGCGCGGATTGGGCGTTCTTTGCCAAAAATGGAAGCGATGTGACCTCCCTGGCAGTTTTGACCGCCAGAGCGGCTACCTGCAGAAAGAAAATCGTATTTTTCAACGGATATTATCACGGCGTTGCTCCCTGGTCCCAGAAGCTGGATTATCCGGGAGTTCTGGAAGAGGAGGTCGCCAACAATCTCTATGTGGAATTTAATGATTTTCCGGCTCTGGAGAAGGTTTTTCTCGAACATAAAGGAGAAATTGCAGGGCTTATATCCCAGCCTTACATGCACGGCAACTTCAGGGATAACTTCTATCCGTCTGACGGATACTGGCAGAACGTCCGCAAGCTCTGCGACGATCACGGTGTGGTGCTGATTCTGGACGATGTCCGGGCCGGCTTCCGTCTGGATCTGGCCGGTTCCGATCATTATTTCGGTTTCAAAGCAGATCTGATCTGCTTCTGCAAGGCCCTGGCAAACGGATATAACGTTTCCGCCCTCTGCGGCAGAGAATCGCTGAAGGAAGTGGTCAGCAGCTTAACCTTTACCGGCAGTTACTGGATGAGCGCAGTTCCCTTCGCCGCTGGAATCGCCTGCATCAACAAGCTGAAAGCGCTGAATGCTCCAACGATTTTTGAAGAAAAGGGCAAGAAACTGATGGATGGCTTTCAGGCTGCCGCCGCAAACAACGGTTTTCATCTGGTGGTATCCGGCCCGCCGGCCTTGTTCTATCTGAGACTTGCGGACGATGATTCCCTGATGCTCCATCAGAAGTGGATTGCAGAATGCGTAAAGCGCGGAATCTTTCTGACCTCCCATCACAACCACTTCATCAATGCAGCGCTGACGGACGAGGACATCAACCGTTCCATCGAAATCGCGGAAGACGCGTTCCATTCCATACAAAAAGAGTAGAAGGATAACATGAAATGGAGCCCCGCAGCATAAAAAAAGCCCACTATATCCAAAGTATAGTGGGCTCTTCCATTCATATCCATCATCCTGTCATAGGATTTTCCGAAGCATTCTCTGATTGATTGCAAATTCGGTTTTAAAACAGATTCTTTATAATGCCGGCGCCGGCGATAAATGTGCCGAGAGACGCTCCGAGATTGGCCATAAAGACGACTAGAATGATCCGAAGCAGCCTGTTCCTGAAAAAGCCCTTGAAGGTCAGAATGTCCTCGGATACATCCTGTAAATCCTTCACCGTCGGTTTTCTGATGGTGGCCTCCACCAAGCCGGTAAACCAGCCGCAGGCCAGCAGCGGGTTGAGGGTGGTAAAGGGCGCCATTACGAAAGAGGTCAGGATGCTGAGCGGATGACCCAGCGATAATGCCGTGAAAGCGGCGGCCAGCGCCCCAGTCCACAAGACCCATGCCGAAAGCTGCTCCAGCCCCGTCTGGATATTGGTGAAAAACGCGTAGGCAAGCAGACCGAAGATAATAGCCGGAATGATCCAGCCTGAAATCTTAGAGATAGGATTTACCGGCGGTACAACAGAAATCTCTTCCAGATCCTGTTCTTTATAAATCTCTTCTTTTACCCCCGGCACATGGGCTCCCCCAAGAACAGCTACGACCTTCTTTCCCGGAGCCGTTTTGATTTTTGCCGCTAGATATTGATCTCGCTCGGTGATGAGAATTTTTCCGATCCCCGGAAATTTCTCCTTCACGCTGGCCATCATCGACTGCAGCATGTCCGCCTTCAGCAGATCCTGGATATCCTGGTCCGTGAGCTCCGCGTCGTCCTCATCAAAGGAAAAAACCAGGCCGGTCAGCAGTTTCGTTTTTTCCCAGAGGCCCAGCTTGCGCCATATTCTTAAAAAGGTAGTCTGGATGTTCCGATCCGCAAGGACCAGTTGGGCCCCAGTTTCTTCCGCGCTTTTGATTCCTTGAATCATCTCTCCTCCCACAGGAGCATCCAGCTTCTTTGCCATCTTCTTTTGGTAGGAGCTCAGCGCAAGATTGGCCAGCAGAAATCCAACCCTCTTTGATTTGATCACCTTGACAATATCAGTGTTTTCCCAGGATTTGGGGTTCTGTATATTCGTATACCGTTGTTCGTCCAGCTCGACGCAGACGCTGTCCGGTTTTTCCTCTTCAATCACCTGTTTGACAAGCTCCGCGCTCTCCTTGGAAACATGCGCGGTTGCGATCAGAATGATCTCCTTGTCCTCTATCATTAATCTCGTGACGTTATCCATATTGAGATCCGTCTGCCCCTCATTGTTATCCGTATTCAATATCTTTCTCCCCTCAATTCCAAGCGTTCTTCGCTGCTTGACCCCACCGGTATTATTCCCTGAGATTTAGTCAATGATGTTGAAATTGCAACGAATATTAATATGATTCTACTATAGAAGGAAAGGAAAATCAAGAACTCCTTTGGCTGCTCCATGTCTATGCCTGTTCGTAAAGGGCTTCAATCATGTCCGCATATTTCCGGATAATGGCCTTTCGCTTCATCTTCAGATTTGCCGTGAGCTCCCCGCCTTCAATGGTCAGATCTTCTTTCAGAACAGCCCATTTTTTCACCTGTTCCGGATGGGAAAGCTGCAGGTTGGCCATTTGGACGCCTTTTTCCGCCGCTTCCGCAGCAGCGCTTTCCTCTTGCCTGCCGCCCCAGAACAGGGCGACGCAGTACGGCTTATCATCTCCGTATACCAA
Source organism: Bacillota bacterium (assembly GCA_023415235.1). Lineage (GTDB taxonomy): Bacteria > Bacillota > Clostridia > Peptostreptococcales > Anaerovoracaceae > Anoxybacterium. Next base: position 101,709 of record JAEZLP010000069.1, read on the forward strand.
AACGTGATCGAAACCCGCAGCCTCCCTCAGGGCCATCTCAATTTTTACAGGGTCAATATTCTTGCCGTAGGAAGTGATGATCATTTCCTTCTTCCGTCCATTTAAAACAAGGTAATGATCCTCCGTCAACGTTCCGTAATCTCCCGTATGCAGCCATCCGTCCTCCAGCGGCGACTCGCCGTCATCTGCAAAAAAACGGCCGTTCATATACCCCTTCATGACCTGCGGACCCTTCACCAGCACTTCCCCATCGGATGCGATCCTGATCTGTGTATCGGGAAGCGGTTCCCCTACCGTATCAATCCTGTTGGCCATATGGCGGTTCAGCGTGATCAACGGCGCCTCTGTCAGGCCATAGGCGTTATGGACCTCTATCCCTATGAACCGCAAATTTTGAAGGAGCTCCATACTCACTGGCGCGGAACCGACGATCAGTTGGGCGCAGCGGTCGATACCGGCCTTCCTTCTAACGGCAAAGCCGAGAAGTCTGCCCAGCAGCTGCTTCATAACGCTTCTGCTGCTTCGGTACCAACGGCCTATGGTGCTTTGCTCCGCGCTTTCCCAGACCTTTTCATAAAACCTGGGCACCGAGAAAAAGACGGTGGGTCTGATTTTCGGAAGCGCCTTCTGCAAATCACGGAAATTTTCCAGATAGTAAATTTCGATGGGGGCGGGAGAAAAGTAAATGGCATAAGACGCCAGGATCCCCTCCACCACATGGTTCATCGGAAGAAAGGACAGATAGGTGATTCTTCGGGTGCGCGCCTTCCATGGCGGCAGGGATGCAAGGGATTCGGCCATGCTTCGAAGGCCGGCGTGATCAAAGGCCGCCGCCTTCGGTTTGCCTGTGGTTCCCGAGGTATATCGCAGTGTGGCAAGGTCCCCAAAGCCGACAGGGGCAGCTTTTAGCGCATCCGCCTCCCCTTTGCCGGACTCTGCGCCATATCCTAAAAATTCATCCCATTCCAGATGGCTTCCCGCAACCGTGTTTCTGCAGAAGGATACTACAGGAATGTTCAAGCCGGCACCGGAGATCTGTTCAAGGATTTCGGGCACTCCCGCAAATAAAATTACCGAGCCGCTTTCCCGGATGATTTCTATTAATTCTGGGACCGGACTGCTGTAGTACAAGGGTACGCTGACGCATCCGCTCAATCCTGCGGCGACATCAATGACAAAATACCGGGAACAGTTAAACCCGACCACTGCAATCCGCTGACCGGGCTTTGCGCCCAATCCATGCAATGCAGAGACCGCCATTCTGATCTCTTTTCTGATTTCCTCAGGACTTCGGGAAACCATCTTTCCCGAGATGATATCGTGGAAGCAAACCAGTCTGCTTTTTCCTGACAATCTAAAATAGGCCTGCTCATGGACGGTTCGCTCCGATCTGTGCATAAAACCGCTGCTGCAGGCGTATGTAAGAATATTGGGGAAAAAATCCCGCCAGCTCCCCTGATACCTGCTCATGATCCGGTCGATATTGTCACGCCGATAGACTCTGTCTTCTTCAAAATAAGAGGAAAGGGAAAGCAGGGAGCGAAAGGCGCTTTTTCTTCGCAAGAAACGAGTCATCCATCGGAAGTGACTGACCCGCAAGGGGATAAAGACAGGACGCGGGAGACGGACATGCAGCTTTTTCAGCGCCCATTTCCTGGTATATTCCATCATCTCCCCGACGGTGGGAAGCGCTTCGGCCGGAAGAGTAAGATGAAAGCAAAGGCCGGCTGCCGCCGGATCGAAGGTCAGTTCTGCGATCGCCTCCACCACATAGTCGCAGGGGACCATATTGATTTTCATGGAAGGATTCACCGGAAAAAATTTTAGTTTGCCGGTGAGATATAAACGCAGCGGAAAGTAAAGGGTATTAAAGGTTTTTATCATTCCGTTCCTGGAATCGCCTACCACCATACCGGGCCGAAACACAGAAACGGGAAGCTCCTCCGCCGCTTTCCTGACGAGAAGTTCCCCTTCATACTTGCTTTGTTCGTAATGGTTGGAAAAACCATATCTGTCCGTAAGGTCAGACTCGGATACACTGCCTCTTCTTGCACCTGCCACATATGCGGTGGAAACATAGGAAAAACGGCTGAGACCATGGAGGAGATGGATTCGGGAGGCCAGCTCCAACAGGTGTTTGACGCCTTCCACGTTGATTTTCCGAAGCTGATCCAGAGGTTCGTCAAGGCGGATGTCCGCCGCAAGATGGATGATATGACCCACATTTTCTGCCAGCTCCTCATATTCCTGGCCGCTGAGCCCAAGCCCGGGAAGGCTCAGGTCTCCTTTCAGAACCCGGACCCGCCGGCCGATCTCTTTTATCATAACGGGCCAATCCTGCCAGATCCGTTCCAGCCTCCTTGCGGCGGCGGAGACGCTGTCTGCCCGGATCGGAACGATAACTGAAAGCTCCGTCCTTTCCAATATGAAACGGACCACCTGTGTTCCAAGAAACCCCGCGGCTCCGGTGATCAATACCGCTTTATCGTGATGAGCCGGCTTACTGGCTTGAATTGTCCTTGCTGTTTGATATGGAGCATCCGTTTTCATAAAGTCGCCTCCCGGTTTACCAAGTTTTCAAGGAGTTTTTGATTCCGCTTTGCGCGTTCTTGATGAATCAGACTATTCTTTTCTAGGATTTCTCTCTGCCTCTCAGGCCCTCGCATAAGCTTTTTCGTTCGCTCCTCCAAAAGCTGAAAAAGCCCGGGAGCAGTGTGCTCTAAAAAGTACTCGTCGAAGATCCCCAGATCCTGATAAAGGTCTCTGAGCCTCTGATCATGGCCAATGGCGATCTGAGGCACCGCTGCTTCCAGGGAAAGCACCGCCGCATGATAGCGGGAAGTGATCAGCAGATCAAGACACCGCAGGATTGACGCCATTTGGGAGGCGTTGTATTCCATCGAAGAGAAAATCCGGGTCTTCTCCTGATTCCGCATGAAGGAGCGTATCATAAGTGTGAAATCTTCGTCCAGCTGCTCCATGCAGATCAAAGCAATCGATTTTTCGTGATTTTCAATCATATGGTCCGCAAACCGGGCATAATTCTCAGCCAGAGTTTTTCGACAGGACCGGCGCCGACGGGAGTCCGAGTAAAAATATGGCCAGCGGTAGCAGTTCTTTTTCCTGCCGAAAGGGCGGAACACAACCGGCCACAGATAAAAATCCACCGCGGCAAGGCCGATTACGCCATTCCTGGTCTCCGGCCAGCTGCCCGCTAGAAATTCCTTGTCTTGAGGATCCGGAGAAAAACCAAATGCGGAGTCGGCTGTCGCTTCGATCGGAGCGCTTACCTTCCAGCTCCTCAGACGGTCCGCCGCAGCTTTTGTTCGTGTGATAATGAGATCCGTCCTGGATGCAATCCGGCGAACCAGTCTCTGGTTGAATGGGCTGAGAAATCCAGAATCAACCGCATAGGCGACAATTGTTTTTCCTTTTATTCCCGCACAGGCGGTAACCCAGAGCCAAGCCCAGAGCAGACAGGAGCTCCAAGTATCCATGTAGCAGCTTCCTTCCGTCAGCAAAATCAGATCGTGCTCCCTCACCAGCTTGTATAGAGCAAAGAAAAACACTGTGGGATACTCTACAATCCTGAGATTGGGTTCCTCTTTGATGTATCTGCGAAGATTCTTTCCGCAAATCGTAGGAATTGTGATTGCAATTTCATCACCCATCACCTGCCTGATCTCTTGGATAATTGCCAACAGGCGGGCTTCCGAACCCGTATTGTTGGCTCCGTTATAACCCATCAGGAGAACTTTCCGAATTTCCGGGGCATCGGTTATTCCAGTACCGATTTGTTTCTTTTCTTTCATGCATAAGACTCCGTAACTTTTTTCGCTACCCTTCCGGCCATTGCCATAATGGTGAGAATCGGGGGGTTGCCGAGAGATTCGGGGAACAGAGTTCCGTCCGCTACATAAAGGTTATCCGGCATTCCCGGATTGTGAAAGGACTCGGCTTCTTTTGCCGTCAACGGAAGCATACCGCTGGGATGTCCGGCATTGATCGTTCCCAGAAAGATGTCGTCCCGGTGGATTCCAAATCGGTTGAGAATCTCCCTGCAGAGCTCCACAGCCTGGCCCAGCCTCTCCTGATCCACCGCTGTCAGCTTTTTATTGATGCGGCTGCCATTGACGGTTCCGCTGCAGGTATCGGCAAGCTTTATCATCATAGTAACGATATCCGAGGCAGGATATCTCCAACTTTTATGAAAAAAGAAGCTCAAGTAATCAAAATATGGCGCAAGGATCTCATGTTCCCTTTGTACCGCAAAGGGCATGGAAAGCTCCCTGTTCTGCAGGCTCCCCTTATGCCGGGCGGACACGCAGAGCACAGGATCCACAAAAAGTCTGCTTTGACATGGTATTCCGGAATTCTGCAGAATTACAGGCGTAGAAAAACCACCGGCGGCCAGTATGACGATATCTGCCGGAATGAATTCACTTTTTAGTCCGCGCTTTACCTCTACCCCCTTAGCCAGATTGTTTTCAATGACGACTCTCTCCGCTCTGCAGCGCAGAATCAGCTCCGCTCCGAGGCTTTGGGCGTCTCTGATAAAGTGACGGCTATCCCATTTTACTCCGTACCGGCATCCCATCACACATTTGCCGCAGCCGGTGCATCGGCTGTAATCCCCCAGTTTAGGCAGCGGACTTGGATGTAAATCCATTTCTTCACAGATTTCAAACAACCTTCTGGAGGCAGGCTGCCATTTGTCCCTGTGATCATATGTAATAGGAATCTCCCGCAGCAGTTCCTGAAATTCGCTGTCAAGATCGATCCCCAGCTCCTTCAGCCCCTGGTCCTGACGCAGGGCATTCCCAGCGGACAGCGTGGTTGTCCCGCCCAGGCCGCTTCCATTCACCATAACCATTTTATCTTCCGTTTTCCGCACCTTCATGTTGGGGAAGAGCAGCTGTATCTCCCGCTCATCGAAAAACAGTTCTGTCATCCTCATCTTCTCCAGCACTGGAAATGAAAAGGTAAAGGGTTTGAATTCTCCTCCGGCTTCCAGGATCGTGACCCGAAACCTGCCCTGGAGTTTTTTGGCGGCTGTGGCTCCCCCGGCGCCGCTGCCCACAATCAATACATGTTTCACATCCAATCTCCTTATTCCTTGCTTTCCTCGATTCTTTCCGAGGAATTATGATACCTTCCGTTTAATCCGGTCTGCCCGACAATCGTTCCGCAGCAGCAGTCAGGGCCCTCTGTGATCCTTTGCGTAAAGGTCAGTTTTCCTCCTCCGGTCAAACCGGCCGCGAGTCCTTCATCCAGAGAAGAAATCAGCGCACAGGTTTCCGGTGAGTAATAATTGCTGAAAAAACACTCCGTAATCTTAAATTTGCATTGATCCGCTCCCGCTTCCTTCAGATCGTTCGGCCTGGCTGCATCATAGCGGAACCTGATTCCGATCAGCTGGTATATCAGCACAAGCGCGTTCATTGATCCGTCCCATGTCCGGATATGCAAGCCTCTTCCAAGTTCCCTCCCGAAACGATAGGCGTGATCGTACAGACGGATTTTGACTTCCTCTGCCGGAATGGTTCCCTGCAGACAGCGCTGTGCCTGGTTTTTTGTAAATTCCGCATACTTCAATAGACAAGCATCATATGTCAGTCGATGCAATTCGGGCATTTCTGCCAAAAAAGCATCGGCCGTGAGTTGGAACAATTCCTTCAGTTTTTTCTTCCTGAAAAGATAAGCCAGCCAGCTTCTCATTTTATCGATCATACAGAAGAGCTCCTTACGAATATTTGAGGAGAAAGCAACATGCTTAAATCGGCTTTCACTATATCGTCGCCTTACCTATTTGTCAATAGTTTCCAAAAAATATCCACATGGAAAAACCGGCTCAATGGAGCCGGTTTATTCTTCTTATTCGTCCCTTCTATATCAAATCGGTGAATTCACCGGTGCAGGTCAGGTATAATCGGTGCATTGCTCTGGTGCATGTGACAACTCTGCCGCCTGCCTGTCGGATTTAAGGATGATTCCCAGACTTCCGCCGCCACTGTTCTGAAATGCCTCGATTTTTTCCTTGATCCTCCTGAGTTCCTCCTGAGAGTCTTTGCATTGAATCAGCTCCGGTGCATCCCCATGCCGCCAAAAAGCCCCGGTTGGGGCTTTTCATTCATATCCTATAAAACTTCCTGTAAATTCGCAACTTCCTTTTGAGCTTCGCTCTTGTTGAATATGGCATATCTGAAAAATGCAAATCCGTCGACTTTGCCGGTAGCCCTTGCCGTCTTCACTTGTCTCGCTATGATATCATCGTAGCGAAGCCATTCCGATACCGGATTGTTGTCGGAAACGTTGGTTCCCGCGTTGGCTATATTCAAACCGACATAGAGCTTCACATCACCCCTTGACGCGAGTTCGATCCAGGTTTTCAGATTATTCTCGTAGGCATATGCAGCAAGATTGCCCGCGGAGTCTTTTCTTTCAAAACCCCAGTAAAGCTGCGGCATGATGTAGTCCACGTAGCCTGAAGTTGACAGCCACCTGTCAATATCTACAAAATTGGCGTTGTTCTTTCGCAGATTGTCCAGATTGCCTGCGGGGCTGATCCCAAATTCAATGTCGGCGTCGGCTTTCTTAATTGTAGAATAGACATCGGCAACCAGCAGATTGATGTTGTTCCTGCGCCAGTCCGCAATACTCTGGCTGCTTCCCAGAATGTCATATTCCGGCTTGTCAAAACAAAGCGACGGATCGCTGTCGTTCAGAGACGGATAAAAATAGTCATCAAAATGGATGCCGTCCACATCATATTCTGCTACGATTTCCTCGATCCCCGCCGTAATCATCTCCCTGACCTGCGGCACTGCAGGATTCAGGTAGTATTCCCCTTTATGTAATAGAACCCATCGGTCATTGGATGGATCATTGTCGGAAAGCCAAACCTTGGCCGGACTGCTTGCCGCCGTCTGATTCCAATAGCACCCGTATCCCGTCACTCTGAAGGGATTCAGCCAGGCATGAAATTCAAGTCCCCTGCTGTGCGCCGCCGAAATCATATAGTCAAGCGGATCGTATCCCGGATTTACGCCTTGCGTCCCGCTGGCAAAAATAGACCATGGATAGTATTTGGAGGGATACATCGCGTCGCTGTGGGAACGGACGTGAACAATCACCGCATTCATACCCAGATCCACGCAGCGGTCAAACATGCTGTCCACGGCGCCCTTGAATCCGGCTTCATCTTTTGGCATTTCCATATACTCAAGATAGGAAATCCACATTGCGTCCAGTTCGCCGCTTCGCGAATTATGGCCGCCTCGTCCGGGCTCAATGGGCACGGTGCCGTCGGTTTTTACAATCACGGATCTGGTGTCATTGTCCCAGGATACGACTGCCCCGAAGGCTTCCAGCACCGCTCTGATGGGAAGATAAGTTCTTTCCTCCCGAATCACCGCAGTGGTATCGTTTGTTACCGTTTCTCCGTTCACAAATATGTAAGCTTGTCCGATGGGCACCTGCACTGTAGTGCTTGATTTTCGTACAATAGCCGTAGAATTGAAGCTGTCCCATGCCACCTCTGCTCCAAAGGCCTCCATGACTCCGCGGAGCGGAACCAGCGTCCTGCTGTTTGAATCGATAAACGGTTCCCCGTAACCGCTCGGGAACTCCACCGATTTACCGTCAATGGTCACGCTGATGTCCGTACCCGCCTCCGATGCTTCACTATAAGAAACTCCATTCAGGGGGGAGAAGCATAGCAAGGCGACCATCAACGCAGCTGCAATTCTCCGTCCAGCCCTTGTGCCATAACCAAATCTCTTCATTTCTTTCATAATCCCATACCTCGCATTTTCCTGTTCTGATTCTGTTTCGTCAATTTTTATTTCGTTTTCAATCATGCTCGCTATCAATTTCTGTTTTTATCAAGTTCTCAATCAATTTCTGTTTCAATTAAATTATCAATCAATTTTTCAATAAATTCCTTCTTGGTTTCCGGATATAGGCAAAAAAATAACCCGTCTTACTCTTATTCTTGTAAAACCGGTCTTTTCATTATCCCCAAGCACCCCCCCTGATCCATAAACTTGAAATCTTAATGCTATTATAAGAGAAAATGCTCGTTTTTTCAAAGAATATTTTGTCTTAACCCCTTATCGGCGCAACAATGCGATTCTTTCATTGGATCGAAAAATTCCCTCAATTGAAAAGTTGTTTCAGCGTGAAAGATTAAAGAGGAACAGTTTTACTCATATTAATTATCGTGCTATAATGGCTGAGTAATCATAGTTATAAATAGTAATTCATCAGAAAAGGAGAATATATATGGAAAGAATGACAGGAACCATTTCAAGAGGCATTCGCGCGCCGATTATCCGCCAGGGAGACGATATTGCCGAAATCGTCGTTCAAAGTGTGCTCGACGCGGCGAAAGCGGAAGGCTTCGAGTTGCGGGACCAGGATGTGATCGCAACGACGGAAGCCGTAGTGGCCCGGGCTCAGGGAAACTATGTAACCGTTGATCAAATTGCGGAAGACATAAAGAGCAAATTTGGAAACGAGACTATCGGCGTAATATTTCCCATTTTAAGCCGGAACCGGTTCTCCATCTGCCTGAAGGGGATTGCAAAAGGCGCAAACAAGATTGTTCTGATGCTGAGCTATCCTTCCGATGAAGTTGGCAACCATCTGGTCGATCTGGACGATCTTGACGAAAAGGGTATCAATCCATGGACCGATGTTCTCACCGAAGCCCAATACCGTGAGCTCTTCGGCTGTCGGAAGCATCCCTTTACCGGCGTCGATTATATCGAGTATTACAAGGAATTGATCGAGAGCTCCGGCTGCCAGGCTGAGGTATTTCTCGCTAACGACTGCCGCGCCATCCTGAATTACACCAGCTGTGTTCTGAGCTGTGACATCCACACCCGGGCAAGAACGAAACGTCTGCTGAAGGCAGCCGGCGCAAAAATTGTTTATGGCCTTGACGATATTATGACGGCACCGGTGAACGGCAGTGGATTCAATGAAACTTACGGCCTGCTGGGCAGCAATAAGGCAACGGAAGAATCCGTCAAGCTTTTCCCCCGTGACTGTATGCCCGTTGTGGAAAAAATACAAAAGGGAATCCTTGAAAAAACAGGCAGGCATGTAGAAGCGATGATTTACGGCGACGGCGCCTTTAAGGATCCTGTGGGCAAGATTTGGGAGCTGGCCGACCCGGTGGTCTCCCCTGCTTATACAAAGGGGCTGGAAGGTCAGCCCAATGAGGTAAAATTAAAGTATCTCGCCGACAATGATTTTGCTGATCTCTGCGGCGAAGAGTTAAAAAAAGCCATCTCCGACTACATTCGGAACAAAGAAAGCGATCTGGTAGGCAGCATGGTGTCCCAGGGAACAACCCCCCGCCGCTTGACCGATCTCATCGGCTCACTCTGCGATCTGACCTCGGGCAGCGGAGACAAGGGAACCCCGATCGTGCTTGTTCAGGGGTACTTTGACAACTACACCAAATAGATCTTGCTGTTCTGGTTTCCACGATCCGAATATCCTATTCCCAAAGCATTTTGTACTAACGAAAGTCTTGGGATCATATTCATTGTAATAAAAACGAGAGAGGGTGTCGGATTTGTTGGAAGCAATCAGAGTGGGTTTACGTCCCGCAATGGGCAGATTGAATTTGCCCACTGTGGTAAAGACAGCCATTCCTCCGGGGGATGCGGCCGAACGATTGTTTGTCGCAACCCAGCCGGGGGAAATTTATTTCTTAAGGAACGGAGTTGTTGAAACCTTTCTGAATATCAGTCCGCGTATCATAAGGCTTGGAGCCTTCGGGGGCGGGTATGATGAGAGAGGGCTGCTGGGGCTGGCGTTTCATCCCCGTTTCAGCAGCAACGGTCTGTTTTATCTTCATTATTCTGTCGCAGGGACACAAGGCCCGGGCGCGCTGCCCGAATCCTTCAGCCCCGACCCGTGCGATCCATCAACCTTGAATCTGAAGTGGGTCGACAGACAAACTCTCTTCGATCATGTCGATACTGTAGAAGAGTGGATGCTGCAGCCCGGAAGCGATCCTCAAAGACGGCGGACACTGCTCAACCTGATCAGGCCGTTCATGAACCATAACGGCGTCAACAGCCTGAACTTTTCTCCGGAAACCGGAAAGCTTGTTTTGACCACAGGAGATGGCGGTTCTGGATATGATCCTTTTAATCTAAGCCAGGATGATATGGAAATCGCGGGAAAAATCTTAGAGATCGACGTGGATCAACCAGTCTTTGTCGACGATCTCCCGGCGGTCACCCGGTTTAGCGAGCTCCCCCCTTCTGTTCAGGGAATGCTTACGGTTATCGCCAAGGGGGTTCGCAATATACCGGGCATTGCATTTCAGAAAATCAATAACCGGTATGTCAAATACACAGGAAACGTGGGCCAGGATCTGGTGGAATCGATTTTTGCTTTTGAACAATATCTCCCAATCCCCGTTGCCCAGCTTGTTCAGGAGCTTCTTCCGGAATCCCCCCAGGATCAAGAGAGATTCATCAACTTTGGCTGGCGGGGTTGGGAAGGTGATTTGCCCTCCCTCATCTTTCAGGGCTGTACCGAGGATTCGTTATTGGATCGGAAATCAGTCGTCTACTACAGCGAAGTCGTGCTTACTTCCCTGCTGCGGATTCAACCCTTGACCTGTTACTACCATCAGGATCCGAGGCCGGATAAATTTGAGGGCACCGCATTGACAGGGGTTCAGTCCTATCTTGGTACCGACATCCCAGGTTTAACGGGAAGCGTTGTGTTTACGGATTTTGTCCGAAGGAATCAGATGCGGTTCTCCGACAGAAAGGGAGTTCTGGCTTATACCAGGGAGAGAACAGACTGTGTATTAAGCGATTATCGCGTGATTGAAATCGATTATGATTTCGGCTCTCAACCGGCTTATTTTGTCAGCCTGGGTACGAATCAGGCTCAAACCAGGTTATACTTGGGCGTATACGGCTCATCCAACGTGACAGACTTCAATCTGGGAACCGTTTATGAAGTTGTTCCCGTCTGAACGATAAGAGGTACAGTTTTATGAAAACTGTACCTCTATTTTTTTTCTGTTGTTCTTATCTTATTACTTTATAAATAACGGAAAGCTGATTTTCTTCATGACTAAATTGCAATGGTGTCTATATTCTCACGTGTTCATTCCCGCTCTTAGGAATCGTTGTAAACGCCACCTTGTTGTTTTTTTCAAACTCCTTAACCTTGTCGTTGTCTTCAAAGGTAGCAAAAAAAAGAGTTTGGGAGTTCATATCGTAAAAATAATTAACGATGGAAGGCGGAAAAACTAAAATTCTGGGATTTTACAACCAAGGAGAAGAGGATTTCATCACAAATTATTTACTGGCGTACACGAACAAGATCCTATCCATAAACCCGTCAAACCTAAAAGTATTATTGCAGGATAAAATATCTCTGCTGGGACAGCATTTCAGCAGTATAAATTGAAGGCGGTTATTTTATTCCATATCGATCCTTTTGATCAAAGTAAGTTATATCGGTATACCCCGCAAATATTTTTCCGGAATGCTTTACATTTTTAGGAATGAAATACCGATCCCCTTTTTCATATGTTTTTCTTACACCGCCGATTTCCATTTCTATTTTGCCTTCAAGAACGATTCCCCATTGGGCTTCATGGGAATGCTCCGGCAAGTCAACATCCTCAGAGAATTCCATAAAGATGATCTGATGGTTTTCCGCTTGTGAGAGATACGCTTTCAAGCCTTTGATCGGAATATTTGCTTCAGGAAGGTTTAAAATGGGTTCGGGGAAATTTGACATTTGCTCCCACTCCTTTCATCGCTATCATTTTGTGATAAATTCAGATTTATGACTTTATAGCATTTTGCTTCATTTCAAGCATTAGCTCTTTAAATTTTGGTATGGCTCCTATTACGGTGTCATAGGATACGCAATAAGCGATCCTTACATAACCGGGACATGCGAAAGCAGATCCAGGAACCAGGAGAAGATGATACTTTTTGGCGGCATCGCAGAAATCCCTGTCGTTCTCCATGGGCGACTTCACAAAGAGATAGAAGGCTCCTTGAGGTTTTACACACTCATACCCTGCCTCGGTCAAGCCCTGATAGAGCGCCTCTCTATTTTTTCTGTATCCCTCCACATCCGCTTCCATGTCCAGACATTTCGCAACAGTCCGCTGAATCAGGGAAGGTGCATTAACATAACCCAGGATCCTGTTTGCGATCACTGCGCCGCCCTGCACGTCTTCAAAATCGGCGACCTCGCTGGGGATCACCAGATAACCGATCCGCTCCCCGGGAAGAGACAGAGACTTGCTGTAGGAATACCCAACAATGGTATTTTCATAATACTGCGGAATATAGGGAACATAGGCCCCGTCATATACAAGTTCACGATAGGGCTCATCCGCAATGATATAAATGCTGGTTCCGAATTTCTTCTGCGCGTTCCTTAAGATCTCTGCCATCTCTTTGATGGTATCTTCCGAATATACGACTCCGGTGGGGTTATTTGGAGAATTGACAATTACCGCTTTTGTCCTGTCCGAGAGCAGTTCTCCAAACTTTTTAAGATCCGGCTGAAAATCCGGTGCATTCGGCGGTACGACGACAAGTTTTCCCCCGTAGTTTTCCGCATATGCACGGTATTCAACAAAATAAGGAGCAAAGACTACAACTTCATCTTCAGGATCCAGCAATGTTTTCAGGACCACGTTGAGCCCTCCCGCCGCGCCTGTTGTCATGATGATGTTTTCCGCTCCGAAACCGGTGTTGAACTTCCTGTTGATGGACTTCGCTATGGCTCCGCGCACATCTTCATACCCTGCATTGCTCATGTACCCGTGAACAAAGGTGGGCGGCTCGTTCTCCAGAATATCACCGATAATCCGGTTGATTTCCTGCGGCGGCGGTGTATTTGGATTTCCCAAGCTGAAATCATATACGTTTTCTGCTCCGTACAGCGCCCTCATCTTATTTCCCTCTTCAAACATTGCTCGTATGGTAGAGCTGTTTTGTACCGCATCCTTCATCTTCTTCGCTATCATCTGCTTATCCTCCTTAATGCTTTCCCATAGGGATGGGTTTGATCACTATTTTCAACAATCATCAGTTTTCCCATTTCGATCATCTTTTCAATACGTGAAGCATACCAACTGTCACTAACACAACTTCAATCATGGCTTCCCCCTGTCAATGTACTGGGCGGAATACGGTCTTTCCGATCTGCCCCCTATTGTACTGTACTTCATTTTATTCTATTTCCAAAGGAAGAATTTTTCAACATAATTATCTCCTTGATTTCAAAAAGCCCTGCCATGATCCGGTGAAACGAATAGCGTGATGAACCAGATTGTGGTAGAATAAATCAAAAGCAGTCGTTTAAAAAATTGGGAGTTGCCTGGGAGATGCCTGTATGATGGAATATAAGAATATCTGGGAATGCTTTGTACAAGACATGGATTTTGATCACAAGCTTATAAAAAGGGACATCCTTGACTCTTGGAAGCGATGCAAGGAGCATGGTGTTTCCCTTTATGACTTTGATATCGACCTGCTGATGAAGCCGGAAGAGAAATACCGCTATGTGCTGAAATATCTTCCCGAGTATGAAAATCCCCAGTATAAGGAATTTTGCAGCATTGTTGAAAATGTGAATTTTAACATCAGCGTGTATGATAAAAACGCAAAGCTGGTGTATATTGTGAATTATGATGATGCTTTTGATGAGTTATATCCGCAGATCGGATATTTTCTGGATGTTTCAGAGTTGAAAATAGGCACAAATTCCACCTGTCTTGCGATTTCGGAGAATAAACCCTTTATGGTGATCGGGCCCGACCACTATAAGTATATCTTTCACCGCTTCAGCTGTGCGGCGGCGCCTTTTTATGACGAGGACAACGAAATTGCCGGGACGATTAACGCCTCCTTTTTCAATACCGCTGTCAACAATGACACGCTGAATATTATTTACAGCCTGGCCAGACTCTATGAAACCTTGGTCTTAAAAAGGCAGACTTCTGTTCAGCATGAGAATCTCAGAGAAAAAAAGAAAAAGCAAAGCCAGAATTCTTACACCTTTCACAGTATTCTCGGTCAGTCGAAAGGAATCAATCAGGCTAAAAAAGTGGCGAAGAGAGCGGCGGAGGTGGACACATCCATTCTGATCTATGGCGAAAGCGGCTGCGGGAAAGAGGTATTCGCACAAGCCATACACAATGAAAGCCCCAGAAGGAAGAATCCTTTCGTCGCCATAAACTGCGGCGCATTGCCCAAGGATCTGGTTGAAAGTGAATTATTTGGTTATGAGGCAGGTGCTTTCACTGGCGCGGCGAACGGCGGGAAAAAGGGGCTGCTGGAATATGCCTCCGGGGGGACCGTGTTTTTTGATGAGATAGAAAACATGCCCCTGCCTGCCCAGGTTAAAATATTAAGGGCGTTATCCTCATCAACGATTATGAGAATTGGCGGAAACGAACCAATTCCAATAGACATAAGAGTAATTGCAGCATCTAAAAAGGATTTGGAGGAGGAAATAAAAAAAGGCAGTTTCCGGGAGGATTTATTCTATCGCATCAATGTGATCCAGATCAATATACCACCCCTTAGAGAAAGAAAAGATGATATCAAGCCCATTCTGGAGCATTATATCAGAACATTTTCGGATAAAAACAAAATTCGTATCGAGCGAATTGAAGATGAATTTACCCGATGTCTTGAGTCTTACCACTGGCCCGGCAACATCAGGGAACTGATCAACATTATCGAGCGCTCACTGGTACTGTCGGAAGATGGCATAATTGACGGCTCCGTGCTTCCTTCCGGGATAAAGGAAAGCTATTTGAAATCAAAATTGAAACAAAGCCTTGAATGCAATTTAAAAGGGACGTCACCCGGAGGGAAGACCCTGCTGCAGCTTGCAGAGGACGTTATCATTGAAAGCATATACATAGAGGAGCAGTGTAATTTGACAAGAACGGCAAAGCGGCTGGGAATATCACGGCCGACGCTGTATAAAAGGATAAAAAATATGGATATTCCAATCTGTAAATAAATTTTACATTATAAAAAGCTGTAAATATTTTTTACAGCTTTTTTTGTTGCGTTATTTTCCCAAAGTGTTGCAATTTCATAAAAATACGAGAAAGAAAAAAATTGGCAAGCAGCTTGCAATAATAAAGGCGGAGGTGAGACTATGCCTTTCATTGCGATCAGAACAAAAAAAACAGATTGCAGGTATGATGTCAAGGGTTTCGGGCAGGAGCTTTCAAATCAGATGAAAATTGATATCAGGCGGATCAATATCATTCTGGATTATTATGACGAGCCGGATGTTTTTTTCGGCAGTGGATCCGACAGCCTAATCATTACTCTGACTCTATCCGAAACCAACGCTCCTGCTTTTACGAGGCAGCTGATTCAGACAACTGCAAGGCTTGCGGAAAAGTATTTCTGCGAAGAAAAAAAGAGCATAGCGGTCATCTGCAATTCGATCAAGGAAGGGCACATGTTTCTTGATAATAATTTTAAATAGGAGGGACAAAAATGAGCAAAATCGTATTATTCCATGGCGCATGGCACAATGGCCGCTGCTGGGACAGTGTTTCCGCCTTGCTGAAAAAAGCCGGCTATGAGGTTGAAGCCTTGACGCTTCCGGGAAATGGAGAAGGGGATAGCAAGGATGTCTCCTATGAAGATTATGTGAATTACGTTGCATCGTCGTTAAACGCACAAAAGGATAAGGTCATCCTTGTTGCACACTCCAGTGCAGGGCATGTAACACAAATGGCGGTTCCAAAGGCAAAGGACAAGGTGGAAAAAATTATCTTCAACAATGCCTGGATCCTGCCCGACGGGAAATCGCAGTTTGACTTTGTCCCCGAAGAAATCAAATCGCAGATGAGGAAGATGGCTGTAGAAAGCGGTACCGGTGCAATTCCTATCGATCCAGGCTTTGTCAAAGGTATGCTGGCTACTCAGGCCGATGATGAACAATTCAAGAGACTGATGGATATGCTTGTTACCCAGCCTCTGGTTATCATGGAGACTCCTGTAGATGCAAAGGCTTTTAGTGAGCTGTCAATCCCGCTCGTTCTTCTTTACTGTACCCAGGACGTGTCTGTTCCTCCGGGAGCATTTCTGGGGATGTTCAAGGCATTGGGGGATTACCCGGTGGTCGAAGTGGAGTGCGACCATGAGGGATTGTTTACAAATCCTGAAGCATATACCAAGGGGCTTATCCAATGTATTGAAATGTAATAATGCAATAAAAGAATTATAAAAACGAGGCTGTCTCAAAATGATCGGGCAGATCATGACGAGGCGGCCTCTTTTTATGGTATTACACTATGATATTCAGTGCCGACCCAATTCAGGCTTCCCAAGCTTGACCCGTGGGAAGGTGGCTTTCAGCTTCCGATAATGTCCTCAACCTTAATATCGGGATTACGATATCGTCTGCGCCCTACTGTCTTTTTACCATACTCTATGGCTTCACATGGGCACCATTGAATACAGGCAACGCACCGTTCACAATGATGCTGCCACGTCGGACGATTCTTCTCCATTTTTATGTTGTCAGCAAGGCATACCCGGGCGCATTGGCCGCAGCCGATGCACCGTTCGGTCACCGTAAATTTTTCGTCCCATTCGGAAATGTTCTTGTACAAGGTGCTTTGATTGACGATCCTGCTTATTAGTCTGGCCCTTCTTTTAACCGGCAGCAGCTTGCCGCCGACAATCGCCGCAGCGGCCTCCTCCGCCTTTTTCATTGCATCAATTATCAGCTTTTGAACAACGTCGGGTGCGAAAGCGGGATAATTCACAATATAGTTCCCCGGCATTTTGGCTCCGGTGCCATAGGACAGATATGCTCCTTTTTCTTTCAGGATATCATCCAGCATGCCTAAAGTATCCGCTCCGTCGCCGCCGTAGTTGACAAATGCAAAGCAGTAAGTGTTTTCTAGAATTTTCAGCTCCTGAACAAATCGTTTGACCTGTCTCGGCAACCCAATGTAATAAACGGGAAATACAAAGCCGATCGGATGATCGGGGCCGCCGACCGGTTCTTCCGGCGGGCTGCCGGCCATCGACTGAACTTTGCAGTCTCCAATTCCCTCAGCAATTTTACGGGCTATCGAAAGCGAATTGCCCGTTGCGGAAAAATAATAAATTGTCGCGCTCATACTGAAATCCCCTTTCTATATTAGAACTTCATCTGAGTTCAGTGGATAATCATCAGCTTCTCTGTAATTTCTTCACACACTAAACAAAATGTACCACAAATTTCCTCCCTGTACATGATATAAATTCGGTCTGTTGATTTTTTGGCTCCAAACAAAAAAGACCCCGCTGTTGCTTGAGCAGACAAAGGAATATGCCTTGGAATATATGCGCACGATTTTATCTCGTTCGGTTGTTCCGGATGCAGAATCGGTTGAAAAACTGAGCATTTTTCAGGAACCATTGAATGATGGTTATGGCGACATGCATGAGATTATTGAAAGGTTGCATCGATACGGATCACCGGCAACAGTAGCGCAGACTGGGGGTAGATATTTCGGGTTCGTCAACGGCGGAATCATACCGGCTTCGCTGGCTGCAAAATGGCTGACCGACGTATGGGATCAGAATACCGCGCTGTATGTCATGTCTCCTGTGGTGTCCGTATTGGAAGGAGTATGTGAAAAGTGGCTGGCGGAGCTATTTGGTTTTCCTTCCGACACTGCCGCCGGCTTTGTTGCCGGCAGTTCCTCCGCTATGCTTTGCGGTCTTGCCGCGGGGAGAAACCGACTTCTGGAACAGGCAGGTTATGATGCAGGTGAAAAAGGCCTGTTCGGAGCACCGGAGATTCGAGTTGTCTTAGGGGAAGGCGCGCATTCGTCCGTTTACAAATCCCTGTCTATTCTTGGACTCGGAAGCGGGCGCGTAACTCGCGTTCCACAGGATGAGCAGGGACGAATCAGGACAGATGCCGTACCAGCACTGGACGACAGGACGCTCCTCATTCTTCAGGCAGGAAATGTCAATACAGGCTCCTTTGATCATTTTGATGAACTTTGCCTCAAAGCCAGAGACGCGGGAGCCTGGGTTCATATTGACGGGGCCTTTGGATTATGGGCTGCCGCCTCCGAGAAACTGAAATGTCTGACAAAGGGCATCGAGCATGCTCATTCCTGGTCGCTGGATGCGCATAAGTCATTGAATGCTCCTTATGATTGCGGCATTATTATGTGCTCCGACCGGGCAGCGCTTGCAAATGCCCTTCATATGACCGGATCCTATTTGGTTTTCAGCGAACAACGCGACAACATGCTATATACCATAGATATGTCCAGACGGGCCAGAGCTGTTGAGCTATGGGCGTCATTGAAATCACTGGGGAAAAGGGGAGTCGCTGAGCTGATGGAAGACTTGCACGACAAAGCCGTTTATTTTGCTAAGGAGCTTTCGGGAAACGGTTTTGTGATTCATAATGATGTGGTCTTTAACCAGGTTATCGTATCGCCTCAGGATCCCTCCATCACGGAGCAAACGCTCCAAAATATTCAAAATTCCGGAGTTTGCTGGTGTGGAGGTTCCAAATGGGAGAACAAGCCTGTTATTCGAATCAGCGTATGTTCCTATCGAACAACCTATCAGGATATTGATCTCTCCGTTAAGGCGTTTGTAGAAGCGAAAAAGCTTGCCGAAAGTACAGCCGGGTCCGTCATCCCCAAATAATCCCCTGCGGGATGATCTTCATAAGACATATATCATCACCCATTTTGATGCTCTTCAGCAGTTCCACATCCACCGGACAGCCAAAGGCTTTTTCAAAAAGGACTTTGCTGTATCCGGCGCTGCACCTGCACCAGGTATCCGTTTCCAATCGGTCCACCTCCGCAAGCATCGGACATGGGCAAAAGAGAAACTGCAGATATAATTCCCCTTCGGAACAGAATAGTCCCGCTGCCTTTGCTTTCTCCAAATTACCAAACTCCTCCAGATTGGATGAGGAATCTACCAGCTCCTTCACCAGCGCCAATTTCTCATCCATTGCATGCCCGCATTGGCAGTTCATTCGGATTCGGTTCACAGCTTCCTTGTCAAACCGGTTTTCCAGCCTTTTCATTGTTGCTTTAACCCAGGTCGGATTGTCCTCCGCGGATGCCTCTCCGTCTTTTCCGAATACGATTTCTTTCGCTTCCTCGTCGTTTGCCTCCCTTTTCACGGCTTCATAAATTACTTTCTCCTGGATTTTTCTGATGTCAAACATTTTGATCCTCCATTCTTTTTTCAAATACAAAAACAGACTCTCTACAGACGAGTTCCGCTCTGTGACGCCTCCCATTATAGTAAAGAGTCTGTTTGATTGCTTCTGAATTCTTGCTCTATTTAACCGGAATACATAGATCCATTACGACGTATCTGTTTTCTATGTCCATCTTCCGGTAGATATCCAAACCGTACCGTCCACGCATTTCATAGCGGCTCTCCGCCAGCCAGATCTTGAATACCCCCTGCAGATCGGTAAAAATATCCTGTATCAACCCCTCAAAGCGGTAAACTGCATAATGTCCTCCCGGAATGATAGCCACATTGTCGAGGGAACAATTGCTGTCCACAGTCATGCAGAGATCAAACAGGCACTGCTCTACCCCGGTGATGGAGGGGTCATCGTAGAATTTTTCTATAAATAGAGTATCCTCTGTTATAAAATCCCGATACTTTATCCAAAACTGGTTCCAGTACTCCTCGAGTTTATCATAGTTTCCCAGATGTCTTTCAAAGATTACAACGAAATCATCAAGCTCTTTGATTTGAATTTGCCTGTCATATTCCTCAAAAGATCGAAAGCTGACACAATTGTCCGGCCGAAAGGGATTTGGAATAGTTTCTGCTTCAGCATCCTGCCGGAACTCCGCTGGAGATCGATTCAGTTGTTTCTTGAATGCAGAGCTGAAATTTGACGAGCTATACCCAAAATCCTCTCCGATATCCGTGATCAATTTATCCTTTTCCAGCTTCAATCTTACCGCGCTTTGTTCCATTCTAAGGCGCTTGATAAAAGCGTAAGGGCTTTCTCCTGTTTCTAATTTGAAAATCCTGCAAAAATGATATTTTGAAAAATGGCAGTGCCTTGCAACATCTTCAACGGAAATAGCCTCGTCCAGGTGCTTCATAATATAGTCAACGCTTTTCTTTACCAAATCACTTGTAATCATTGCTTCGATATCATCCTTGGATTTTTTCTACGATCCTCTTTGCTGCATCCACTAATTTGGAGATCCTGCTTATATCTCATTATGATAGCAAATACATGTCTTCCGCTTGTAAACGAAGCTTATAAAAATACTGAAGCCATTCCGGCTGATCTTTCACGGTCTCCCTGATTTTCTTCAATGTTCTTTTTCCGACTCTTCTATCCAGGATAGCAAACAATCGAATCAGCGGATTTTGTGAGTACAGACTATCTTCGATTCCTGATACCAGAAACTCATCCAGTGCGTCAGTAAACTGCCAGACATCAAAAATACCTTCGTCCAGCCTTATCCGATCGATATAGGCTTCGACCTCACTGTTTTCGAGGTCGTTTTCTATCTCTTTTCCGTTCCATACCCTGCGGGGAACATGGAGCTCACTCTTGTACTTTTTCTCAATTTCCCGGTAGCCTTTATAATAGTTGAAGATATTGCCGGCAATGATTTCTTTTCCGTCTACGAGAATTGCGACTCTTCCCGATTCATCATGGGAACTCTTATACTTTGTGATAAAATATTTCACTCTTCCCTTCAGAGAATCACAAAGGAGATCCTCCTCAAGCCTCTTTTTTACTCCACTCCATGATTGACCCATTGAAATCGGTTACTCCCTTCCATTGTTTGCTCAGGACTGCCGGTCCGCAGAATGCGCCGAAAACCTAGTTTATTATATATCAGAAAAACAAATTTCGCCAGTAGCTTCCGGCATATTATTCCTTTTGTGTTATAATTATGATATTTAATAGGATCTGACATTCAATCTGGTTCGGGATACCCGTTTCAGCCACGACAAATCCCCATATAATCCCGTATTCCGCGCTCATATCTCCATCCCCAAGGCGAATATCTGAAAAGCAAGAGTTGGTATCTTGAGTATCCTGTCCGGGACGAGCAGTTGCTGGATGAAAATTTTATCTCTTTTGCCGCTGAGATTTTCATAAAGATGCAGCCCTTCAATGCATTTCTGAACAAGGCACTGGAAGGGTTTCAAATGTCGGTGCGCTAGTATCCGATATTGCGCCTTTCACTACTTTCCTTTCTTCACGGATTACTAAGCTATCCCGTGGTAGATCGATGCCATGCCGGCTCCCAGCGCCGCAATCAGCCCAAAGACATAACAGCGATGCAAGGCTTCCCAGCACAGGACCTCCCATGGCGATCCTTGCTTCCATCCTTGCTGATTTCGGAAGCTCCTTCATCCGTATGAAGGCCCCCACAAAAGGGATAAACATGGGTGTGGAAACGTCCAGGCCTTCCTGTTTTGCCATTAAGGAATGCCCCATCTCATGAAAAAAGATCAGCAATACAAAACCGACGGCAAAGGGCAGTCCGTAGACCTGCATATAGAGCAGAACCGTCAGCAGCATGCTGATGAAGGTGCCTGCGAACTTGCCCAGCTTGGCAAAAATGATGCCCACCTTCAAAAAAGGAAGGGCCAGCATAATTGCCGATTTAAACTTGACCAGCAGCAAAACCAGCATGCCGAGGATTCCTATCGCATGCCGTTTCCCTATCTTGCCCGGGTTTTCAGGACCTTTACCATCTCCTTGATGGTCGATGTCGTTTTTTTTGTCATCTTCAAACATTTCTTCCCCCTGCAGAAAAAGTCTTGAAGCAAGTTCCAGTCTCAGATTAGTCCTTTATTTCCAAGTCTTCAGGTCGGTGGTCTTAAAGGTCCACTCGGGCGTTTTCACGATATCTTCTATATTCGCGGAAAACCAAGGCGAGCTCTTGCTGTCCCCGATTAAAATCTGAATGTCCTGCGCCGGCATGTAACTTTGAGCCAGCATAAAGATTTTTTCTCCTGTATTTTCATTGACAGCCATATCGACAACGATGACGCAATGTCCCGGGGCTCCGCCCTGAATCAGGACATCACCGATGGAAAGATCAGAAAACGGCTTCTCGATCAATTCCTTCTCCAGAGACAAGGTGGAAGCATAGGCATAAACCATGTCTAGATATTTCTGAAAGCTCTCATAGGAATGGTTATTACTGCTGTTACCCACCCAAGAAACCTGATTTCCGTCCACAGAGATGCCATAGCCTTCGGCCCATTTTGAAAATTCAGCCCGAAAACCGCTTACAAAATTAAAATGAATCTCATCAAACCGTTTTTCTCCGTACAGATACTCCGCTCTTAATCTTATCACGGCATCGGCGCACTGCTGCAGGTCCCTCTCACCCAGGCTGAAATCGGCAACGGCCAAATATACTTCCTTCGTTTTTTCTCTGCCATCGTAATATTTTACCTTTTCGCCATCCGGCTTGAGAGGCAGATTCTGAAGATAATATGCAAATGACCCTTCTTCCGATTTCTGCCTGACATATCCCTGCGGAAGATCAAACCTGTCTGCTACTGTCCGCCCTTCCGGATTGATCAGCGATACAGCTGGGCTCCCGGCCGCGTTGTTTTCCTGGGGCTCGGGAACTGAACCGTTATCGCTTCCTTGGCAGCCCGCCGACAGTAAGCAGAGACTTCCGCACAAAATGATTGCGGTCAGCATTCTTTTCATACAGCCTCCATATCCACCTTCATCAGTCAGCTCCCCTTTCTGCTGAACGAGTTCTCATTTGAACAATTTTATCGTTCCTGTGTCATTCAGATGCTTCAGGAGGGATATTGTAATTGGAAATCCGAACAGACCGATCACTCCCAAAAGGTTCACACCGACAAACATGCTCATTAACGTGACAACAGGATGAATACCAAGTTGACCCCCCACAATTTTCGGCTCCAAAATGTTTCTGACAACCGTCACAAAGAGGTAAACCAAGAGTAGGCCGATACCGGTCTGATAATTCCCCTGGAAAAGGGTCATAATCGCCCATGGAATCAGGATTCCTCCTGTTCCCAGTACAGGCAGAATATCAAATACAGCAGTGATTATCGCAATCAGTATTGCATTTGATATATTCAATATGGAAAGCCCGATCAATAATTCGATAAATGTAATTGACATGATCAGGATATAGGATCGAATTACCACAAAGAGAGTGTTTACCATATACTGCTTGATCGTCTCGATAATCTCATTCCCTCGATTTGAAAACTGTCTTTTGATAAATGATGACAGTTTCTCAAAATCAATCGCGATAAAGAATGTCGAAATGATCATCAGCAATGTTTTTATCAGGAAAGTCGGAAAGGAGGCGGCGATCCCGGACAAGGCCCCCACCAATGCCAATGAAATGTTTGTAATATTTTTTCCGAGTGAACTCAAGAACTGATCAAAGCTATCGTTCAGCACCTCTACAAAAGCCGGATCCAGGCGATACACTGCTTTTTCGATGGCATTGAATGTGTTTAATAGGAATGGTCCCAACTGAGTCTCATAGATCATCGGCAGCGACGAAATGATTCGGGAAACCGTTGACACAAGATTGATTCCTGCCAGCGAAACAAGGGCTCCCACGATACTGTAGAAGATCAGAACAAGGAAAAAGGATACGATTTTCCGGGGCAATTTCGTGGATGACGAAATCGCCTCGGACGGTCTTTTCAACAAATATGCGATAACAAACGCAAACAGAAAGGGGCTCACCAAAGTAAACGCATACTTAAAAAAAGCGTAGACAATAAAACCTATCAGAAAATAATAAAATGCATTTATGATAAATTGCTTTTTCTTGATGTATGAAGCTTCCATCTTATCCTCCAACCCCTTTGATTGAGATTATTCTACCCTACGCAGGAAGCATCGTCAATCACAGAGTTTCCGGATAAGTCCAAGTGATGAATCAATAGGCAATCTTCTTTTGCAGAAAAGTTCCTCGCTCCAAGTCATCAAAGGCCTTCTGCAATTCTGCTCTTGTATTCATTACGATAGGACCTCCCCAGGCTACAGGCTCCTCTAACTTTGTTGAACTGATAAACAGTACCTGGGCATTTTTATCGGCGGCCTTGATCTCAACCTGATCTCCTGCCGTAAGTTTGGCAGCAGTCTTTTCTTTTATGGGCTCACCCCCGATGAAGGCTTCTCCTGAAAGGGTAAAAACCATAACTGAACGATTTCTTTCCGTATTGACAACGATGGAGGAATTGGGATTGAGATGAATATCATAATAATCCAACGGCAGATAGCTGCTTAGAAAGCCTTTCCTGCCTTCGTATTCACCGGCAAGCAATCTCAGCTTGCCGCTTCCGAATATGATCTCCTCGATATCCTGATTCTTGATCCTATGGTAGGAAGGCGCAGTCATTTTATTTTTTGCCGGCAGATTCAGCCATAGCTGTATCCCTAGCATTCGTTCCGATGCGGGCAATTTTTCTTCATGCAGAATGCCGGAACCTGCCGTCATCCATTGGACTTCTCCGTCGGAGATGGAATCCTCATTTCCCAAGCTGTCACGGTGAATCATCTGGCCGCGATAAATATAGCTGATCGTTTCAATCCCCCTATGCGGATGCATAGGAAATCCGGCTGTATAATCATCGGGATTTGTACTGTCAAAGGAATCGAGCATCAGTATCGGATCATATTCCGATACTGTTTCCGGCCCTAAAACTCTGACCAGTTTCACTCCGGCGCCATCCTGTGTCCTGAACCCTCTGACCTGATGTTTTATTTTTCTCTCCATAAGTTTGACCTCTTTGATTCTCATCCAACCGCTTTGCTGCCGGATATTAATTTTCGCATAATCAGAGTAATGGACCTCACCATTTTAGCCTCTAAATCATGATCTCCTTCATGAAGCAGCCAGTCATAAACGATGCCTCGTGCAATTACACGCAGAAAATCCGCTATTTCAGCCACGTCCATCCCACTGGCGAGTTGATTGTTCGCTTTGCCTTTGTTTAGAATTGCTGTTAGCAGCTTGTACATATACCTTTCATTGCTGATAAAGAATATGTCCTGTGTTCTGAACAGGTGGCCCACCGAGACAGGCCCTCTTTCGATGATGTATAAGGCATAGTGCTTGAAAAACAAGATTACATCATCATAAAAGTCTTCTGCAACCAACTGGGGCTCAACGGTCTGCGCATAGTACTCGTCGATCTTGATAAAAAACTCGTAGTATATGTCGCCTTTCGACGAGTAATAGTGGTAAAAGGATCCTACCGACATTCCGGTTTTTCGGGCAATATCCGCAATTGTCGTATTTTCAAATCCATTTTTGTCAAATAACTCAACCGCCGCTTCATATATTTTTTGCTTTGCCTTCAGTGCCTGAAGCTCGCGCGAAGTATGTTTCTTCATCTAGCTCCTCCCGGATATGGTTTCACAAATGCTCTCTAAATCATTGTATGCCCGTTGGCGGAAGGTTTCAACTAAAACATCTCACACTCATTCCTTGTCCTCAGTAACTGCAATTCCATCTATCTCAAGCAGGTACCCCGGACGCCCTAACCCTGAAACAAATAAGACGGTGACCAATGGCGGATTCTCCAATACTCCGGCTACTTCTTGAAATGCTTTGTAGCCAACCACCGGATCGCATCCATTGAGTAGATAGATATTGAGTTTAACCAGATCGGCAAAGCTTGCATTCTCAGAAGCTAAAATAGCGGCGATATTGTGAAGCGCTTGCTTTGTCTGCAATTCCAAATCGTCTGCTCCCACCAGCTCACCCTTTGAGTCGATCGCATTTTGTCCGCCAATATAGATTGTTTTGGCCTTTCCGCTGACGGTTATCGCTTGACTATACGCTTTTGATACGAATAAGCCCTCAGGATTCTTATGCTCCATTTTAAATTTGCTCATAATTTCCGCTCCTTTCAATCTTTATTTCCTGTTATACCACTTATTACCTGTCTCAACCAAATTTTTTCACCGACGCCGCTGCCCTATTCTCACATAAAAAACTGACTTTCTTTCAATATAAAAAATGCTGCACCCATTCAGCCTTAGGTGCAGCATTTTTTATTCAGGAATAAATATCAGTTTCAATCTTTAATTTCTTTCATCATATCTTTGATACCCAGTTTTTCTATCCGGTACTGCATATTCTGGCGCCCGATTCCGATACTTTTTGCGGCCCTGGTTATATTCATGCGGTTCGTTTCTAATGCATTCACAATGACCCTTTTTTCTACTTCGCGCAAAATATCATTTAAACTGCCCGTCTTCGATTCTTCCTCTCCCAAAAACTTATAGATATTTAATTTCTGTCGCAGATAAGGCGGCAAATTATAGATCGTCAGCTCTTCGTTTTCCTCCATCAGCGATATGGCGCGCTCAAAAATATGCTCCAATTCTCTGACATTTCCCGGCCAGTCATACAATTTCAATGTATTGAATAATTCTTCTCCCAGCGTTATCTTTTTATTGCCATAAATTTGACTGTATTTCAGCAGAAAATATTGAATCAGCTTCGGAATATCCTCTTTACGGTCCCTCAAAGGAGGAATATGCAGCGTCATAACCCCCAGCCGATAATATAAGTCCTGTCGCAATTTACCTTCTTTTACGCATACAAGGGGGTCTTTGTTTACCGAACTGATGATCTTGCATTCCATATTGATCTCCGAGGTTCCGCCAATCCGCCGAAATTTCTTCTCCTGAATCGCCCGAAGTAATTTTGCCTGGAGATTTAAGGGCATCGAGTCTATTTCATCTAAATAAAGAGTCCCTCCCTTTGCCTGTTCAAAAAATCCGATGGTTGTTTCCGATCCGGTAAATGCACCTTTTACGGTCCCGAATATAAGACTTTCCAAGAGACTTTCAGGCAATGCCGCACAATTAAGAGCTACAAAAGGTTCGTCCCGTGCAGGTCCGCCGTTATGAATTCCCTGAACAAGCAATTCTTTTCCGGTTCCTGTTTCACCATACACCAATACCGGAGCCGGGTTCAGCGCCGCTTTCTGCGCTTCCAGAATCAGCGATTTCATCTTTGAGTCTTCATGAATAATATCCTCAAAGGTAAACCTCGTTCCATTTTTTAAATCCCGGTGAGTTCTATAATCAACAGGCAGCAAATCAACCGTTCGATTATAGATTTCCCTTATTTTGGTTACATTTCTGCTGATGGAATAGGCCGCAACAGCTTTTCCATCCTTCATAACCGGATATGTAGTGGCAATCAATTGATTGGCTCTTCCTAAACGCGTGATGGTACGGTAATTCCCTTCGGTGATTGGGATTCCGGTTTTTAAAACCTGCATATGTTCGCTGCTTTCCATCGACCATTCGTACACATCCATCAGACGTTTTCCAATAACCTCTTCCTGGGGCAAGTCTTCAAACTCGGCCAATTGCTTATTGTATATGATAATGCGTCCATCCCTGTCGGTGGTTATTACACCTTCATTGATTTTGTCTAGAATTTCCATAGCGCATTGCAGCTTCATTTCTTTATCTTCATTTTCCGTCCAATCCCGCAGCCAGAACACGTTGAGAAGCGTATGACCGGAATGCATCCGTTCCGCATCGATCATAACGCTTCTCACCTTCTCTTCAATCTTGTAGATAGAGTATCCGTGCGCCGCCGCTTCCTTTAGCGCAATAATCAGCTTCGGGCACATGCATTGATGCTCCAGTATTTCTTCCGTTATGCCGCCGCCGGAAAAGACAATGTTATATTCCGAATCCGTCAACAGCAATCCAATATTGTCCGGAGAGTTCTTCAATACTTCTTCAAGCTTCATACAATCTACCTCAGTTCTACTGCATAATGCGGCGAGCGCCTATTGTCCAATTATTATTCTACAGGTTCAAGGTGTGCCTGGAAGTGTCTGAGAATCGGAGGCTCCCAAGTGATTCGATACCCCTTGATGTCCTTTGCTCTTTCCTTAATGGCAATCAGAGCATCGGCAATCACATCCAGATGCGCCTGCGTATAAACCCTTCTAGGGATCGCCAAACGTGTAAATTCGAAATCAGCGTGAAGCTGTTCCTTCGTATCCGGATCATTGCCAAGCATGTAGGAGCCTATATCGCAGGCGCGGATCCCTGCTTCAATATATAGCTCAATCGCAAGGGCCTGACCCGGAAATTCATAGTAAGGAATTTGCGGCAGCAATGCGGCTGCATCAATAAACAAGCCATGACCGCCGACGGGAGCTTGATACGCGATGCCTGCCTCATCCAATCTGGCAGCCAGATATTCCCCCTGACCGATTCGATATCTCAGGTAATCTTCATTCAGTCCTTCGTATAGACCGATTGACAAGGCCTCAAGATCACGTCCTGCCAAACCTCCGTAGGAAGTAAAACCTTCAAAGGATATGCATCTGGCTTTCACTTCACTGATCAGAGGAGAATTTGCATCTTTTATTCCGATCAGTCCGCCGATATTGACCAATGTATCTTTTTTAGCCGACATCGTAAACATATCCGCATAAGAGAAGGTTTCCCTTACAATTTCCTTAATTGTGCTGTTTTTAAATTCCTCTTCCCTCTGTTTAACGAAGTATGCGTTTTCAGCATAGCGCGCAGCATCGATATCCATCGGAATCTTATATTTTCTGCAAACAGCAGCAGTTTCTCGTATGTTTTGCACCGAGACCGGCTGACCGCCTGCCGAGTTGTTCGTTATGGTCATAACAACAAGCCCGATATTCTCCGCTCCGTATTGATTGATCAGCTTCTCAAGCCTGTCCACATCCATATTGCCTTTAAAAGGCGCCCTGATGGTTGGGTTTTTCGCTTCCTCCACTACACAATCAATGGCTCTGGCTCCAGCCAGCTCTACGTGCGCTCTGGTTGTATCAAAGAACATATTGGAAATAGCATATTTCCCAGGTCCCAACAGGGTTCCGAAGAGAACCTTCTCGGCAGCTCTTCCTTGATGAACCGGTTGGAAAAAGCCATAATTGAAGATGTCTTTTCCGGCTTCTAAAAGTTTATAATAGCTTCTGGATCCGGCATAAGCCTCATCACCATGTAAAATTCCTGCCCACATCGCATCGCTCATCGCATTTGTTCCACTGTCGGTCAGAAGATCGATATAACAGTCTTCCCCTGCAAGGTTGAAAACATTGTACTTCGCTTTTTTGATTTTTTCGATTCTTTCCTCCCTGGTCAACATCTTGATGGGTTCAACCATTTTAATGCGGAATGGCTCCGGTATGTACTTGATATCCATGTTATTCGTCCTTTCTGCTCTCTTTTGGCAATCGATAGCAATCTACTTTAATTTACATATTACGATAACGCAACTTCTATGCCAAAGTGAACACAAGGAATTTCAACACTTCTATGATTGAATCGGGCAGAGTAGGCGCATATATTTTATGCGGTGCTCTACACAGCAAGCTTTTCCAATATCTATATTATAGCATAAAATTTATGCAATGCAAAAAATATGTGCAGGGCAAATGATAGCACAGAATAAAGCCGAATTCAGGCGTTTTCATCAACATCCTGCCGTAGATGACAGATTCCTGTAACCTTGGCGACCTCCAGCACGAAAGCAACGCCCTTTTGGGGCTTATCCAGATTCCCGGCAATTCGAACCGCATTCAGCACTTCTTCTGCTAATTGGTTTGGAACCAGAATGAGAATAATTTCCTTTTCGGGTTCGATCAACCTGTTAAAAAGCCTGGTGTTTTCATGTATACCTGTGCCGCGTCCGTTTATAATGGTGCAGCCTTCCGCTCCGGCGCTTATTGCGGCGTCAATGACTTCCTCGGCAAATCCCCTGCTCACGATAACAACGATCAATTCAAAATTAATATTATTATTACAATCCATCTTGCCCCTCCTTTCAATTTTGCAGCGTACTCTGCAGATTGATCAAATGTGCAACACCATAAAGATTTTTTATATCGAGCACAAAAGCGATTCCATTTCCGGGCCTGTTCAAGGATGCTTTCCGGATGATCAATTCCAGAATTTCATCTGCCATTTCCGATTCCACAATCGTCAATATGATTTCTTTTTCGGGATCGTGATCTACACCCAGCGCCTGCAGATAAGAGTTGTTGGTTTTGATTCCTCTCCCGAAGAAAACCGTACTTCCTCCTGCCCCGGCTTCTTTGATTTCTGAAACGATATTGCTGGCGAAACCTCTTTTTACTATTGTCGTAATAAGCTTATGATTATTCACTTCGTAATCCTTTCCGGCATAACATATAAAACCTGAGAGCATCAACCTCTTCTTATAATTACATCCGCTGCCGCGAATACTACTTCTTAAATCCAATGGTGTTTTATCTTATTTAGGAGAGCTCATTTTTATGACTTTTATAAAAAATCTGAAGGAAATTGTAGTGCAATCTTTTCCTCTGTCGCTGCTGCTGGTTTTTGTGCTTATATTTATTAAACCCATAGGGGGATCTGATCTTGCTGCTCTAGTGATTGGGTATGTCTTTGTAATCCTTGGGCAGGCGTTGTTCCTGATGGGAATAGAATATTCCATTCTTCCCATGGGCGAGTTGGTCGGAAGCAACCTTTACAGGCTGCGAAAGCCTTCTCTCATGATCCTGTTCGGCTTGATCTTTGGTATCATATCATCTGTTGCAGAGCCTGCGTTGCGCGTGATCGCGCAGGAGCTTCACCTAATAAACAATACAATCGGTACCACTCTCAGTATTTGGATCTGCTCCTTCGGGGTTGGGGCGGGCGTTGCTCTGAGCATGAATAAGACCATAAAGAAGATATCAATTAAGTTGATTCTTATTATTCTATATTCCATAACACTTATACTATGTTTGTTCACACCAAACCAATTTATCGGTATCGCCTTTGACATATCCGGCGCCACTACCGGAGACCTGAGCACGCCGTTCATTTTAACTCTTGGAGTGGGCATTGCAAAGACGGTTTCTGCCAAACATAAAAGCGAGGAACAGTTCGGCATCATTGGAATTGCCAGCGTAACTCCGTTGATCGCCTTTCTTGCATTCGGACTGATAAAAGGCAATACCGATCCCGAGAAGCTGGCTGTTGTGGGCAATGGCGACAAAGCCTTCCATTCAATTATTCAAGGGAACTTATGGGATGTCTTTTGGGCCATCCTGCCTGTTGTGGGAACTTTTATCCTATATAACAGCTTTTACGTAAAGATGTCCCGGAAAAGTCTAAAGAAGCTACTATTGTTTTCAGGAGTGGTATACATTGGATTGGTAATATTCCTAAGCGGTGTGGATTATGGATTCACTATTGCAGGCAGACACATAGGGCCGGCATTTATCAACGATGAAACGATCTTTTTCGGTTTGGTCAGCGTGTCCGGTTCATGGTTCAAATGGTACCTGCTGCCCTTTACCTTTGTTTTATGCTTCTTCATCACTCTCTGTGAACCTTCCATCACGGTGCTGGTCAGGAAGGTGGAGGAAATGACCAACGGGCTGATCAGCAGAAGTGTCCTGAGATATTTCCTTGCCATAGGCATAGGTCTGGCAGGCTTTCTCAGCGTCCTTAATATATTACTGGATATCGATATCCGCTGGTTCATACTGCCGCTTTATTTTCTCACACTTGTGCTGACCATATTTTCGCCGAATCTTTTTGTAGGTGTGGCATACGACTCCGGCGGGGTAACCGGCGGCGCCATCACCAGTGCGTTTCTGGTCCCTCTGTGCCTAAGCGTATCAAATATGGTCAGCGGCGGCGGCAATGCCGAGCATATGCTTGTGAACGGTTTTGGAATGATCGGCTATATCAGCGTTACCCCGATTATCCTGGTGCTGATCCTGGGCTTAATATTCAATTCGAAGGAGAAATAGGCCCGTATTTCATATACACGGTATAATTGATGCCGCTCTGCTTCGCGTACTTATGCGGTACTCGCATGAATTCCCTGAAGCCGAGCGCTTCATAAAGCCGGAACGCATTTGTATTCGTGTCCGCGACATCCAATACATAAGAGGTATAGCCCCCTTCCCTGACGATGTGCTTTATGAGGGTCGAAGCGACTCCTTTCCCGCGAAATTTCGCCTTGGTTGCAACATACTCAACGGAGCCTGTGCCGGGCTCAATGGGAAAAGGATAGGAATGATTCTGAAGCTCTCTTTTCAGCATGATCCCTGCAAGGCTTCCTCTTACAACCCCCAGATGGCGTCGAAATTCGCCGGACAGGATCCGGACAGGCGGAATTTTCCCGTCCGTGCAGGCTGCAATTCCTGCAGGTTCACCGTCAATCACTGCGATATAAAAGTTCTCCAGAACGAACATATGCGCAAAAGCGTGGGACAATTTTTCGGTATCCTTAGAAAAGTACTGCAAAAACCGAATGAAGCCGTCCACAAAGATGTCGCTGATTTCTTTTCGGATACCTTCCCCCGCTTCTCTTGCCCTTATAATTTCCATAAGATTCACCCCCTGTAAAGAATCTGCTTATTTCGCCTCGAACCCTGTGCTATCAATTTTATACTTGTTCATTTTGCGATACAGAGTATTTCTTCCTAAGCCTAGTGCTTTTGCGCTGTTCGAAATATTGCCGTTGAAGATCCTCAGAGTTTTAATAATGTGCTCACGCTCAACATATTCCAGGTTAAATTCAGTTTCATCCATATCTTCGATTTGATCAGTTTGATCCGCCTTTTTATTTATAATCTGGATGTCGTCAATGCTTCCCGTATTTAACATAAGTTCTATACGGTTCTCCAGTTCTCTTATATTGCCGGGCCAATCATATTCAACCAGCGCATTTAGGTAATGCTGCGGGATTTTCAACATCTTTTTATTAATTCGTTTTGATATTCTATTCATAAAATAGTCGATCAGCAGCGGGATATCGTCTCTTCTCTCTCTTAATGGAGGCAGCCGGAGCGGTAAAACGTTAAGGCGATAAAACAGGTCTTTCCTGAAGTTCCCTCTGCTTACTTCATCGACCAGATCCTTATTTGTTGCTGCAATGATTCTAACATCAACAACAATCTCCTTCGTGCTGCCTATCCTGCCAACGGTTCCCTCTTCAATCACCCGAAGCAGCCTTGTTTGCATATCAAGAGGCATCTCTCCGATTTCATCAAGAAATATGGTTCCTCCGTCTGCAATCTCAAATTTCCCGGGATGGCCGCTTCTCTTTGCTCCTGTAAACGCACCTTCATCGTAGCCAAAAAGCTCGGACTCGATTAAGTTTTTGGGGATGGCGCCGCAGTTTAACGCCACAAAGGTTTCGTTGCTTCGATTGCTGTGATTATGAATTGACTGAGCAAATACTTCTTTTCCCGTACCGCTTTCCCCCATAATCAAAATGGTAGACTTGCTGTCAGCAACCTGCTTTGCAAACTCGATCGTCTTGAGAAATTCCTTATTCTGTCCGATGATCTTATCAAAGGTATAGATCGCATGTCTTCCCATGATCTTGTTTGCCGATTTCCTTACCTTTTTTATTTCTTTAAAAACATAAACGATACCATCTATATTATCCTTGATATCCAAAATTGGGTAAACACTTAAATTATATTGCAATACATTTTTTCTGGAATTCACAAATACATCTTCATCCAAATATTGATCCTTGAGTGTAATGGCCTTAATCACATTATCCCAATCTTCAAACAGATCATATGCCTTCTTGTGCATCATTTCTTCTTCTGAATAACCAAATAAATCTGTAATGTGCTTGTTTATCGTCTTTATATTCCCATTTAGGTCTGATGTCATGATACCGGCCGGAATGGAATCGATCATAGTATCGATATATCGCTTAGCTGAAACCAGTTGTTTATTATAATCTATGATTTCCAGCATCTTCTCTATTGCGTTGACTGCTGCAACCACCATTCCCAAAGTATGCAAATTGACGGAATCATAATACCCGGTTAAATCAAGCACTCCAATCAGCTTATTGTTTGCGTCCATGATTGGCGCTGCAGAACAGGTCCATTTATGATAGGCATTGATATAGTGAGCCTCTCCGGAAATCTGGATCGGTTTTTTCTCTGTCAGAACCAGACTCATTGCATTGGTCCCGATATTCTTTTCATCCATGTACGCTCCGGGGATCATTTTTAATGAAAATGCTTCCTCGAGTATTTTTTCATCACCAATCACATTTAGGATGCATCCGTTTTCATCTGTGAGGATCGTAAAAAAATTAGAACCCTTGACAATATTGTATAAATGCTCAATAAAGGGCATTGAGAGCTCAATTAACTCTCTTTTTCTTTCCAGGATCTCCTGCAGAGCTGCTCCTTCAATTATCATATTGCTATATTTAAGGTTTCTGTCTAAATCATTCAATTCGCACCGACGATGAGATGCCTCAATACATTTTTTACTTGGTTCACCAATACGGTTCATCTTAATCTTCTCCTCATAGTAATTTGTACCGAAATGGATCACTGTTCCAAAACATAACATGTATTTCCATCGGTTACGTTCCATTATAGAACATATCCATCAAAAAGTAAATTCAATATTAATCCCAATAGGTCAAAGCCATTGCAATTACGGGCCTTTGCCGAAATGATATTCGCAAAATCAATTGGCACAACAATTGCGACGTAATACAATAGAAAAATTAAACCTGCAGTTGAGGAGGGATTTTTTATGAATAAGTTCATTCGAGTTGATATGACTTCATTGAAAGCTACAATCGGAGAGGTGCCGGAAAAGTATATTGGCTTGGGAGGTCGCGCGCTTACCTCCAACTTTGTTGCGGATGAGGTTAAGCCTACCTGCCATGCATTAGGCAAAAACAACAAACTGATCTTTTCTCCCGGCTTACTGAGCGGTACACCGGCTGCCAATTCCGGACGTATTTCAGTTGGAGCCAAAAGTCCGCTGACCGGTACCATTAAGGAAAGCAACTCCGGCGGGTCTTTTTCACAAAAAATGGCAAAGATGGGCATCAAAGCTCTGGTGATTGAGGGGATGCCTGCAGATGATAAGTTCTACATACTAAAAATTGATATAAATAGTGTTACGATAGACGAGGCGCCGGCAGAGATTCTCGGGGGTACCGGCAACTACAAAGCGATAGAAGTACTAAATGCAATATACGGTGATAAAGTCGGGATTGCACTGGCAGGTCCTGCAGGCGAGTATCGCCTTCCCGCCGCAAATATTTCCTTTAAAGACCCTGACGGAAATATTCGCAGTGCCGGGCGCGGGGGCTTGGGTGCAGTGATGGGTTCAAAAAAGGTGAAGGCGATCGTCATAGATGACACCGGCGCCGGTGCAGTTCCTATTGCGGATCCGGAAAAATTCAAAGAGACTTCAAAGGTGTTTGCTAAGGCGCTTCTGGATCATCCGGTTTCCGGGCAGGGTTTGGGAGCCTATGGAACGGATGTACTGATTAACATATTAAACGAAGCAGGCGGCCTTCCGGCCAACAACTTTACGGCCGGTCGTATCGAGCATAATGATAATATTTCCGGCGAAACATTGAACGCTACCATTACAGAGCGTGGCGGCGACGGCAAGGTCTCCCACGGCTGTCATAACGGTTGTGTAATCAAATGCTCTCAATGGTATCCGGATAAGCAGGGCAAATATATTACCAGCGGATTTGAATATGAGACAATATGGGGACTTGGTGCCGATTCCGGAATTAAAGATCTTGACGATATTGCTTATATAGACCGCGCAATGGACGATATCGGAATTGATAGTATCGAAACCGCTGTCGCAATTGCCACTGCCATGGACGGGGGGTTATTGCCGTGGGGCGACGGCAAGGCAGTACTGGATGCAGTGAAGCAAATTGCAGTTCCTACACCGCTGGGACGTATCCTTGGCGGCGGCACCGCTATCGTAGGCAAGGTATGCGGCCTCTATCGAACTCCTGTTGTAAAAAATCAGGGAATACCCGCTTATGATCCGCGTCCGGTCAAAGGTATCGGTTTAACTTACGCTACCAGCACAATGGGCGCCGACCATACCGCCGGCTACTGCATCTCCGGTAATATCCTGAAAGTCGGCGCTGACATCGACCCGCTCAAGAAAGACGGGCAGATCGAATATTCGCGGGCAATGCAAATCGGAACCGCCGCAGTGGACAGTACCGGTATGTGTCTGTTTGTATACTTCGGTATTGCTGACAATCCGGACGGGTATCAAGCCCTGATCGACATGATTAATGCACAATACGGGTTGTCTCTTACATCTGCGGATGTTGATAAGCTTGGTGAATCTGTTCTTAAGGTGGAGCGCGCCTTCAACCAAGCAGCCGGTTTTACCAATGCCCACGACCGCTTACCGGAGTTTTTCGAATATGAACCGTGTCCCCCCCACAATGTGGTTTGGGACTTTACGCCCGAAGAGATCGATGAGGTGTACAATTTCTAATGGAACGATAGAAGAAAGCCGGACTTCCGTCCGGCTTCCTTTTCTCGAATATCGATGGAATGCTTGAATCATTCTCTTAATTTCTATGACGGGTTTGAATCATTCTATAACCAGAGGGGTGAATATGATGGAAAAGGAAAAGAAGAGCATTGAGATAAGAGGTTTTCTTCATCTGGATAAAATGTTTAGAAAGAAGCATGGCGCCATACCCTTGATCTACAATCTTGAAAATCCGATTACAGGTATGGAATTGGCAAAACGGCTGGAGATTCCGCCGCATGAAATAGAAGTAATTTTCGTCAATGGCTTTGTTCAGGCTTTAGATTATTCAATTCAGCCAGGCGACCGAGTAGCTTTTCTGCCGCCAGGCTGCCCTGGCCCATATCGTATCGCTCTTGGTTTTTATGGAAAAAATCAAGGGAATGAAGCTAATTTTAGAATTATAAAGCAATAGTATTTATGCCTTACAGAGAAATCTATGCATATTATGGGAAGGATCCTAACGATATGATACACGTTACAGTGAAGTTATTTGCTACCTTAAGACAAAACCGCGAAAAAGAGCAGATCATGGAGCTGCCGCATGGAGCTGCCATAAAAGACATCATCGAACTCCTCAACATTCCCCAAAAGGAGGCTGCAATCTTGATGATAAATGGCAGAGGCGCAAAGCTAGATGCAATTCTTCAGGACAATGATACGGTGTCAATTTTCCCGCCGCTGGGTGGTGGCTAAAACGCCTGCTGCGTTCATCACCCCATTTCTACCTGTTGTTCATCACCCCATTTCTATCTGTTTTTCAACACCCTGATTTTATTATTTATCTTTTATTTTTCATTTCTTTTTAATAGCTTCTTTAGAAAATACCCATACTAATACAATTGAATACGAATATAAAAGGAGATTTGCGATGGAAGACCGTGTATTAAGTAATCAAGAGCCCGCAGATGTGTTTTTCTATTTTGAAGAACTCAGTAGAATTCCCAGAGGATCTGGAAATGAGCAGGCAATCAGCGACTATCTCGTCTCTTTTGCCAGGGCTCGCCATCTGAACGTCATACAGGATGAGGCGCTGAATGTGGTGATCAAAAAACCTGGCACACCAGGCTATGAAAACAGCCCGGGAGTGGTAATTCAAGGCCATATGGATATGGTCTGCGAAAAAGACCCCGATGTCATACACGATTTTTTAAAGGATCCCATTCGTCTTCGGGTGCGCGATGACATGATATATGCCACAGGCACTACTCTGGGCGCCGACGACGGCATAGCCGTTGCTATGGGACTGGCATTGATTGCCTCTGAAAATATTCCTCATCCTCCGTTGGAGCTGCTGCTCACCACCAACGAGGAAACCGGCATGGACGGAGCCCACGCACTGGATCCGAAGACGATTTCGGGCAGAACGCTGATCAACATTGACTCGGAAGAGGAGGGTATTTTGACGGTCAGCTGCGCCGGAGGGTGCTCGGCACGCATAAACATCCCCGTTTCTTGGGAAGCTACTGATAGCGCCATGACCTTTCTCTCTATCACAGTGGAAGGACTGAAGGGTGGACATTCCGGAATTGAAATTCACCAGGGCAGAGCCAATGCAAACAAGCTGCTTGCCCGCCTGCTGGATCATTTGAATACCAAGACAGCCATTGCATTATGCTCTATAAAGGGCGGATCCAAGCATAATGCCATTGCCCGTGACGCCGCTGCTGTCATCGGCATCCCGAAGGCAGAAGAGGCGCTGCTGCGGAAGCAATTGGCAGAGCTCGAGGCAGTGTTTCAGGATGAGTTTAAAACAGCAGACCCGGATATCCGCATTCTTCTATCTGCTTTAGATCGCCAGCCCAAACAAATCATGACGAGAGAGAGTGCCTGTCATGTTATCCAATTCCTTTATCTCATCCCCCATGGAGTTCAGAGCATGAGCATGGATATTGAGGGGCTTGTTGAGAGTTCATTGAATTTGGGCGTTG
This sequence comes from Bacillota bacterium, assembly GCA_023415235.1. Taxonomy (GTDB): domain Bacteria; phylum Bacillota; class Clostridia; order Peptostreptococcales; family Anaerovoracaceae; genus Anoxybacterium. The sequence continues at coordinate 140,036 of JAEZLP010000069.1, forward strand.
TTCAGACAAACAAGGATGGTGTGGAAATAATCAGCTCCCTTAGAAGTTCCGTCGGAAGCATCAAGGCGAATCTCTTTCATACGATAGTGTCCCTTGCGCATCTTACAAACGGAAACGTGACTGAGGAGGCTTCATATCCTGAATGGCGGTACAATCCCGACTCGAAAATACGGGCGCTGCTTTCTGAATTATATGAGGAGATGTTTGGTCAGAAGCCACAGATCAATGCGATCCATGCAGGTCTTGAGTGTGCATTGTTTGATGAAATGTTCAATGGAAAAATGGACATGATTTCTATTGGGCCAACTATTGTGGGCGTCCACACACCGGAAGAGCATTTGAGCATCCCTTCCACACAGCGTACATGGACATTTTTGAAAGAGGCGCTCAAAGCGATGCGTTAGTTATAAGCTGCTGAACCATGGGACTGGAGGGATTCAGGGTTAAAAATAGGATTGAATTGCGATAAATTGTTACTTTGAGAGGGGAGTGTTTTATGAATAAAAAACTATCCAAAGAAGCTTATGGCGGCGTATCCGGAAAAGACTACGTTCCATATATCTCCAGCGGTTCCAGACTTGGGGGGAACGTCGCCGTTTTAATTATCGGTATTTTATTGGCCGCGCTGTTTGCGGCCTCCACCGCTTACTCCGGAATGAAGGCCGGACTCACTGTAGCCGCAGGGATCCCCGGCTCTATCTTAGGTTCTGTGTTCATTGCCATCTTTGCAAAGCAAAAGGGAATTCTGGGGAAGAACCTGGTCCAGGGCATGTCCAGCGGCGGAGAATCCATTGCAAGCGGCATGATATTCGTTATGCCCGCGGTGCTTCTGATCGGCTCCCAGGTTTCCTTTCTGGAAGGTCTCCTAATAGGAGTGGGCGGCGCATTGTTTGGGCTCGGCGCCACTTCATTGGTTTATCAATACCTGATTGTTGCGGAACACGGCACACTGATGTATCCCGAGTCAATGGCTATTTCTGAGACTCTGGTCGCTTCCGAGGGCGCCAAGGATTCGATTAAGTCTATGGGAATCGGCTTCGGTATCGGAGGTATTCTGACCATTGTGACCAGTTCTTTCCTGAACGTGACCAACAATGTCATCAGCTATGCTAATGAATCCTTTTATAAGTGGAGATTTCAGCTGGAAGTGAACCCTCTGCTGCTGGGCATCGGTTTTATCGTCGGTCTGCCTGTGGCGCTGGCCATGTTCTCCAGCTCCATTCTCGCCAATTTTGTTGTCACGCCTCTGATCGGCTATTTTGCCACCTTGGGTGGAAGCGGTGCCACTGTGTGGAACAATCCATCCGTCACCATCGATGCGATGCAGGTGGGCGATATCGCCGGCAGCTATGTGAAATACATCGGAGCGGGCATCATGCTCTCTGGCGGCCTGATCAGCGCCATCCGCCTCATTCCAGTTGTCGCCTCCTCCATCCGTGAGACCATGAGCGCCAAGGACACAGGAAAAGGCGGCGGCGGAGCCCTGCAGACTTTCGTGTTACTGGGCGGTATCGCGGTGGGATTTGTCGGAGGCTTCCTGATCTCTGGCGGCAACATGTTCATGGCTATTGTTACCACAATTTTAAGCCTGATCCTGTCCATGCTGTTCGTTATCGTTGCCGGCCGTCTGACCGGTACCATCGGCACCTCCAACCTGCCCGTCTCCGGTATGACCATCGCTTCCATTGTGGTTGTCACTCTGCTGTTTGCGGGCATGGGCTGGACAAGCGGAAGCGATAACCGTTCTCTTCTGCTGTTCGGTACCTTTATCGTCACCGCCATTGCAACGGCCGGCGGCTACAGCCAGTCCCAGAAGGTAACCTTCATCATCGGCGGAGAAAAGAACGAAATGCATAATTACTACGCCATCGCTACGATTGCGGGTGTGGCAGTTGTTACCGGCGTAATTCTGCTGCTTTCTGAACAGCTCTCCATGACAGGCGACAACGTGCCGTTTGCGCTGCCACAGGCCAACCTGATGGCGACGCTGACCTCAGGCATCATGTCGGGCCAACTGCCCTGGGTTATGATTATCGCAGGTGCAATTCTTGGTATTGTTTTCTTCATGCTGAATCTACCCGTAATGACGGTTGCTATCGGCTTTTATCTGCCCATATCAACCACCTCCATCATTCTGGTTGGCGCTCTACTTCGCGTGTTTGTTGAAAAGTACTCCAAGAGTGAAACAGAAAAGGATGCCAGAGTTTCCAACGGCGTAAGCCTTTCCTCGGGGCTGGTCGCCGGCGGCTCCATCATTGGACTGATCGGCATTATCCTTCAAGTGACCGGCGTGATCGGAGCAGCAGCTCCTTCCGGATTTGCCGGAACGAATGGTATGGCTTTTATCCTGTTAGTGATTTTGGTGGTCGCTACCCTGATCCCCCTCATGAACGGCAAAATAAGGCATGTCGACTAAAGCTGCCAATATGCTGGACGTCATTTTTCGGGTTTCAAGCAAACTAGCGTACGAGGTCAATGAGGATGGCATCGTGACATTGCTGATCAGACAGGATCACATGGTTCAGCGCATTTTCCGAAGGCTGCGGGTAAAAATCCCGGAATATCAGCGAATCACCATGGATGAATTTGGAAGCTACACCTTTTTGCAAATTGACGGTCAGAAAACGGTACGGGAAATCGGCGAGGCCCTTGAGGCCAGGTTCGGGGACAAGGTGCAGCCGCTCTACGAAAGGCTGTCGCTGTTCCTGACCCATATTCAGGAACGGCGCCACTATATCGAAAAAGCCAAGCCTTAAGACGCACCGGTTGACGCCATGAGCTGCTGGTTAAACCGGTGCTTTCGACGGCTGGAGCAGCATGTTTGCTACATTTAGCCCCCGTACGATATATTCCCCTTGCAGGTCGTCAAAGGAAGGAAGGAAGAGGGCGTGGGTCAAAAACATTATAATTCGTCATAGGAGTGAAGGATATATTCTCAAATTCGATAGGCAGCCCCGCCGAACTGTAAAAACTCGTCCCGTCCTGAAGCTGGAAGTGCAGATGCGGTTCTGAGCTGTTGCCGGAATTGCCGCAGCGGGCAATGGTCTGCCCACGCTTCACAGGGTCGCGGGATTTGACGCAGATGCTGCCGGGCTGCAAATGAGCCAAAAGGCTGTATTCCGATTCTGAATGACGGATCAGGATATGGTTTCCCCTTATATCGCGGGCGGAACAGTCAACCCGGCCATTTCCCAATATGAGGCTGTCGGAATAGCCGGAAACAGCCTCAATAACCTCTCCGTCGGCGGGCGCCAAAACTTCTTTGCCGTAACAATAATAATCGTCCTCTTTCTTTCCGTCACCAATATGGCTTTTTCCGCTTTCATCAAGCATTAGAAAATCATAGGCGTATCGTTGAGTCGGGATGTCCCATGAATGGGAGAATTTTCGATCTATACCCCCATTGACCACTGTCCAAGAATCCTTGAATGGCAGAGAATACTTTACTTTGCAGCAATAGTTTTCTGTAGATGGCATGTTGGAACCATAGCGATAAGGAACAGCGAGCATTCCCCATAGCTGTTTGAGCGACTGAAGGAACACGGGAAAATTATAAAATATTTCAACAAATCCAAACAGCCAGAAAAGCCAGAGAAAGTCAAACAATCGATACTCAGTGAAAAGGCTGGGCAAGCCCAAAAGCCCTAAATATTTAGCTTTTTCGCAAAATCTAACAAAGCGCTTCATCGCTTTGCCTCCTCGCTGTTTTCCCAAAGATAACCTGTCATAGTTAATGATCCCAGTTCACAGGATTTATTATAAACACTGACTTTATCATCTTCATCCGACGCCCCGAGCGCATATAAAAGAGGATAAAAGTGGTCCGGTGTGGGTACTGCAAGCTTCGCAGCAACGCCTGCCCGGCTGAAGTCAATAATATTGTTATAATTCTTTTTTAATATATTTTCATAAATGTAATCATCAAATCCATATGCCCAATCAAAGCCCTCGCCTGCTTTGCTCCAGTCAACCCGTATTAAGTTGTGGACGATATTTCCGGAGCCAAATAAGAGAACTCCTCGTTCCCTCAATGCGCTTAGCTCCTTGCCAATTTTATAATGCGTTTCCGGAGGAGCATCAGCATCAATGCTGATTTGAAAAACAGGAATATCTCTATCCGGATACATATGAACCAATACCGACCATGTCCCGTGATCGATTCCCCAGGAGTTATCATATTCCGTTTCCCTTGAAATCAGTTCCTTGGAGATTTCAGCCATGCCAGGCGAACCCGCTGTGTTGTATTTCACTTCATATAATTCCTTGGGGAAACCATACATGTCATATATCGTTTTCGGATTTTCCTCGTTCATAATCCTGGTGCCTCTTGTAAACCAGTGTGCCGAAACAGACAGTATTGCCTCAGGTTTGGGTATCCTTTCAGCGATACTTCTCCAGGTCCTGGTATACTGGTTATCTTCAATCGCGTTCATCGGCGATCCATGTCCTACAAATAACACCGGCATCTTTGACATTGCATTCTACATTCCTTTCTTTCCATAGGTTTTCCATGTGACGGACATACCTATAGTGCTTCAAACGATTTGATCCAAGCAGCGTCCGTTCATTGAGTTATATTCGGGCCATCATCAGGAAGCTCATTCATCATCTGAATGAAGAGCGGAACCAGAGAGGGGTCAAACTGGGTTCCCGCTTTCGTGTGAAGTTCCTGTAAGGCCTCTTCTGTTGTCATGGCGGGTTTATTTCGCTCACGGTGGGTCATGACATCGAATGCGTCCATAATAGATATCATCCGTGACATGAGAGGAATCTCTTCTCCCTTGAGACCCTGCGGATATCCCTGGCCGTTCCACCATTCATGGTGATATAAAATGATATCGGCGAGATAGGCGAATTCTCCGGAAGCCTGAGCAATCCGGTAGCCAATTTCCGCATGCTTTCTCATGATAAGCCATTCCGCATCATTGAGCCGAGACTTTTTTAAAATAATATCTTTTGATATACCAATTTTCCCGATATCATGTAGGGTTACAGCTCGTATCAGGGCAGTCAGGTTTTCCGCGGAAAAATCAAGAACCATTGCAAATTCTTTCGCCAGCGTCTGGAGTCTTTCAATGTGCCCTTTCATTTCATAATCATTTTCCCGCAGCACTTTTTCCAGGGTTTCTGCGATTGTCCCTCTGACTTTCCTGCCTTCGATCAGCTTAACCTGATACATGAATTCTTCCGCTTCCTTTAATACCTTAGGCAATGGGGTTTCTTCATCCGTCTTCGTTGCCACTCCCAAGGATATACTTAATAAAATGTCCGTCCCCTGAAAGCTATTGCAAGCTGCGCTGATCTTATCCCGAACTGTGTTGGCTGTTTCCTTGTCTGTGTTTGGAAGAATAATAGCAAACTCATCACCGCCCCATCTTGCGATAATATCATTTTGACGACAGGATTGCTGAATAATGAGTGCCATTTTTTTTAGCCTTTTGTCACCCTCATGATGGCCAAAAACATCGTTGACAAATTTCAGTCCGTTCATATCCCCAATGATCAAGGAAATGGGCAGATATTCCTTGTTATTATCTATCTCTTGAAGCTTATGGTCAAAATACGTCTTATTATACAAGCCGGTTAACCCGTCATGAAGGGTGAGATAGGTTATGTGATCCAGTCCTTCCCGAATTGCATCCTTCTGCTCTTTGAAATAGAGCTGGATCAGACCAATGGCGTTTAAAATCAGGATAATTTGAGAGACGACATAGGGAGCCATATGGGGCATTTTCAAAATATATGAAAAGATTAAATTATTGCAAACCCAGGCGATATCCAATAAGCCCAATACCAGGATGAGCTTTCCATAATGTTTGGCAGACCGGATCATAACGATCCCAACCAGGGAGAATAACGTAAATACAGTTAAATACGTGTATTGAATCATATGTAAAGCCGGCAGGCTTAGCATTGAGAAAACAATAAATAAGATTATCCATACCGTTCCGATTCCTATACACTGAACTGTTTTGATTTTGGTTTTCAGGAATAAGAGAGTCCCCCATGTTATCAGAAGATTGGCATAAAAATAGGAACAAAGGCTTAGAAGAAAAATCGGTTGATTTTGTCTCAGAAAATATGGAAAAACCGCGTCAAGCGAATAGTTTAACGCAATAATAGACCAGCCGGCAAACCACAGCACCAGAAATATTTTGCGTTCAAACGTAAAAACATAGACGTACAGCATCAGCAATACTGCAATAGATCCAAGGGATGCAATCAATAAAAGTGCGGATATTTCCATATTCACTCCTGGCGAGTTACGCTGCTGTCTTAGTTATATTTTTATTAGTCTTTTCAATCAATCATACCCATTTCTACTGGATATATTAAATATAACAGGAAAAAATAAAAAATGTAAACATAAAATTTGCGGCAAAACGAAAAGACAAACTGGCCGAATTATAACATTAGCCAGTTTGTTTATTTTTCATAACAGACATTAAAATGTGATCAGCCGCCGCTTGCTAAACCATTGGAAACTGAGCTACTGGCCTCGGCACCGCCCGATACGGAGTTGGTCAAACCAAAACTCGGACTTAAGGTGGTCGTTAAGGTCAATGTAGTTGTTATCTGTGGAGTAGCAGTTAGATTTAGGCTGGGTGTTGCAGTTAGATTGAGGCGAGGTGTTGCAGTAACAGTATTGGAAAAATTCCTCATCAAATTCCTGTTAAAGGATTTCATTGCAGAGAACATATTATTGGTGTATTTGGAAGCTGGCCACATTCCTATGAAGGGTGTCTTATAATTGGTTCCTCTTTCCATATTTATTCCTCCTTGCCGGAACATAAAACTGTGCGTCCTTATTAGGACAATACGCAACTAATCCAAAGAACCTGGACGGTACATTCACATCCAGGTTCTTTTATATTACGGACTTAGTTTTAGGTTTTCAGCCTTGGGGGCTTCAACATCGATATAATTGCAAATCCAACTGCTGCTGCAATTCCAGCTATTAAGAATGCAGTGGAAAAGGCCTTGGTTGCGCTGAAGTAGGCAACGGTGTATGAAGAAGCCACCGCACCTACGCCAAAACCAAAGAGAACCATGCCGTAATTTTGAGCTGCGTTTTTTATCCCCCAGAAGTCAGCTGACAATGCCGGGAACACCCCAAGATATCCGCCATATGAGAAGCCGATGATAGCTATGATGACCAGCATCAGATATGCTTTTACAAAAGACACACAGACAATTGATGCTGCAGTAATTACTAGAAGGAGCAACAGAGTGTTCTTTCTGCCCAATTTGTCTGAAACCCAGCCCCAGAAGATACGTCCTAAAGAGTTGCAGCCTGCAATAATCATAACTCCTAAAACAGCAGCCTCCTTAGTCAGCCCGCTGTCCGGCTGCAAGCCAAGTATTTTAGCCATGGGGATCATCATAGAGCCTGCAGCGGTCGCACACATAAAGGCGAAGGTCACCATATAGAACTGCGGCATTTTCAGCACTTCTAAAGGAGTGAAGTTCTGAGTAACGATTCCATCCTTAGGTGCTGGAGGTATCCAGCCCTCAGGCTTGAAGCCCTCTGGAGGATTTTTTATAAAAAATGATCCCAGAACTGTAACAATAACAAATATTACTCCAAAAATGGCAAAAGTGCTCAGTACATCGTTGCCGCCATTTCTTTTTATCAAAGCTTCAGCAACGGGAGTAAATACCAAGCCTCCAAACCCCAGGGCTGAGACGATTATTCCGGTCACGAGCCCTCTTTTGTCAGGAAACCATTTTTGGCAGGTAGCGATCGTAGTTGTATAAGCCATCCCCATACCAAAGCCGCCTAAAATGCCATAGGTCAACCACAGCATCCATGGCGTCGCTTCCGTTGTATATTGCGCAAGGAAAAATCCAATCCCCAGGATAATCCCTGCAGCAATGATAACAGGTTTTGGGTTGTTCAACCTGTCCTGAATTCTGCCTCCTACTGTACTTCCGAAGGTCAATACGCCGAGCAGCAGGGCATATGCCAGGGTTCCATGTGTGGCAGGCCAGTGAAACAATGCGTTTGGAGTTGATGCACTGATGATCAGATAAGACTGGAATACGCTCCAGATATACGCAGTACCCAGGCACATCTGGATTGCAATACTTGCAATAACCGGCATCCAGCGATAATTTTTACTTACCGGTGTAGTTGTCATGAAGGACTCCCCCTTTTTTGTCATTTGAGTCTATTTCAAAAAACCTCTTTATATTATCAAACGACGTTTCATCGTGAACATTAAAAATATTAACTGTAGGATCCGTTTTCTTAACAAAATTGCTTAAAGCCTTCCCCGGTCCTACCTCAATAAATGTGTTAAAACCTTCGCATATTTGCTTCTTTATGATGTCTTCAAAATAAACAGGGTTGCTTACTTGCCTTGTAAGCTTACCGATTATTTCTTCTCTGTCAAAACTGTAGTAGTCATTGTCTATATTGGCGATAACTGGAATATTGCCAATCTTGTAACTTAATTTATTAAGTTCAGTGTTAAGCTTTTCGCCGGCTCCTTTTAGAAGTCTTGAATGGAATGGTGCGCTGACAGGCAATATCACAGCCTGCTTTGAGCCTTCACTTTTGGCTATTTCAATGGCTTTTTTTATTGCATCTATTTCACCTGCCACTACAATCTGGCCTGGGCAATTGAAATTTACTGCATCGATTGTTCCAAAATCAGAGGCTTGCTTAACAATGCTGATTACTTTTTCCCTATCCATGCCAATCATTGCAGCCATACTACCTTTCCCTTCGGGAACCTCCTCCTGCATATACCTCCCTCTTTTTTTTACAAGTTTCAATGCATCTTCAAATTGTAATGCACCGCTTGCCGTTAAAGCAGAATATTCTCCAATACTCAATCCCGCCATTGCTTGTGGTCTTATACCAACGCTTTCAAGGAGTTTATAAATTGCAAATGATATAGCCAGTATTGATGGTTGAGTGTTTTCCGTTTTATTTAGTTCCTCTTCAGGTCCGTTAAAAATAATATTAAGCAAATCGAAATTCACCGATTCATTAACTTGATCTAGCACATTTCTGACAACCTCATATTTGTCATATAATTCTTTTCCCATACCTGGATACTGTGCTCCCTGACCCGGGAATAAGAATGAGATTTTTTCCATATAAAAGCCTCCAACTTCCATATAGCATAGCATATTGCGATTTCTTTTCATTACAGCACATCTATACCCGGTTCGTCAAGAAACTTTGCTTTCCTTAAGGCGCCTGACTGCCCGAGCAAGATGTACTGTTCCGAGATTAATAATTTCCGATCTAGATTTTTCGCCTGTCAATAACCCTTATTGCCTTGCCTTCGCTTCTTGCGATCGTCTTTGGCTCTACCAGTTTGACAATTGCGTTGATACCCAATACACTATCTACCTTCTTAGTAATTTTTCTTTCAAGGTCTTCAATTTTTTTGACTTCATCGAAAAGCACATCCTGCGATGTTTCAACCCATATCTCAAGGATATCCAGATTATTAACCCGGTCGACTATCAAAAGATAATGAGGGGCTGTCTTACCTATTTCCAAAAGCACGTTCTCTATCTGAGATGGGAATACGTTTACACCTCTTATTATGAGCATATCATCACTTCTGCCTGTAACCTTGCTCATTCTTACAAGTGTTCTTCCACATTCACATTTTTCATAATTCAACGAGGATAAATCATGGGTTCTATACCTGATCAGCGGCAAGCCCTCCTTGGTAATGGTTGTGAAAACAAGCTCTCCATCTGATCCAGGAGGTAGTACTTCTCCTGTTTCAGGATTTATTATTTCAGGCATGAAGTGGTCTTCCTGAATGTGCAGACCGCATTTGCCAGTACATTCAATGGATACGCCAGGTCCCACTATTTCGCTAAGCCCATAAATGTCTATTGCCATAATTCCCAAGCTTTCCTCTATTTCTTTCCTCATGTTATAAGACCAGGGCTCAGCGCCAAAAATGCCGGTCTTGAGTTTCAATTCATTCCTGCTGATTCCCATTTCCATAATTTCTTCTGCCATGTGAAGTGCATAGGATGGAGTACATGCCAGGACAGTCGTACCGAAGTCTTTCATGATCTGCAACTGCCGTTTGGTATTGCCTCCTGATATTGGTATCACAGAGGCTCCTATCCTTTCAGCACCATAATGGATTCCAAGACCGCCGGTAAATAAGCCATATCCATAGGAAATTTGCACGATAGATTCCTGGCTGGCACCTGCACTATACAATGATCTCGCCACCACCTCAGCCCATGCACTTAAGTCCCTGCTCGTATAACCGACCACCGACGGTTTCCCTGTTGTCCCTGATGAAGCGTGTATTCTTACAATCTCATTCATCGGTACGGCAAACATTCCGTACGGATAGGTGTCCCTTAAATCCTGCTTGCTCGTAAACGGCAGCTTTTTTAGATCCTCTAGAGATCTTATATCACCAGGTTCAATACCTGCTTTTTGCATCTTGCTACGATAAAAGGGTACATTGCTGTAAACCCTTTTAACCGTATTTATAAGTCTTTCTATCTGAACTTTCGTCATTTCGTCTCTCGACATGCATTCACATGTCTGATTCCAGTATTGCATCTATTTCACTCCCAAATTATCTTCTTGGGCATACTTGTTCCCTTAGCATTAATATGCCTGCATTGGAAAGAGGGTGAGATTTTCTACAAATTTTTAAATCTGACATTTTAAATAGGATGATTGATATAGCTGTACCATTGTAGCAATCGCAAAACGAATTCATAGTATGTTAATGATGAGAAACTCTACAAACACCTAAATTTTGTAAATTTTATTGTCATTCAGCAGAATATTATCAATGATTTAACTTATATGGAGTGAGTTGATATGCGTAACGAGAATCCGACTCAAATACCGGATATTATACCGGCTGATGCACACGATATGTGCAATTATGTTGCCAAGTATCATATGGCAAACTTCCAAATCCAAACAATAATGAGGCTGGATGGTCGATTGGACTTTAATAAGCTGGTAGAAGCGGTGAGGTTATCAATTGATTCAGAACCGGTTTTGGGATGCCGATTTATAAAGCTTGATTCACCATATTGGAGACCTTTCGATGATATAGATCATATAAATTTATGCTCCATAGAGGAGACTGATAATCCGGATGAAGCGATTCAAAGGTTCCTGCAAAGTCCCTTGGATATGGATAAAGATCCTGTGGTTAAGATAAAACTCATACGTTCAGAGTATGACACATTGGGTATAAAAATCAACCATGCATGCTGCGATGCAGCTGGCGCAAGAGAATATATTCTCCTTCTTTCGGATATTTATTCCCGTATTAGCAACGGTGAGGATGTTTTTATTCTAAAACCGAGTATCCGCAGCAAAAAAGATCATGAGAAGCTATTAAGTGCCTTTTCAGAAAAAAATTCAGGGAAGCCCTGGAGTACCAGAAAGCAGATTGCTTTTCCCACATGGAATTTCCCCTGGAAGAATATGAAAATAGGCAGCACACGTTTTGTGTTTTCCAGCCTTCCTTATGGACATTTTGATGTAATGAAAAGTTACGGAAAAGCCAGAAATGCAACAGTAAATGATTTAATTCTAACTGCTGTTTATAGGGCTATGTTTGAAATATCAAAGCCTCCGTATGGTTTGCCAATGGATATTCCTGTTACGATCGATTTACGTAAATATCTGCCCGATCATAAGGCGGAAGCAATCAGAAATTTATCTGGCGGGATTGTAATGAGGCTGGCTCGGAAAGCCGGTGAGCCCTTTGAAGATACCTTGTCCAGGGTAATGTCCCTAACGAAAATTATGAAAGAAGGTCATCCGAGCAAAGAAAACCTCTTACGGGCAGAACGTATTGAAAAAATGAATTTCTATCAAATTTGCGCTTACTTTAAGACTACTTCACAGTTTATTGATATGCTGTCGCATAATCCTTTTTATGTGGTTGGTAAGTGTAGTCCGATCTTGTCAAACTTCGGTTATATTTCAAAATCACTAATTGAATTCGGTGATAAAGTTGTAACTGATGCTTATATTGCCCCGCCTATTGTACGGCCACCAGGAATTATTCTCGTTGCCAGCACCTATAACGGTATCATCACGTTAGGCGCCGGTTACTACAAACCGTCCGTTCGGAAAGCTGATATGGAAAGGCTTATTAATAAAATCAGAGACGAACTGGTGAAAGGATGCACGGAATGACCCATTTCACACATCCTTCAAAAGTGGCATATTTTGATATTGCAAATATTATTTTTTAACTCAAAGGAGAAAGGAGAGCCTGATATGACCGTTAAAGAAAAACTGAATCTTCTGGAGGAACTGCTATTTCTTGATAGGGACACACTGGAGGAAGATTCAGAACTTGCCGCTTATGAAGAATGGAACTCAATGGCTGCAATATCTCTTATCGCAATGTTTGATGATGTTTTTGGCAAGGAGCTGAAACCAGAAGATGTAAAGAAGTTTGAAACAGTAAAGGATATTCTTGATAAAATGGAATGAGGTGCGAATAATTGGCAACCGGAATATTGAAAAATGTTGAGATTAAAGGCATAGCGTGTGCGGTGCCTGATCATATAGTGAATAATGAGGATTATTATGAGGTATTCGGAGAGGACAGTGTGCATAAGTTTATTAATTTAACTGGCGTCAAGACGAGACATGTGGCTATTGATGAACAATGTACTTCAGATTTATGCTATGTTGCGTCCAAAAGCCTTATGGAAAAGTTGAACTGGGAACCCTCTTCCATTGACGCCTTGATTCTCATTACTCAAACACCTGATTATGCTATACCGGCGACAGCTTGTGTCCTGCAGTATAGACTTGGACTAAGCGAAGATTGTATCGCCTTTGATATTAACCTAGGCTGTTCCGCTTATGTCTATGGTTTATGGCAGGCGGCAACAATGATTTCAACACAGAATATAAACAGGGTCCTTCTGCTTGTTGGAGATACCAGCAATTTTGGAATTAATCAAAACGATAGTGCAACAGCAATGATATTTGGCGATGGAGGAACCGCAACTGCTTTGGAAAAGGCGGAGGGGAAGGATTTTAAATACTTTTTAAAAACCAAGGGAAGCGGATACGAAGCGATTATGGTCCCTTCAGGTCATGCCAGAAGCAGGTGTAAGACCGATGTGGATGCATCGGAGTATGAATTATCCATGAGCGGGGCGGAGGTCTTTTCCTTTACGATCACTGATGTCCCAAAGGCCATTAACAGCTTTATGTCGGAGTACTCCATTGACAAAAATGATGTGGATATGTTTGTGTTTCATCAAGCGAATCTGTTTATTCTCAAAAATTTGGCGAGAAAAATAGGCGTTCCTATGGAAAAGGTGCCTGTATCTATTGATAGGTTTGGAAACACCAGTGGTGAATCAATTCCTTTGACATTGGTTGACACATTGGGGTCGGAACAATCAGATGAAACGGTTAAGCTGTTCTTATGCGGCTTCGGTGTAGGTTTGTCATACGGAGGGATCTATCTTGAAATGAAAAAATCTGTTTGTCTTCCTATGATATATACAAATTATTATTTTAATGGGGATGTGAGCAAGTGATAAATCCAATGGATCTGAGCGGAAAAAATATATTGGTTACAGGCGCCTCCTCCGGAATAGGAAAAGTCATTGCAATATTTTTAAGCAAAGTTGGGGCTAATATTATCCTGGTTGCCAGAAATGAAGAAAAGCTGAAAGAAACTTATCATGAACTGGAGCCCGGGAATCACTCCTACTATTTGATCGACCTAAGTCATTTGGATGAAATTGAAGGCATGATAGACACTGTATGTAAGGATGGTCGAAAGCTTAACGGTATTGTGCATTCTGCCGGAACATCTAAGACAGTTCCTCTTCAATATTTAAAGCTAGATGATCTGAAAAGTATCATGACTATCAACTTTTATTCCTTTCTGGAGCTTGTAAAACACTTTTCCACCAGGAAGTACAATGACAATGGCGGTAATATCGTGGCAATATCTTCAATTTCGAGCAGGGTCGGGGCCAGAGGTCTGACAGCATACTGCGCAAGTAAAGGAGCTCTTGAAAGTGCCATCAGGCCGATGGCACTGGAACTTGCAGCAAAAAACATCAGAATAAACTCTATTGCGCCGGGCATGATAAAAACTCCAATGTATGATGGTTTAACGGAAATTGTAAATAACAAGAACTTTGAAGCCGATATTAAAAAGAGACAGATTTTAGGTCTGGGGAAACCCGAAGATATAGCATATACGGCTGCATTCCTGCTAAGTGATGCATCGAAATTTATAACCGGTACATCGATCATAGTCGATGGCGGATATATGGCACAGTAGGTTCGATATAAATATTCCAAAAAAAGATCCCCCACGTCTGACGTGGGGTTTTCTAATACTGTAAGACATGGCTGCGTTCCACGCCTTTACATCCTTCAATCAGCTCATCTTTTATTTTATTTAGAAGCTTTTCTATATTCTCTCTTTCGACGGTATATTGGTAATACCCGATTGCCAATGTCAAAACAGAGTTATAGGTGTTTGCCATTAATAAAACTCCTGGCGGGCGAACAACCGGTGGCACAATGTATGCATCAATTACAGTGCTGCTGCCAAATTTTATTAAGGACCTTGATAAATATCCTATATTGGATAAAGTCGGCACGCACTTGTCACCATGGTATAAAGGGCAAAAGGATGTTATCTTTCTGGCTTCCTGTGTCGCCTGATAATAGCCGAGCGTATCACGGAAGTCTAACTTTTCAATACGTTCAAGGCCGATAGCACTTTGTAACCCTGGATATCCTTTTTTAATTTCTTTCATCATATCGGCAACTCTTTGTAATGTTTTGGGGAAAGATTCATTGATTGACATACTAAGCTTTGTTTTTTCCGAACCGGAAAAATTCCTTATTGCCTGAGTTTTATGACCAGGAAGATAACGTCGCAGGTCAACTGTAGTAGGTATTTCCAAAGGGAATCCATATACAGGTTGCCCCATTACCAACATAGCTCTATAGTAGGCGGTAAGAATTAAATCATTAAGCGTTACACCCTTGCTTTTAGCATATTTTATCATGGTATCCAATTGCTCACCAGGAAGTCTGCAAATTGACATGCAGACCGTATTGGATCCGCCTTTTTCCCAGGGAAATGACCACATAGGGATGGAAATATCCGAGCCAGGTATGAATAATGCATCAGGATTTGTGATGCCCAATTCTGCAAACAACAGATCCTGATCCTTTCTCCCAGCGATTCGAGGCTCTGGCGTGAAAGTGCCGTTTTCCCGGCTAATCTTGGAATACATGTCGGCAAGAAGCTTTATATACTCTTGTGCGCCTGCTCCATCAGCGCAGGCGTGATCGATCTTTAAGGCTAAAACATCATACTGCTTGGAACGTATTAGCTTTACTTTAACCATTGGGTCATTGTTCATGTCTAAAGGGGTTTTTATAAAATTCTCTATTGCTTGATCAGCATGATCAGTCTCTTCCATACAGCAAAAGTCGATTACACCGATGTTTTCCAATGGCTTCCAATAAGGTGAAGCATCTTCGACAAATCGGCATTTGAGTATCGGCTCTGCATCAACTGATAATCGTACTGCTCTCTTCAATTTATCAAGGTCCAACCTTTCATCAAGCCTCATTATGGCTTGAATCTGTGAATTTGACATGCCATATCGTGCAACATGGTTGTAAATATCATGCCCGTTCGCAGGGAAAGTCCCTTCCTTATCTTTTTTACTACGATAGTATTGGTTGTAGTTTTCGAGGGATTTCCCAAACATCATCGTATTATATTTATAATAATTAGATGTGTTTTGATATAATTTACCGAAAAGGTCGACGTTAAATTTGAACATCTCTTTAAGCAGATTGCCGTATTTCAGCATTTCTTCATAAGGAACTTGGCTTTCATCATTACCGGATTTGAATATATTTTCCATATTCATTCACTCCACACAAATTAGAATTTTTAGCTTGCTACAAATTGAGTTGTTCAAAACGTTTATTAATAATATCTAATAACCATTTTTCCTCTCCCGGCACATTGTCTTTCAGCTTTGCAGCTGCTACAGGAAGAACCCATGAATCAATATCTGCAAACCTGGCCTTGGATCGCCTCATATACTCATTGATATAATGCCAAAAAAATAACTTTTTGGGGTAATTGGATAGCATGGTCACCGGATCAGGAATTTCATAGGGCAGAGCAGGTGAGCTAATAATCATACCGGTCCTTGCAACATCCCCCAGTGGATTTCCCTGATAAGCGCCAGCCCAGTCAATGGGCACTAATTTTTTACCGGAAACCAGTATATTATTCATATAGAAGTCTCCGTGGCAAATACTTTCACCGTCCGGCAGACCTTTCATATAATCAATTATTTTCTTCGCTCTATCTCCTAGGATCCATGAAGAAAGCCCTATTGCGTGCGTGAATCTTTCTTCCTGGGTTGGTAACTCCTTCGCCGAAAATTTATGAATATTGTGCTGCAATTCTATCGTCTTTTGCAGATAATAATACGAATTCCAAGGCGCTGTTATGAGATGCTCAATGATTGGTTTGCCCTTTATTCTTTCGTATATGATTCCTTTTCGGCCATCGACTTCAACTGTATCATAGACAGCCGGGGAAATTACACCTGATTCATACACGATGCGGCTAACATTAGCTTCATAGTTAACCCGGTAGTCACTGCTATACTTATTAAAAAACAATTTTATAATTTTATCCTGTCCCCACCCATATACTTCAGCAGTACTACCTTTACCTAATAATTGTCCTTTTTCCATAGATAACCCTTTCGCTTTATATCAAGTTTCATCTATTAACCCCGCGAACTTCTTAAGTGTAGTATAAATTTGAGGTGCTGCCTTTTCTATATTAAGCGGCGTGATGTTTTTATCAGTCCATGCATGAACAGTCTTTCCCACTGCTAAAAGCTTACCGTTTTTCTTATTTATTACCTCGTATTCAAATTTCACCATTACATAAGACATGAATGTCATTTTTGTTATTACTGTTACATGATAGCCAAACCTTGCCGGACTTTTAAACTTGCATTCCATCTCGGATAGGGGTAGATAAAAGCCCTGTTTATTAATCGTTGAGCTGGGAATTCCCGCTTTCTTGAAATAATCTCTTCTCCCGATTTCAAACCATTTTGGATAATTGGAATGGTGTACTATACCCATGTTATCTATTTCAAAACTATTGATATAAAAAGAAGTCTTGGTTTCCATTTTACTCCCTCATAATATTTAGATCTGTCTTTGCTGCCAATTGTTGGAGTCATGGTCACTGGCATCCTTTTTATCGCACGCTGGAGATTCTTCTTTACTTGCAGATTTCATACTGCAGCAAGGTTTATTTGTCCCTGGGAATTTCTTAAATATCCTGGTAAAGGTTTTCTTATATAATTTATTGCACTGATAAAACATAGCGCCATAAGGGTTACTCCTTATACAGTTTTCTATAGTATCTTCAAATATGTTTTTTGTTTTCATGATTTACTCACTCCATAAATCAAATTTATAATATCGCTTTCTAATTAGAAAAGTATCGATAGGAATTGAATCGCATAATATAACTTCAATAATATATTATGAATCCCCAACTCAAGTGTTACAATGACGAATAACGTGAGACATTGCAACAGACCCGTTTATGTCCGCCTTATGTGTCCCGGATTTGCTTTTATGACTGGCATTTGATATGATATGGCTTACGAGATCGGTACAAAGTGATATAAAATGTGCTGGAGAAAAAGGGGAATCGTGTGAAAAATAAAGCAGATGAGAAATGGTTTGAAGTTCTGGACTTCTTGCAAAATGAGCTTCCCAAGCGCCATAAAAGCCTATATTTTAAAATAAGCGAAGCGGAATATCGGGATCAGATTCAGTCTCTCAGAAATGAGCTGAATCATCTGGAGAATCCTGTAATTAAAACTGAAATCGCAAAGATTGTTGCTTCTGTAAGAGATGCCCATACCTCTATCGATATCCCGGTCTATTATCTGTGCCCGCTTGAGTTTTATTGGTTTTCAGATGGTATTTATGCAGTCAATACGGCAAAATCGGATGAAGTGCTGCGATATAAAAGGATTACCCATATCGATGGCGTGAACATAGAAACGGTCATCGAAAAGATGAGTACGATGATATCACATGAAAATCACTCCTATCTGACGTCCCTGCTCCCGAAATATCTGCCCGCCATCGAATTGCTTTACGGATTGCAGATTGCCCGAACCGTAAACGGTTTAACTTTTACATACGAAAATGAAGGCGGTTATGCAGGTGAATGGTTTGTTCCTTCCTGTCCATTTCCCAAATATCAGGAGCAGCTGAACGGAAATCGCGTCGTCTTCCCCGTGGACAAGCTGCCCCTCTTCAGAAAAAATCAAGACCGGTACTATTGGATGGAATACCTGAAAGAAACCAAGACGATCTACTTTAAATATAATATCTGCAAAGAGATGGCGGACGAATCCGTACAGGCGTTTGGAAATAGACTTTTGCGTGCGGTCAGAGAGAATGAGCCCGAGAAGCTCGTGATCGATATGAGAAATAATACGGGAGGGAATTCGACTCTGCTTGACCCCTTTATTGACGCATTAGCAGAATGTGGCCACATCAACCAACACGGTAAAATTTTTGTGATCATCGGAAGGGATACTTTTTCCTCTGCTTTATTAAATGTTTATTCCCTGAAAAACAAAACCTGCGCGATCCTCGTCGGAGAGCCGACCGGCGGCAAACCAAACTGTTACGGTGAGGTTCTCCGTAGCAAGCTGGAACAATCCGGCTTGCTCATCAGCTATTCGACCAAATATTATCATTTGACTGAGGATGATCTCATGCCTTCCTTATTTCCTGATGTGCAAAAGGAATACTCCATTCAAGATTACATTGGGCTTTCAGATCCCTGCATGGAGTATATCTGTGGAAGGTAAGAAGGCCTATCTGTTTCCGGAATCTGACCTTATTATTGTCCAGTCCCTTACTGATCAGATATACATCCTTTTTACTCATAAAAAGTCTCCTTCACCCGTTGTAGTCCAGCACAGACAGTCCTCCGTCAATGGCATCCACCATGATATAATAATCCCTTTCTTCTTCATCCAAGCAATGCATGATATAAAACTTTTTATGGAAAGTCTCCTCGGACACCGCTTGGATCACGGGCGTCATCAATAGTTTCGCCTTCTCTAGAAATTGCTTCATTACAAAGTTGTGCCCGATTTCACGGCACTTGTCCATACTAATCTGCAATTCCAGCGTATTTTTTTCTTCAATCTCAACATCGATCATAGTGGGCGTGCCTTTTCCTTCATAGGTAGAACCGGTTACTCCATCAATGATGCATCTTGATAATTTATTCAGCTTTGACAACCGGCCTTTTCCGACAAAGATCGAATACTGGATCAATACGTAGGGGTAGAAGACTTCATCCACCCCTACAATATTGATTTTATGGTCGGTGTTATAGAGTAATTTCTTTGCTTCCTCAACGTCATAGGCATTGAGGATCATTTTGCTTTTGATCATTTTTTTATTCCGTTAACAATTTTCCGCTGTTATTAAATACAAATTGTGATATCGCCTTGTTTTCTGTGGAAAGATGCTTTGATGTAGCCAGCTGGATTTTAGGCGATACATTTGCTTTCTTGCCTTTTGCTCTTTCCATAAGCTCCTGCATTTCCTTGCTGGTCGGCTTGCCGAAATGGCTTCCAACGATC
The DNA here is from genome assembly GCA_023415235.1 of Bacillota bacterium. Taxonomy (GTDB): domain Bacteria; phylum Bacillota; class Clostridia; order Peptostreptococcales; family Anaerovoracaceae; genus Anoxybacterium. The sequence goes on from JAEZLP010000069.1 coordinate 159,743, forward strand.
ATGGCGATCCAGGATAATATGATCCCAGCAAAGAACTGATGCATTCCCGTGACGGCATCCAGTCCAGCCAGAGACCAAATCTGAGCTGTTGCCCCTCCGACGATCATCGATATGACGGAGCCGGTTCCATTGGCTTTTTTCCACCAAACCGCGCAGACATAGCTTGGCAGGAACGCGCATGCCATAAAGCTGAAGGTGTCGACTACAAGACTGAATACTCCCGGAGGATTCAGTATAGCAACGGTGATTCCGACGATACCCGTGATGATGATAGTCGTTTTGGAAATCAAGACGACTCTCTTGTCGCTGGCGTCCGGTCTGAGCCATCTCTTGTAGAAGTCGATGGAAACGATAGTTCCGATCAGCAGCAGCAGGGAAGCTACCGTACTCATGATCGCGGACATGATTGCTGTAAGCACGACTCCAGAAATAACGCCCGGGAACATCTTGCCCGCAAGGGTCGGAATAACCATTTCCGGATCCTGAAGATCGGTAAGCAGGATTACTCCGCAAAGACCAAGGATATATGGCGAGAAGCAGAACAGCTGAGTCCAGATCGTTGCATATACGACGGTTTTCTTGGCTGTTTTCGGGTTCTCCATGGCCATATGCTTATTGACACAGTGGGGCAGACCCATATAACCGATCAAGTATACCAATACTGCTCCGGCAATAACGCCCCAAGCTCCTTCATATTGGTTTCCTTTTCCCCAGATCGAGAGATAAGTGGGATCGATCGCTGCGAGCTGATTGTTCAAGCCTGTAAATCCACCTGTCTCCGCCAGGCACAGTCCAAGCAATGCAAGCACAGCACTGATCATGATAAATCCCTGAATAACATCCGTCCAGGCAACTGCGAAATATCCACCGACAAAGGTGTAGATCAGGATTACCGAACATCCGATGACAAGTCCATAAGATAAAGGGAAACCGAAAAGACTTACTAAAGTTTTACCGGTTGCCAGAAACTGCGCAAGCACGTAGCATCCCAGGCCGAAAACTGAGATCACGCAAGCGATAACTTTTACCGGTATGGATTCGTATCTCTTTTCCAGGTATTCGATTGGTGAAATCGCATCCAGAAGCTGTGAAAGCCTTCTCATTCTCCTGCCAAGAACAGAAATATTGATCAGACCACCGCCGGCGTCACCAACGGCGTAAAATACCGCAAAGTATCCAACCAGGTAAGCTTCTGCCGGACCGCCCATGAACATAAATCCGCTCATTGCCGTGGTCTGCAGAGTCAAAGCGGTTACGAGAGGTCCCATAGATCTGCCGCCGATCATATAGTCTTCGGAGCTCTTGGCACGGCGGTTCCAGTAAAGACCCATGCCGACCATTCCTACAAAGTAAACAATCAGTACAATTACTTCTGCTCTCATTTAATGCGCTCCTCCTCTCCCTTTCACGCTCTGCTCGAATTCGGTGTCATCGATCTTATCATCCTGCTTCTTCATGATTCCATAGACAATAAACGCTGCGATGGTGTAAACAAAGGGCCAGATCATAATACCCAAAAATGTACTGATCGGCATTCCGATAATCATAATAATTCCTCCTTGTTTAAGTGTTTCCTAGCTAGAATGTGCCTTAATACTACGATATTTATGAGAATAATGAAACATTTCCTGGCCTTATTTATATGAAAAATATCCTTGTGTTTAGGTTCCCTTAACCTTTGCTTTAGAATCGATTAAGAATCCCCTTTTTCAGGACGAATACAGCAGAAAAAAAATCCGCCCAGTTACATGGAGTTGTAACGAGCGAATCTGTGGTTTCCGTCTGAAAACGATCTTTACTTTGCATTGCATTTTTCATTGTATTCATTTCGATATTTTGTAATCTTCGCCGCTGTCAGATAATCAACTTCACTCAGGCTGACTGCAATAAAAACGATCAGATTGCAGATCAATCCCGTAATAGCACTCAGACTGGTATCCCATGAGGCCAAAGCAACACCAAGGAAGAAAACGATCTCACCGACGACAATTCCTGAAATCGCACCCTGAGCAGTGGACCTTTTCCAGAACAGAGCGCCAACCACAGGGACGATCAAATGTGTCGTTCCGCCAAGAGCGACGATCCCCAAGTCGAAAATATTCTGCGGGATCAATAGAATCAATACATACGCAATAACCGATATCAGCAATACCGTCCATTTGGCCACCTTCAGCAGGCCTCTGTCAGGTATGTTCTTATTGATATACCTTTTATGAACATCCATGGTATATACCGCGGATAAAGCATGCACCTGAGAGTTGGCCGTAGAAAAAATGGCCGCGTAGATCCCGACAATAATGAAGGTGTTAAAGAACGGGTGGGCATACTCCCTGATCAGTGTGACCAATATAGTATCAGGGTTCTCCACTTCACCAGCCAGAACAGTTCCCGCGCTCCCCGCAAATAGCGTTCCGATGCAAACGAAGGAGGTAATATAAAGCAGCAGCGGCAAGATGTCAAAGTTCTTTTCACTGGACGACGCATAGTTTCTAAGCCAGATCTGAGGTCCCATAAATGCCCCTACCGGAACAATAATAAATAGGGCCAGCCACATACCGGTCCTCTTTTCGGCATCCCCGCCAATGATCGAAACATTTGCCGGGTCGCTTTGGATCAGTAGATCAAAGGTATGTTTCACCCCTCCTGCTTCATGGATCAAAAAAATACCCGAACTGATTATGGCAATAATAATCAAAATTCCGTAAAAAATATCCGTGAGAGCAACGGCCCGAAGTCCTCCGGCCCAGATATAGATCACCAGGATGGAAAAAAAGATGATACCGCTCATATGGAGGGAAATGATCCCTTCCGTTGAAACGCTCAGAACTAGGAATCCAGCCAGGATCTGCACTTGCAGATAGATCATCGTACTTACAATGGTGATGGCCGAAACGATGACATTCAGCAATTCCGAACCGTAAATATCGCTGAAAAAATCTCTCGGTGTCATATAATTGCGTACTTTACCGTAATACCATAACCGCTTGCCAACAACAACAAACAATAGCGCAAACAAGGCATCCCAGCCAACCGTTGTCATATAGATCGGCCCCTCCTCGTAAAAGTACGTGATAGCCCCGATAAATGCAAACGCGCTCATCCATGTGGCAAAGACGGTAGCATACATGCTGAATAAGCCGAGCTTTCTTCTTTGAAGAATAAAATCCAGAGTGGTGGGAAGGGATTTGTTTCTTGCCACCTCTGCCAGGAGCAGGGGGACAAACGCGAAAACACTTACGAATTTCAATTTCATATTTCTATATGTTCTCGCATAAAAAAGAAACGGTCTTGCAGTTTTGGGGATTTGCGTGGATCTCATATTCAGCCAGTCTCTTGTGCCTTGTTTTATTTCTTAACAGTAAAAGCATAGTGTTTCTGGAATTGAGGAAGGTTATTGACATGTTCAATCTCCTTTTGCTGCTCTTTGGTACTTACGCTTTTATCCATATCAAGATACCGGCGTACTGGTACAGATTTTCCCTGTATTTGGTTCTTCTTGCAGTCATTAGTATGATTTATGGCTTTGATCTCTATACCTTTTATCTGCCGATCTCCGTGTATCAAATTATCATCACCGCTTTCACAAGCTATATCATCATAAAATACTGGAACATATCCAGGGCGGAAAAGCTCATCGCCCTGATTGTATTTCTAATATGGGGGACCAGCAAGACAGTATTATCATTTGAAGCTGTTTTTCCAATTGATTCTGGCAATGTATATGTGATCGAAATCATTCTGTCAAATATCGTAAACTTCTGTATCCTGACCTTATATGTCGAGCAGATGATCCATAAATCCGGACTTGCCAACACCCTGTACCGTACTGTCGTCGATAATGCGAAGGATGCGATCTTTTATTTCAGAATAAAGCCCTATGAATCCTTTGAATATGTCTCTCCGTCAGTTACTACGCTCACAGGGTATACTCCCTCGGATTTCTATAATAATCCAAGGCTATATGTCCAGCTTGTCGGTGAGAATTATTTTGACATTGTTCATGATGCATTTCATGGTAATATTTTGCATACGGACAAGCACATTATCCCTTTTATCAATAGGAACGGGGAGACCTTCTGGGGCGAGATCAACTTTACGGTGTTGAAAGATGATAAAGATGAACCTTTTGCCGTAGAAGGAATTTTAAGAGATATCTCTATGATGAAGTATGCGGAACTTACACAAATTCACGAAAAAGAAAGCCGAAACCGACAGCTCTCTTATATCTCCCATGAGCTTAGAACTCCAGTCACCCTGATTGCCGGATATCTGACCGCTATTGAAGACGGAACGCTTTGCAGTGAAGCGGAGCGGAACGAAGCTATGAAAATCATTACGGCAAAAACCATGCTTCTCAAGAACCTCATCGACGATCTGGAACAGCTCTCAAAACTGGAAACCCATCAATTTACGTTTGACTTTGCCTCCTATACGGCTGCAGATATCACGGATTATCTGATGAGGGAAAACGCTGCGGATATTGAGACTTCCCAATTTGAAGTTGAATGGATTTTCAATCATGAAACGCTGCAAAAGCATTGGCTCATCGTAGATCAGAACAGGATCAACCAGGTGTTCTCAAATATTATTATGAATGCAATCAAGTATTCGACCGACGAAAAAAAGCTTTCGATAAGCTTTACTATTGATCCTTCCCTGGATAATTTCGTCGTTTCTGTAAGAGACTATGGGGTTGGGATTCCCCCTGACAGATTAACGAATATATTTGACCGATTTTACAGAGATAATAGTAATGCGCCCAATGTCAGCGGCCGCGGTCTGGGTTTGACGATCTGCAAGGAAATTATCAACGCCCACGGCGGTAAGATCACAGCGGTGAGCAATCCCGGATTTGCCGGAAGTATATTTACGTTCACTGTTCCATTATATAAGGAGTTGTAGAGATGGCTAAAGAAAAAATACTGATTGTTGATGATGAGGTAGAAATTACCAAACTGGTCTGTGCATATCTGACGAAAGAAAACTATGCACCAATCGCCGCGCATAACGGAAAGCAAGCATTGACCCTATTAAAAAAAGAAAAGCCTGATCTGATCATATTGGATATCATGCTTCCCGATACGGATGGTTCCTCTCTTTCTCTCGAGATCAGAAAGTTCTCCAATGCTCCGATCATATTTTTAAGTTGTAAAACGCAGGAAATCGATAAAATCATCGCCTTGTCGGCAGGCGGGGATGATTATATGACAAAGCCCTTTATGCCCGGCGAGCTTGTGGCCAGAATCAAGGCACATTTGAGAAGGCAGTATTCTCTTACAAATGCTGTACCGGAAAATAAAAACAATATCTATGAATTTGACGATCTTACCATCGATTTTGAAGCTCACGAGCTGACCGCAAACGGAAAGCAGGTCACTTTAACGATGAAAGAGTTTGAAATTTTAAGACTGTTGGTGGAAAACCCGCGGAAGGTATTTTCTGCAAGCAGAATTTTTGAAACGGTTTGGAAGACAAACTGCATGGAAAATGACACAAAGACAGTTATGGTCTATATCAGCAATTTACGTAAAAAAATTGAGGCGAACCCGAACAATCCCCGATATATTCTCAGTGTGCGAGGAGTCGGCTATAAGTTCAATCAAACCCTTTTCAAGTAATCTCTCTCTTGAAAAAAGGCACCTTTCCCCACCTTGTTCTGATGGCATATATCAGAACAAGACAGATATAGAGCCACCAGCATAAAACATAGCCATAAAGAAATGGCAGCCCGAATATTCGCGGATATATCTTATCCCCGATTAAAAGGATCCCCGGAAATTCTACTGCAGCAAGGCCGATCACAAGAAGGATCCAAATGATCAGCTTTCGGATATTTGGGGGCTTTGAACTGAATTTCGATGGCATTTTCCACTCCGTTTATCTTAACACTATTTATGATTTATGCTATCAGTATATTATGTTTTTGTCAATTTAAGGAGGACAACAGATCGCGTCAAGTTAGGACGGGAAAAATAAAGCTAGAGTTTCCCCATAGTCAAAAGTCTGTGTATTAAATCCCTCGAAACGCTCGTAATGCTAGTGCCAATTGAGTACGCTTTCCAGAATTAAGAGC
>JAEZLP010000070.1 GCA_023415235.1 Bacillota bacterium
TCGCTATTGCTTCTTCTCTCCCACACCTCACGATGTGAAACTTGCAAGTCGCTTTTGGGTTCGTTGGCAACTACGCCCCTTGTGGACTTTCACCACAGATTGACGGCATGCCCGTCATACTAACAAAGGCCTCCCAAAAGGGAGGCCTTCTTAAGTTCTATACATTGATTTTTACTGTTTTATTCAGCTTTGTTGTCTGATTTTCGTCCTCTGTTATACGGACAACACCTTTTCCAGGAACTCTCTGGTTCTTGGGTTTTTCGGGTTGGAGAAGATCTCTGACGGAGGCGCTTCCTCCTGAATGATCCCTTCATCCATAAAGATAACCCGATCCGCCACGTCCTTAGCAAAGCCCATTTCGTGGGTCACCACCACCATGGTCATACCCATGGCTGCGAGCTCTTTCATGACTGCAAGTACCTCGCCCACCATTTCCGGGTCCAGTGCGGAGGTCGGCTCGTCAAAAAGCATGATGTCCGGTTCCATAGCCAGTGCTCTGGCGATAGCCACACGCTGCTGCTGACCGCCGGAAAGCTGTCGCGGCATAGCGTTTACTTTATCCGAAAGGCCTACTCGCTCAAGAAGCTCGACGGCTTTCTGCTCCGCCTCCTGTTTTGTCTTGAGCTTCAGCTCCAGAGGAGCCATCATGATGTTCGCCTTGACAGAAAGATGCGGAAACAGGTTGAATTGCTGAAAGACCATTCCGATATGCCTTCTCACTTTGTTGATGTCCTCTTTCGGATCGGTGATCATGATATCGTCAACGGTGATGTCTCCGTGGGTCGGCTCCTCCAGGCGGTTAATGCATCTCAGGAGAGTTGATTTTCCCGATCCGCTGGGACCGATGACACAGACGACCTGGCCTTTTTCAATTTCCAGGTTGATCCCTTTCAGCACTTCTAAATTGTCGAAATGCTTGTGAAGATTATTGATGATGATCTGCGCTGTCATATCTTCACCTTCCTTTCGACCTGCTTTGCAACATAGGTAAGCACGATAATCAGCACAAGGTAATATACGGCGACCCAGGTATACGTTGCAAACGACTGCATGGTGCGGCCCTGATAGATTTTTGCCTGATACATGATATCCGCAAAGCCGATGACAGAGATCAGCGATGAGTCCTTCAGAGTGATGATGAACTGGTTTACAAGAGACGGAAGGCAGATTCGCAGAGCCTGAGGCAGGATAACCTTTTTCATGGCTTGTCCGTGATTCAGGCCAAGGCTTCTGGCAGCTTCCATCTGACCGCTGTTCACCGCATTGATGGCGCCTCGGAAGATTTCCGACATGTAAGCGCCCGCATTCAGCGTCAGAGTGATAAGTCCGGCGGTAAAGGGCGTCAGTCTAACGTCAAAGCCCAAATACTGCAGCAGCTGGGGTATTGCAAAGTAGATATAGAACACCTGCACCAGCAGCGGAGTCCCTCTGATGATTCCAACGTATATTCTCGATATCCAGCGAAGCACTCCTTTTTTTGACATGGCTAAAAAGCAGGAGCACAGCCCCAGCACAAACGCAAACAGCAGCGACAGCACGGTCACGGCTATGGTCATCTTCAACCCTTCAAACAGCAGCGGATTTACCTCGCTGAAAACTTTACCTAAGTCCATTCTTTTTCCTCATTATTCAGCAGAAATATATTTGTCTAAGATCTCCTGATACTTTCCATTTTCTTTGATATTCTTCAGTCCTGCATCGAACATTTCCAGCAGCTCGGTGTTCTTGCCCTTCAGCACGGCAAAGCCGTAGGATGAACCCTTTTCCATATCGGTAACCATCTTCAGGCCGTTGCCCTGGGTGATTCCGTATCCCATAACCGGATAGTCCTCAAAGCATGCTACTGTGTTGCCGGTCTTGACGTCTTCATACATCAGCGGGGATTCATCGAAGTACACAACGCCAAATCCGTACTGATCCTTGATGGATTCCGCAAAAGTGGCTCCCTCGGTTCCGGTCTTGACGGCAACCTTCTGGCCTTTGAGGTCGTCATAGGATTTGATCGCATCATTGTCCGCAGCGATGGCCATAACGACGCCGGAATCATAATAAGGCGCAGAGAAGTCATACTTCTGCTGACGCTCTTCGGTGATGCTCATACCGGCGATTACACCGTCTGTCTGGTTGGATTCCAGGGCCGCTACCGCAGCGCTGAATCCCAATGGGTTGAGCTCATACTTGAAGCCCTGATCCGCAGCGATGGCCGCCAGGAGCTCGATGTCGATTCCCACATACTCGCCGGCGTCATTCTGGAACTCAAACGGAGCGAAGGTTGTGTCGGTTGCAATGTTGTAAACCTTTGTTTCATCCGATGGCTGATCCCCTCCGGAAGCTCCGCCACCGCAGCCTGCCAGCATGCCCATGGCTAATAAAAGAATTAAAGTCAAGCTTAAAATCTTTTTCATAATTTTCCTCCCTGGATTAACTTTTAAATTAGATACACAACATTATACATTAAAACCCCCCCTGAGCGGAATAGGTTTGTTAAAATATTGTATAAAAAAATACATGTATACAATACCTCCCTTAGGCATAACTGCTGGAATTTTTTACCCGGTCAAACATTTTTCATCCTGCATCTTCCTTATTATAGCAAATCATGTCTTGAAACCCACTGTTTTCAACGCCTCCAATTTATGGCATAGAATTTGCTCAAGGAATTAGTAAAAACCAAAAGGGGTGATTCAAACCATGAAACACAAAATGAAAAAAGTCAGCTTTGTCCTGATTCTGGTTCTGCTTCTCACTATAATTTTTCCCATTCAGGCTTTTGCAATCAGCAAGCAGCTTGACATTCCGTGGCGGCATCAATGGCTTAACGACAATGGATACTGCGGAGAGCTGTGCATTCAAAGCATCGCGCTTTACTACGGGACCTATATTTCCCAGTACTGGGCAAGGGAATTCGCAGACGGCGAGGTTATTGCAGGCTGCGAGGTGGACCCTCCCTACGGCAATGCAAGCGATGTCTATGATTTGCTGAAATTAAATTGGACCCGATGGAATTATCGGCAGTCGGAGCCTCAGTACAAGAAGTTCCTGAACTGGACCAAGGATAAACTGAACAAAGGTTATCCCGTATTGTTCGGCGCCTATCTTTCCGATTGCGATGACGAGGATTTCGACCATATCATACCGGCCATCGGATTCAACGCTGCTTCGGTTAATAACTACAGCGACAACGATACCATTACCTTCTACGACAACTTCACGCCGGCTCAGTCCTATACCCGTACCTTCGGTTCCTTCTTCGACACAAGGAGAATGAACAGAAACGGTGCGACCTATGATCTGTGCCTGCCGAAAAACGTGGATTACGGAGATGCTATCACGGGGATTGAGGATTACTATGACGAGTGCTATCCGGTGAAGCTTGCGGTGAATTGCAACGATGAACCTAATCCGGACGAAGGCGAGTCTCCGGTCAATATGGCCGCAACCGTCACCGTCAGCGGGCTGACTGTTGGAAATGACTATATGCTGCTCCGGTACGATGATACCGACGACATTCCCAGCTACAATTTTGCAGATTCTGTTGACGATGCTCTCTCGGTGATATACTTCACCGCCACCGCTGCGACTATGACTTTCAATGATACCATTTGGTCGGATGATCTGGCAGTGTACCGTTGTTGTGACGCAGAAGACTAATCTCTTATTTAATGTGAAAACAGCCATGTAAGCCGCTTTTTAAGCGGCTTTTTTATTGTGATTTCTTCAAGAAAAGCTGTATTTTCTCTTAAGCCCTTGACAACTGTAAAAATATGTTATAATGGATTCAAAATTGGAGGGATGCAGTATGAGTTCCAAAGAAAAGAAAAATGTGAACCTGCTGGAGTATGAGGATGTGGTGATTGTCAACAAGGATGGCTGCATCGTATACGACGATCAGTCGAGCTGGAGCCTTTACGATCTGGCTCCAAGCGATACCATCGGCCACAACGTGCTTTCTCTTTATGAAAACCTGACCGAAGAGAACAGCATCTTTTATCAGGTCCTGAGGACAGGCGTTCCCGTCTTTGACGCGGAGCAGGAACTGATTACAAAGGAAAACAACCGGATTTATCAAGTCAGCTCCACCTTTCCCATCATGTCTTACGGAGAAATCATCGGCGCCGTCGAGTTTTCAAAATTTCTATACAAGACCGATTCGCTTCATAATCTGAAAAACCGCCCCCTTCATAAAAGCCTGAAAAAAAACAACACCATATACTCCCTCGAGGATATCGTAACAAAGGATACCCGCATGCTCAGGATCAAGGAACAGCTCGCAAAGGTGGCCAAAACGGATTCCTCGGTTTTGATTTGCGGTAAAACGGGAACCGGGAAGGAGCTTGTCGCCCAGGCCATCCACAATATGAGCGACCGGTGCTGCAAGCCTTTTATCTCGGTGAACTGCGCGGCCATACCGGGCACTCTGCTGGAATCCATCCTGTTCGGAACGGTCAAGGGCAGCTATACCGATGCTGCGGATCGTGCAGGTCTGTTTGAGCAGGCGGAAGGAGGCACACTGTTTCTCGACGAGATCAACTCCATGGATGTTTCTATGCAGGTCAAGCTTTTGAAGGCCATAGAAGACCGCTACATCCGGAGGATCGGAGATACTAAGAACATCATTACGGACATTCGCTTCATTTCCGCCGTCAATGAAAATCCTGACAAACTCATTGAGACCCAAAAGCTTCGAGAGGATCTATACTACCGTCTGGGCACCGTATTGATCGAGCTGCCGTCGCTGAAGGACCGGAAGCGGGATATTCGCGCCCTGATCGACCACTATGTTCACTTCTATAACAAGATCATGAAGGTCAAGATCAAAGAAATTGAGCCCTCCGTCTATGAAGTGCTTGAGAACTATTCCTGGCCGGGCAATGTCCGTGAGCTGCGGAATATTATTGAAAGCTTCTACAATGCCGTTTCCGAAAACGGCCTTATCACCCGGGATCATATCAGTCTCCGAATCAGAAAAGAAGCGGACGCAGACAAGATAAATTTAGTCTCGTCAGCTGACGGACAGCCCTATAAAGCCGACGAAATATCCGCCCTTGCCGGAGAATACGGCGCAATGGGACTAAAGCAGGCCGTGGAACGGTTCGAGAAGGAACTGATTTTGGACGCTCTGAAAAAAAACAGAGGAATTGCCGCCTATGCCGCCAAAACCTTGAAGATATCGAAGCAAACCCTGCAGTACAAGCTGGAAAAGCACCAGCTTCTCGATTAGCCGTGACCAAAACTCCTCTTTTATCAGTCAAAAAATTCGTACCCGGTAAAATAATATTTACCGGGTATTTTTGCTTATTGACCCGCAGATGCGGCATAACAAGCCAGTTTCCCTGTGGCACGGTTCTTGCGAATTGTGATCGGAAGAAGGACACACCTTCAGGAATCAGATACTGTACTTTATATCGTAAGTATTAAAAAGGAGGAACATTATTTTGGGCGGAAACGAAAAGAAAATCGGTCTTTGGACCCTTGTCATGGTTGTATTCGTCGCGGCCTACGGCTTCAGCAACGTAACATCCAATCTAGTTTATATCGGTATGGCGGCTATCCCGTCATGGATATTAGTAGCAATTTTATACTTCATTCCTCTGACGATCATGATCGTGGAGCTGGCGGCGGCCAACAAAGAAAAACCTGCCGGCATCTACAGCTGGGTGGAATGCGGACTGGGAACAAAATGGGCTTTCGTAGGAACCTGGTCCTACTACATCACATCCATCTTTTTTCTCCAGATGGTATTTGGAAAGCTGCCGGTGGTGGTTTCCTGGGCCCTCTTCGGAGAGGACAGGTTTACGGACGAAACGGCCTATCTCTTGCCGATTCTCGGTCTCGGTTGCCTGATTGCACTGACGTTCATCGCGATTCTGGGCGTTCAGAAATTTTCCAAGATCAGCGATATCGGCGGTCAGCTGACCCTGGTGGCAACCGTGCTGTTCATTCTGTTTGCTGTGGTGGGTTACGTCGGAAACATCACACCCTCGGCCTCTGAGTTCACCGCTGCAAATCTGACTCCCGGCTTTGACATTGCCTACTTCTCAACCTTCTCATGGCTGCTCCTCGCCGTCTGCGGCTCGGAGGTTGCCGGAACCTATATTACCCAGGTTGACAATCCGAGAAAAACCTATACGAAAAGCGTCATGATAGCCACTGCGCTGCTGCTGGGCTCCTACATCCTGGGCTCCGTTGCGGTCTGTCTCATCATGTCTCCCGAGCAGATTTCCGAATATAATATTGCGGACTCCCAGTTTATCGTATTCAAGGTACTGGGCGACAACTTCGGAATCAGCGGTAAAATTGTGGTCCAGATCTACGCGTTTATCAATGTCATCGCTTCCGTGGCATGCTATGTGGTCTGGATGGAGTCTCCCATCCGGGCGATGTTTTCCGATGTGCCCTCGGGCATTTTCCCTAAGGCTCTTACCAAAGCAAGATCCGACGGAACCCTGGTCAACGCGCTTTGGATGCAGTGCGGTGTTCTGTTCATCCTGATGATCACGCCAGTTTTGGGTCTTTCTTCTCTGGAAAACTTCTTCGTGCTGATTACAAACCTCTGCGCTCTCTCCACCATCGTGCCCTATGCGATTCTGGTGATTGCATACCTTGCTTTTCGCTGTAAAAACGTGGATCTTGATTTTAAAATCATCAAATCCAATCATACGGCGAAGCTGGTTTCCATCATCGTTCTTATCCTCAGCGTCGCTGGCTTCTTCGGAGCCGGAGCTGAGGACGTGGCAGGGGCCGAAACTACATCGGAAGCATTGGTTACTCTGGGCATGGACTATGGCGGGCCGATCCTCCTCCTCTTCGTCGGGTGGATCATTATCATGCTGAATATGAGGAAAAAAACCGGAGTATTAAAAGAGGAAGAATCGAATCTGCAGCAATAAGAGAAAAGGGGGTCTTCCCAATTAAAACAACAATGATTTTAGTGAACGGAAAAATCCATGCCATGGACGGCAGTGTCCATGAGGCGGCTGCGATTTCCGGAAACCTGATTGCCCGGCTCGGAACAACGGCGGAGATTACCGCCCACAGAACGGGCGCCGGGATTTCGATAGATCTTCAGGGAAAAAGCGTTTTTCCCGGATTCATTGACAGTCATATGCATTTCGTGGAGTATGGACTGTGCTCCCGGATGATCAATCTGGAGGAAGCCGATTCCATCGAAAGTCTGATCGAAAAAGGCAGGGATTTTATCTGTGGAAATAAAGAGAAGGAAGGATGGGTTCTGGGATACGGATGGAATGAAAACCGATTCCCGGCTCCCGTCATGCCGACAAGACACGATCTTGACAAGATCTCAAAAGAGCTCCCCATCATGATAACCCGGGTCTGCGAGCATATTATCTGCGTCAATTCCAAGGCGCTGGAGCTGACCGGCACATGCAAAGCAACGTCAGTGAAAGGCGGCGTCTTCGACTTGGACGAGGACGGGGAGCTTTCCGGAATTATCCGTGAAAATGCGCTGGATTGGTTTATGGAAAAACTTCCGGCCAGAACGAAGGACGAAATCAAGGAGGCGATCTGCACCGCCTCGGAGGAGGCCCTGCGGTACGGCATTACATCGGTACATGCCAGCGATCTTCACAGCTGCAGCTTTGACGTAATGATTGATGCCTATGGTGAGTTGAAGGAAGAAGGGCGTCTGCCTCTGCGGGTCTGCGAGCAGCTTTACCTGCCGGATCTTCGTCAACTGGAAGCTTATCTCGCAAAGGGCTTCCAGCCCCGTCAGGGCGATGACTTTTTCCGGCTCGGACCGTTGAAGCTGCTGACGGATGGTTGTCTCGGAGTCCGGACTGCGGCCCTTCGCAGAGATTACAGCGATGATCCCGCCAACCGGGGGATGGACATCTACGAGCAGGAGGAGTTCAACGCTTTGGTTCTGAGAGCCCATGAAGCGGGCATGCAGCTTTTCATCCACGCCATCGGCGATGCCGCCATCGAAAACAGCCTGAACGCAATCGAAAGCGCATTGAAAAAATATCCGGCGGCTCATCGCCATATCGTCAACCATTTCCAGATCGGCGCTCCCGACTTGTTTGAAAAAGCCGCCAGTCTGGGAGTGCTTGCCGCAATCCAGCCCGGCTTTGTTTCCTCGGACTGGCGGATGGCGGAAGGCAAGGTCGGGACCGAACGGCTCAAATACAGCTATGCCTGGAAGTCTCTCTCCGATTATGGCATACTTCTGCTTGGGAGCTCCGACTGCCCGGTGGAATCGCTCAATCCGTTTCATGGTATTTATGCGGCTGTGACCAGAAAGGACCTTGAGGGAAATCCTCCCAATGGACTGACGCCTCCGGAAAAGCTGGATGTGAGGCAGGCAATCCAAATGTATACGGCAAACGGCGCCTACGGAGCCTTTGAGGAAGGCCGAAAAGGCGTCCTGGCCGAGGGCTGTCTCGCGGATCTTGTGGTTCTTTCCGAAGATCCCTTCGAGGTTCCTGAGGACGAATTAAAGAACATCGACGTACTGATGACCATCGTTGACGGGGTAATCAAATATAGCAAATAGAAATGAAAAACTTCCGGACATGGGCGAAGTGCCGACCATGCTCCGGAAGTTTTCATTATTATATCATATTGCGTTATCCTCGAACCATATTGCGCTAACCTCAAATTATATTGCGCTAGCCTCGAATGGCTTTTCCCAGGCGGCCGTTTCTGATCTCACCGGCCTTCAGCGCGATTTCGCCCCCGAGGACAACATATTCAATCCCTTCGGGCTCCTTGAGCGGTTGCTGATAGGTTGCTCCGTCCCGGATTCTTTGCCGGTCAAAGATGGTAATGTCGGCATCTGCGCCGATTGTCAGACTTCCCTTTCCGGTCAGGTTCATCCTCCGGGCCGGGAGCCAGGTTATCTTCTCAATGGTGGCCTCCAGGGTCAGCAGCTTTCTTTCCGTCACATATTCCCGGATCAATTTCGGGAAGGTGCCGCTTCCTCTGGGATGGCCGGTTCCGTCTTTGTAAAGTCCGTCGCTGACCACGATTCCGGCCGGATGGGTTATGCACCGGTCCACTTCCGCCTCGTTCAGGACGTGGGCCACAACCAGGGCCTCCGGCTCCCTTTCTCTGATTTTCTTAAAAAGCTCCGGGGTCAAGGTTCCTCCCTTCAGATAGCTTTCATCTACCTGGAGCTTGGAATAACCCTCGTCTCCGTATCCGTAATGAGCAAGAAATCCCTCATCAAACACAGCGGAGCCGATGGTGGTGCAGAAGGCATAATAGGGATAAGCGTCAAACAGAATATCCATGCCCTTCGCTCTGCAGTCATCTATAACAGAAAGGGCCTCTTCCATTCCTCCGAAGCTGCACATGCTTGACAAATGGGATATTTGAAGTCTTACGCCTGTCTCGGCCGCATACTCTGCCAATTCTTCCACGGAGGAAACCGCCTTGTCTCCGTCATCGCGCTGATGTACTGTAACGAGCTTTCCGTTTTGCTCCGCCACACGCATCATGGCTGTGGCCTCCGCTTTGTCTATGCCGGGAATGTATTCCATCCCCAGGGAAACGCCCAGACAGCCGCCGTCCAGCTGGGATTGAAGCAGTTCTTCCATCTTGGCGATGGTTTCCTTTCCCAAGGACTCGTATCTGCTGAAGCTTCCAAAGGCAGTCCTGAGCCTCTCATGAGGCGAGAGCATGCCCACATTGACCGGACAGCCCAGCCGATCCACCGCATCCAGGTACTCCACCGGATTTGACGTGGTGCCGATTCCACAGTTACCTCCCACCACGGTGGTTACTCCCATTTTCAGCATGGAGTTGAAGATAAGGTATTGGAACCGGTCCTCCCCGGCGTCATAGAGATCTTCATGAATATGCATATCGATAAATCCAGGTGCAACGATCAGCCCCTCCGCGTCGATCACCGTACTTCCGCTGATCTCTCCCCTTGTCAGAGACGCGATCCTGCCGCTCTTCACCCCCAGATTGAGCTGGGAGGAAATTCTGGCAGACGGGTCGATCACCCAACCATTTTTTATCACCAGATCAAACATAATTATTTCCTTTCTGAGCAAAAGTCGCAGGCAATTTCCGCATAGATTCGGACCGCCGGAACCAGAGTGTCAATCCGGATGTTTTCCGTCGCCGAATGGGCGCTTTCGATTTCTCCGGGCCCCATAACAATCGTGGGAACCTTGCCGTAATAATTGATAAGTCCGCCGTCAGTCCAGGCCATAAACGCACGGATGACCGCCTTTGCCCCGTAGATCTTTTCGATGGCCTGCTCCGCCGCTTTTACCACCGGTTCTTCCGGATCGGTGTCCATGGATTCGTGAACATATTTATCATCCATATAGCTGATGTCCATGACCTTCATTTCCGCTTTGAATTGAGGGTCTTCTTCGCTTAGTTCACGGATGACCTGCCGATACTCCTCTACGATTTCCTCGAAGCTTTCGCTGGGGATCCAGCGTCTGTCCAGCTGAAGTATGCAATCCCCGGCCACCGTGCTGGGTTGGGTCCCTCCCTTGATGAGACCGTAGTTCATGCTGGGACTTCCGATGATGGGATGGGGCGGCTTCTTTTCTATTTTGGGAATCAGCTCATTTTCCAGCTTGTCGATGAAGAGAGTGGCTTTCCGGATAGCGTTGATGCCCTCCTTTTGCCTGGCTCCGTGTACAGTTTTTCCGACAAAGCGGAATTCAAACCATTCCAGCCCCCGATGGCCGACGCAGATATCCATATTGGTGGGCTCCGCCACAATGGCGGCATCGGGGAGCTGATCGCAGCTTTGCAGCCAGGCTCGCGTGCCCAGACTTTTCGCCTCTTCATCGATCAGCGCCGCAAAGACCAGATCGCCGGAGAGGCTTATGCCTGCTCGTTTAATGGCTGCCATGGCCATCATCATACAGGCCAAGCCGCCTTTCATATCCACGGTTCCCCGACCGTACATGCAGCCGTCCTCTATCCTCGCTTCATAGGGATTCCCCGGCATATCGTAAGGCGGCACCGTATCGGTATGTCCCGTAAACAGCAGGGATTTTCCCTCTCCCGTACCCTTCAGTACTGCGATCACATTGCACCTGCCGTCCTCCACCGGAATCAGTTCCGCTTGGATTCCTTCCCGCAAAAAGAATTTTTGGATGTACTCCGCAGTTTTTGTCTCCTGGTTTTCGATTCCTTCGTGGCTTGGAAAGCTCACCAGCGCGGCAAGAAGCTCTACCACCTCCTGCTCGGTAAAATATTGCATCAATGAGTTGGCTGCTGTATCCTTCATATATTCCTCCAGGTTTCATTTCACGAGCAGCGGAAACGGCAACGCAGCCGCCGATTGCAGCTTTCCTGCTATGGCAGATACCGCGTAAGCTCCTCCGCTCCCTTTCGAAACAACTCTATAAACTTCGCTATTTTCTGATCCACGTCCTCCCCTTTTAGAAACGCGCAGGCAATACAACCCTTGACTTCCCCGCTCTGGCTGAAAACCGGCACACTGGCCCCCACAACAAGAGGCGCTACCTCTTCGTCGCTGATGGCGTAGCCTTGTTCCCTTATTTTTGCATATTCACGCAGGATTTCATCCGGTTCTGTCAATGTGTTGGGACCCAGCTTTTCAAAGGTTTGTCCGGAAAGCAGCTGCTTGACTCGTTCCTGATCGTAATAGGCATAAAGACATTTCCCGTAGCTTCCCCGATTCATCGGATAGAACTGGCCGGGATGGTAATTCATTTTATAAGGCTGGTGAACTTCCGTTTCATAGATCGATATGACCTTGTCCCCTTCTCTTACCGCATAGCCCACCGATTCCTTTCCCTCTGCGCTTAAGCGGTCCAGAACCTCAAGGATTTTCGGCTCAATATTGTTATTGTTCGTGTAAGCCATACCCACATGAAACGCCATGGGCCCGATCATATATTTCCCGGTTTTGAAATTTTGAATGACCCATTCCTTTGCAAGAAGTTCCTTCAGAATCCTGTGGACCGTTGTTCTGTTGATTTTTGTCAGCTCGCTGAGCTCCGCCACTTTAAGCTCATCCGGATGGTTGCTCATGGTCTCCATAAGCAGCAGCGCTTTTTCGATTGGTGTCAGTTTGCTCGTTTCCACCAAATGTCCTCCTTAGATTAAGCGATAATACATACTGTGTTGCTACTTGGATGAGGCAGTGAATTCCGCTTTTATTTTTTCCTGATTCTCCTTTGACGAAATCACGTCATACCCGGTCATCGCCAGGGCGCAGGCTCCCTTGAATATGGTTGCCCTTCCTTCTTCAGAAATGGTGTGATCCGCAAATTCCCGTGAGTGGATGATCAGCGTGGAATCTCCCACACCGATCCACGGATGGATGACCGGAACCACATGGCTGACATTGCCGATATCGATGGAGCCGATACCGTCGCTTGCAGGCCTTATGTCCGTTTCCCCCAGTTCCCGCAGATTTGCGCTGAAGATTGCGGAAAGAGTCTTATTTGTCTTCAGATTGTCGTAAGAATTTTCAAATTTGGATATTTTAACGGAAGCGCCGGTCATGCGGGCTGCGCCCTCTGCGCATTCCTTCACCTTGGCAACGATATTTTCCAGGTTTTCCTTTTCTTTCGCTCTGACATAGAACTTTGCTTCCGCATAGTCCGGCACAATATTGGGCGCTGTGCCTCCGTGGGATATGATGCCGTGGATTCTTGCATCGCTGGTCACATGCTGCCGAAGGGCATTGATCCCATTAAACAGAAGCAGAACGCCGTCCAGGGCGTTGATCCCCTTTTCCGGGACCGCAGCCGCATGGGCAGCCTTTCCAAAGTATTCAAATTTAATGGCATTGAGAGCCAAAGAGGCTCCGCTTTCCTCTGAGACCGCACTAGGATGCGCCATCATGGCCACAGTGACGTCATCGTAAGCTCCCTTCTCCGCGAGAATGCCTTTGACTCCACTGGTTTCTTCCGCCTGAGTCCCGAAAACCGTTACCTTGCCTCCGGTGGTATCAAGCACGGATTTCAATCCCAGTGCCGCGCCTGCCGACATTGCGGAAATCAGATTATGTCCGCAGCCGTGCCCGATCTGGGGCAGGGCGTCATATTCACAGAACAATGCTATATGCGCCCCGGGTTTTCCGCTGTCGTAAACAGCCCGGAAGGTCGTTTTCAACCCGTATATGGCTTCCTCCACAGTAAAGCCGTTTTTCGAAAAATAGCCGGTAAGGAGCTCTGTCGCTTTGAATTCCTCATCACCCAGCTCGGGATTGTCATACAGATACCTGCTGAGTTCTGAGAGCTCCGCCATTTTTCCCGAGATCACATTGATAATAGTATTTTTCATCGATTGTCCTCTTCACTTTATACTGACTAAGAAATCGCGAGGCTTTGACCCGTGGATTTCTGCCATTGAATACGACGGAGGGACAAAGGTCCCTTCCGCCGTGATAATTATAACAGATTTCACTATCAGAATCTGTAAATTTATAATATGTGATTTAGAACGGACCGTAATGAATCGCATCCGCGATTACAACGAAGATGCCTCCAGCGACCCACCAGATCACTGCCAACGGCATGATCCATTTGATCCATTTCTGATAAGGAATGCCAGCCAGAGCAAGACCTGCCATGAAATAGCCGGAAAGCGGAGTAAGAATATTGGTAAATCCGTCAGCAAACTGGTAGGCAAGTACGGTGGTCTGTCTTGTAACTCCTACGATATCCGCCAGCGGTGACAGTACAGGCATGGTCAATGCAGCCATACCGCTTCCGGATGGTACGATGGCGCTGATTATAATCTGTGCAATATATATGCCCAGGGAAGTAATGGCTGAAGGCAGTCCTTGAATTGCATTCGCCATGCCCCAGATTATGGTGTCGATTACGTTGGCGTCCGTAAAGATTACCAGAATTCCTCTTGCAAGTCCAACGACAAGGGCTCCGTAAGCAAGCATCGCGCAGCCCTCGAGAAAATCTTCCGCAAGCTGATTCAGTCCGCGGCGGCTGATGATGCCTACAATGATGGCCATTCCGAAGAACAGGCCCGAGATTTCCTGAATATACCAGCCATATTTGAGCACTCCGAACACAAGAAGCGCGAAGGTAGCCAGAACCACCAGCAGGACTACCTTATGCTGGGTTGTGAATTCGGTATTTTGCAGATCAAGCGCAATATCTCTCTTCTTATCGATCTCATACATCGGGCTCTTTTCCGGATTCTTCTTGATTCTATTGCAATAGAGAATCATATAAACAATCGTGATGAGAACCATAACTGCAAAAACTACAATTCGGAATCGAAGTCCGGAGAAAAGCGGCAGTTCTGCGATACCCTGCGCAACTCCCACCGTGAAAGGATTTAAGAATGCGCCTGTGAATCCTGCGCAGGTTGCCGCCAGTGCGATGGCTGCACCGGTTAACGAGTCATAGCCCAGCGAAATACATAATATAACCAGAGCCGGGATAAAGGGCAGGACCTCTTCCGCCATGCCGTAAATACCGCCGCCAAATGCAAAGATGACCGATAGTATTGGTATGATCAGAATCCCCTTGCCAGCTGTTTTTCTTACAGCTGCAGCGATTCCTGCATCAATCGCACCCGACTTCTGCACAACATAGAACGAACCTCCGACAATGAAGATAAAAAATACGATTGCGGCAGCCTGTTCCAAACCTTTTGGAAAAGCTTTCAGCACAGCAAATAATGATGCCGGAGCAGCGTCTACCGCATGATATGTAGCAGCATCTGCGATTTGCCTTCCTTCGAATTCGATTCTATCGTAGGCCCCTGCCGGAATCACATAGGTCAACAGTCCTGCAATGATTGCGATGCAGAAGAGCAATACGAAAGTATGCGGCATCTTAAGCTTAAACTTTTTTTCTGAGTTTACAGTCTTTTCATCCATGATATAACCTCCTTAAAAAGATCTGTCTTTCTTGCTTTTCTTTTCCTTTCAGTTCAAGAAGATACAGATACATGTCCCTCCCCTCTTCTGAATTTTGTTCGCCACACGAACATCTTGGTTGTCTTATGAACTTACAGTCATTATATTCCATATAGAATAACTTTACAAGAGAGAATTTGCCTCAAAAGCAAAAAGCATAAATAAAATATTTTTTGCATATTTATAAATTTTATGTATTGTAATATTTTTCAAAACCTGTTATCATTATCTGAAATAAAATGTTGAAACAGGAAGGGGATAGGCTATGGTTATCAGAAAGGCAAAATTATCCGACTCAGAAGCAATCCACAAGCTCGTGAATTATTATGCAAAAAGGGGATTGATGCTTGCTCGTTCGAGAAGCTCGATCTATGAAAATATCAGGAACTATTCCGTTATGGATACAGACGGTGAAGTCATCGGCATCGGAGCTTTGTCAATCCTGTGGTCTGATCTAGCCGAAGTAAGAACCCTTGCTGTCAAGGAGAGCTTTTCCGGCCAGGGCGTCGGGAGAGATCTCGTAGAGCATTTTTTAGAGGAGGCAAAGGAGCTTGGTATTAAAAAGGTGTTTACCTTGACATACCAGACCGGCTTCTTTGAAAAATGCGGATTTAAAGTGATCAGCAAGGATCAGATGCCCCATAAGATCTGGAAGGATTGCCTCAACTGTCCGAAATTTCCAAACTGCGACGAGGTTTTGATGGTCAAGGACCTCGGTCATAAAAAGAAATAATACTGTTAAAAGTCTTCCTTAAGTTGGAGACTTTTTCTTTTAGTATCCGTCTACAGCCCGCTTTCTGCGGGAGACGCCTATTCTATTTATGATTGTGGAACTGATATTCTACGCCTATTCCTTGTTGTGAAACTGTTAAGATTTGCTTATAATGGGTAGGAGTATTACTGTCTTACACAATATTTATTTTTGTTCAGAGCCTTTGCTGTTATCACCTGGGTTATCTGACAATAAGAAAGGTATAAAAATGACTGCTTTATTGGAAAAACTGCTCCCCGTACTGATCATCCTATTGATTGGATGGATTCTTCGCAGGAAAAGTATTATTTCCACGGGAACAATCGAAGAGCTGAAACAGCTCATCGTCAACGTTGCGCTGCCTTGTATTTTGTTTCTTTCTTTTTCAAAGACCACCCTCGAGGCCCGGTATATTCTGATCGTAATCCTTGTGTTTGGATTGTGCCTGGTTCTGTACGGCATCGGTTTCCTGCTCCGGCGAAAGCGGCCCCGGGTATTCGATTCCATATTTACCCCCTGGTTCATGTCCGGATTTGAGTTCGGAATGATCGGAATAGGGCTCTTTGCGGCATTGTTCGGAGCCGAGAATCTTCCGTTGATCACTCTGATCGGCCTCGGTCATGAGTTCTTCGCATGGTTTGTTGCAATCCCCTATATCCAGTTCAAATACAGCGGTAGGTTCAACCTGGTGGAAACCCTGGTTAAATTCATAACCACCCCCGTCATTCTGGGGATTCTGGGAGGCCTCCTGGCCAATGTCACCGGCTTGTATGCTTTTCTGCAAACCGTGTTCTGGGGCAATGCGATCCTCAACACCATGACTACGGTTTCCAACATCTGTGTGCCTCTGATCCTGATGATCGTAGGCTATTCCCTGGTCATTGAAAAGAACAACGCGGTCAAGGTGGCCGAATACATAGTGGCGAGACTGATTCCTGTTCTGGTTTTCGGCACGCTGACGCTGTATCTGATCCATCTGCTGGTGGGACCCTCCGATCCGCTGTTCAACATTGCATTTTATGCGTTCATTATCCTGCCGCCATCCTATCTGGTCCCGGTATTTGTAAAGGACAACGAGGAGGAACGGCATTTCTTCAGTCAGGCGGTGGTCTACTTTACGCTGGTGTCCTTCGCCGGATATATTGTGCTTATGGCGCTGTAGCGCCAAGGATATGAAAAAGCCGCCGAAACAAAATTGCTTGTTCCGGCGGCTTATTATTATTTAGTATTTCTATTCCTCGTGGAGCGGAGACGCTTTAACGGTGAGGCAAGCTCTCATCAGGGCGATTTCCACGTCCGTTTCAAACTGTCGTTTATAAGCCTCCAATTGTACAAACTGCCTTCCGGCGTCAGTCGAGACATATTTTGTGGGCAAGGAGTTCAGCGCAATAGCCAATACATCGCAGATGCATTTGGAACAGGTGCACATCTCCATTCTGTCCATAATCTCTAAAACATCTTCATGCGCTATGGTCTCCACCACATTCATTACCCGGTATTTCTGTCCTGCCAGCGCCTTTTCCAGATTCCGTTCCTGACGCGGTGAGAGCTTGGTTGTTGCAGTACTGCATTCGCTGCCATTCTGTGACATCGTTTCACCACCTATCTTTTTTTAACCTGTTTTTTCGTTATTGACCGTTCTTTTTCTGTTTCATCGTCAAATATTGGCTCGGCTTGAAAGAGAGACGTTGACAGAAGCATTGGCTCTCGCTTCCTTCATTATAATTCATAATTGAAATAAATACAATCGGTACTGCCTCATTCCGGGCATTGATTCGGAGGCGGAACGGGAATATAATTGTAGAATACAATCCATTTGCCGAAACGGAACTAAGGAAAGGAAGAATGCACATGAGATATATCGATTTGAGAAGCGATACCGTAACACAACCGACGCAGGCTATGCGCGATGCGATGTACACTGCGGCAGTGGGGGATGATGTTTACCAAGACGATCCTACCGTAAATGAGCTGGAAGCGTTGGCCGCGGAAATGCTTGGAAAGGAAGCCGCCTTGTTTGTTCCATCCGGTACCATGGGCAATCAGCTTGGTCTGATGAGCCAGACCAGCCGTGGAGACGAAGTCATCGTCAGTGCAGATTGCCATATTTTTATGCATGAGGTGGGCGCCGCAGCCGTTTTATCCGGTGTGAATCTCCGGCAGCTGTCGTTCCATAACGGAATTTACGATCCGGTACGCATCGAAAAGGCCATCCGTCCCGACGATATCCATGAACCTCCTACCGTACTGATTTGTATGGAAAACGCTCTTGCCAACGGCAGGATCGTTCCGGCCAGCATCATGGAAGAGGTCTATCATCTCGCCCGAAAATATGGTATACGCGTTCACTTGGACGGAGCAAGAGTATTCAATGCGGCCGCTGCGCTGGATGTAGATGTAAAAGAAATTACAAAATATTGCAACACAGTATCCTGTTGTCTGTCAAAGGGACTCTGCGCGCCGGTGGGCTCCGTGCTGGCAGGCGATGCGAAAACAATTGCCAAGGCGAGAAAATACCGCAAGATGCTGGGAGGCGGCATGCGACAGTGCGGTTTTCTGGCCGCTGCAGCGAAGCTCTCCCTGACGGAAATGTCCAAGAGACTGAAGGATGACCATGAAAATGCCAAATATATGGCAAAAAGGCTCCTGGAACTGAAGGGCGTAACCCTTGATCCGGATTCGGTCCAGATCAATATGGTGTTCTTCAAGCTGGACCGGCCGGCGGAAATCATAAACAGCCTGCCTGACAAAATGCTGGAGAGAGGGATCAAGATCAACGGCGAGGAGCTGGGAGAATTCCGGTTTGTCACATCCAACGATGTTTCCCGAGAAGATATCGACTATGCTGTTTCCGTCTTTTCGGAGTTAATCGGGCCCGAATCAGATTGAGACTCCCAATTCTACGATATCGGCTAATATCTTTATTCTGTCATTTCCGGAACCGGTGTACTCCAGTAGACTCATTCCGCGATATCAAATTCGGAATTCAGTCTCCTAAGCAGCATACACAGCGTTCCGGCCTTCAATCCGGACGGGGACGGCACCATGACATATGGGAAGTCGTTCCGGTCCAGAATATCCAGGTCGAGACCGTCAAGTCTCCGCCTAGCCTTCTGTTCAGATAGGATACGATTGGTATCTCTGCATCGCAGCCTCCTCCTACCAGAAAGATCCGTTCCGGATTCTCTGCGGAGACTGCCTCCTTTGCTTCCTGCAACTGCCGAAGAAGTATGGAATACCCAAGAATATTGTTCTCAATTGTTTTGTTTTCGCCCCTGTCGACTTTTATTTCGCGGAAGTCATATCCCTTCAGATATTTTTCCTTGATTTCCATGGCGCCTATTAGCAATTCATCCGTTTTCCCCGATCCCTGCCACTGAGGGAAAAATAAATTCATATGCTTTCTTTCCATATTATCCTCCTCACTGCTTCACTGCTGTACAGGCCATTCTTCCTTTGGAATGTTCATATACACGTCCTCCATCCGGTGGAACTTATCCTTGATGATGGTATTCATCATATTTTCCTTTGTGACCTGAATCGGATCGATCTTATAGAAGGGCACGTTGTATTTGCCGTCGTTGATGGTGGAATTTGCCTGGACTGTCCCGCCCCTGGCCAGCTCCACCGCGAATTCCGCTCCTTTTGTTGCTTCAATATCGATGGGCTTGTAGATGGTGGCATACTGAGTTCCTTCCACCACTCGCTGGCAGCCGTCAAGATCCGCATCATGACCCACTACGGTCACAGACCCCGCAAGGCGTTTTTCGGTCAGAACATGAATCACGGCGCTGGCAAGGGTATCGTTTCCGGCTATGATTGCATCGATCTTTGTTTCGTCATCCATTGTTTTCTGCATATAGGCAAGGGCATTTTCATACAGCCAGTCGTCAACCCAGGTTTCGTCCACCAGATTGATGGTGCCGTCCTGGATGCCTTTTCTGAGCACGCTCAGATACCCCTCCCGGAACATGGAGGAATTGTTGTCACCTTCGGACCCGTTCAAAAGCAGATAATTCCCCGCCGGAGCCTGACTAATTGCAGCCTGCCCCATAAGCTCGCCGACCTTGATGTTGTCAAAGGAGATGTAAAGGTCCACATCGGCGTTCTTCACCAATCTGTCGTATGAGATTACTTTGACGCCCCGGTCCTTGGCCTTTTTCACCATGCTCGCTGCGGAAACCGCATCATGGGGAACCAGCACCAATACATCTATGCCCTGATCCAGCAAATACTGGACCTGCTTTTCCTGTTCTCTGCTGTCGCTGTAGGCGATTTGGAGGATCACCTCCGCCCCGAGCTCCTTGGCCTTGGCTACAAAAATATCCCTGTCCCGGAGCCAGCGTTCATGAACCAGGGTGTCCATCGCAAAACCGATCACAATCTGGTCCGAATTCTCCTTCGGTTCTGCGGAATCCATAGTTTCCCCGGTGGGATTTCCGCAGCCGGTCAATAGGGACACGGTTAAGAGCAGCGCCAAGATAGTATACAGCAGCTTTTTCACATGCTTTCCATCCCTCTTCCCGTTCATATCCGTACCCTTCCTTTCTATTCCTGAATTTTTCTCTTCAGAAACTCTTCCTTGTATTCCGTGGGGGTCAATCCTACGATTTTCTTGAATGTTCTGCTGAAATAATTGGGATCGCTGTACCCGATGCTGTAGCAGATCTCCTTGATGCTCATTTCGTCGCCTTCCAGCAGGCTCTTGGCAATCCGGATCCGGATGCCGGTCATATAGTCGATGAAGTTCTCCCCTGTTTCCTCCTTGAACAGCTTGCTCAGGTATTGAGGGCTTACATTGATCTCTTTTGCCACATCCTCCAGGGTTATGGATTTTCCAAAGTTGGCTTTTATGTATTCCTTTGCCCGTTTGGTCAAGCCTCCAACCTTGTAATCACGGTAGGAATTGATCTGGACAATTACGTTTTCCAGCCTTTTTCTGCACCAGATTCTCAGCTCCTCCAGATCGCTGATGGACAGCATTTCTTCCAGGAAGCCGTCCCCCGACATATCGCCGCCGGGCTCGTACTCCCAGGAGAGATGATTGATGAGAAACATGATTTCAAGAAGCTTGTTTTTCATTTTCAAGGGCTGATTCTCATACTCACGGGCAAGCCAGTCGAAAATGCAGTCGAATGCGTTGACGCTTTCCGTGACATCTCCCGCCGAAACCTTCTGCAGCAGGAGCTTTTCCTTGTATTCCGGATATTCCGTACCCACCTCGGAGGTTTTTGCGGTAATGTCCATAAAGTGCATAATGCCGTTTCCCTGAAGGTAGCGCAGTGCCTTGAGGGATTCCTCGTAGGAGGCCGCCAGCATATCAAACCGTCTGTATATTTTCCCGATTCCGATTCTTAGCCCGCAGTTCAGCTTTTCAGACAGCTTATGGAGCATGTTTTCCGCAAGGGATACCGCTTCCAGGCGGCAGGCAAACTCATTGGTTTTCGGGTTGGCCGGCACCACCACGACGATACGGTTGAGCATTACGGGCCCTATGATGCATTTGCACAGGGCTTTTACCGTTTCGGTGAAACAGGGATAGAACTGCTGGCTCTGAATGCTGTAGCCGATCTTGTTTTCAGCCGGCCTGCCGGTTCGGTCATCTGCAAATTCTACCGTAATGATATAGCCACCGTCCTCCTTGATGTCGAAAAGTCGTTTATAGTCAAACAGCTCCTTGCTGTTGTCGTCAAATAACAGTAGAGAATAGACAAAGCCGTTTTCCATAATCGGCCCTGCGCATTTCAGTTTTTCCTTGAGCTCTTGTTCCTGCTGCTGTTTCTCCCTCTCTGCTTTGATCTTTCCGATGGCCTTATTGACGACTTCTACCACCTTGGTCCGGTTCACCGGCTTCAACAGGTATTCCATCACATCCAGATTGACCGCTTCCCGGGCAAACTCGAACTGGTCGAAGGCCGTCAGTACGATAATCTGGACATCATTTTGACGTTTTCTGATTTCCCTGATTGCTTCTATCCCGTTGATTCCGGGCATGCGGATGTCCATAAAAAGGATGTCCGGTACATACTCCGCCGCATTTTCTATGGCCTCTCTTCCCGATCTGGCCGTTGAAACAATTTCCACATTGGTGAAGCTCTTCTCAATGATAAATCGTAAGGAGTCAATCGCGACCTTTTCATCATCGGCAATCATTACTTTATACATTATCGTTCCTCCTCTGCCGGTATGTGAAGCACAACCTCGGTACCCTCTCCCGGCCGGCTATGGACTTCCAGGATGTTTTCCCTTGAATAAAAGATTCTTAATCGACTGATGATGTTATTTAAGCCGATTCCGTTGGTATGTCCCTCATGCCTGCCGCCCGGCCGTGGCGTCTCAATCGTGTCTCCGCTCAGAATCTCCCGCACCTTTTCCGGATTCATTCCCTTGCCGTTATCCTGAATGGAAATCTCCGCCTCACCGTCCCGGCTTCGAGCGATAAGACAGATCCTCCCTTGGGCCTCCATATCGCTGATGCCGTGGATATACGCATTTTCCACGATGGGCTGAAGGATCATGCATGGAATTTTCAGATCCAGGATTCCCTCATCCTTTTCCATGACAAATTCGATCTTGTCCGCAAACCGTTCGTTGAGAAGATGCATATAATTCTCTACGTTGCGGATCTCGTCTCCCAGGGTAACCGGTTTATCCAGGTTTCTCATATTATAGCGGAAAAGCTCCGCGGCATTTTCAATAAAGGTGCAGGCCCGGTCCGCCCCCTCCATCATGGCCAGCTGGGCGCCGGCGTTTAAAGTATTGAAAAGAAAGTGGGGATTGATCTGGGATTGAAGCGCATGGAGCTCCGCTTCCCTCAGGTTGGTTTTCATGATCAGGTTTTCCATTTCTTTTTCCTGAAGTTTTCTTTCCAGAACCACTTTTTCGTTGATCTCATTGATATATTCCCGTATGCTTGCCGTCATCCGGTTGAAGGCTTCCGCCATGATGCCGATCTCGTCATTTGAAGTGACCAGTACGCTGGGCACGTTGAAATTGCCGTGGGTAATCTCGTCGGCTGCTCTGGAGAGCTCGAAAATCGGCTTGGTAATCTTGTAGGCAAACCAGAGAATAAGTACGATGGTCAGAACAAGAATCGCGGAAAGGACTCCGATATTCAAGGCCTGTACCATCTGGATGCTCTTTCTGATTGAGGTATACCTGTCTGTATTCTGGTAAAACATGGTGTTGTTGAGCTTCTGGATGTATTCGGCTATGTACTCGCGGATTTTGGCGCTTTCTTCATAATGCTTCAGATAGGGATCCACCATTCGGGCTCTTCTTGCGGAGACTGCCGCATCGGTTTCGTTGAGATAGTTTGAAATCATATTCCGGATATCGTTCATGACCAGAATGTTGTCCATGCTGGAATTGTTGATATGGATTGCATTGGCCTGTTCCCAGAGGTCATGGGAATACCGGTAATAGTCATCCAGGTTTTTGGAATGCTTCGTCTCAAGATAGTTTTCATAGGCGTAGTGAAGCTGTTCCAATGTATTGTTCAGTTGATTGAGCTCTACATTCAGCGCGAAGGCTGAGCTCATCCTGTTCATAAGTACGGAAATGCTGTAGTAGGGATAGACATTCAGGGCGCTCATGATTACGATGATCACCATAAAGTAGAGGATCAGTCTCTTTTTCAGGCTGTTCTTTCTCCATAGCTGAAACCTAGTCATTCGCTTCACCGTCCGCTTCCAGATATTTTTCCACATTGGATTTTGTGATCAGATGAGTGTCAACGGTAAAATAGGCGGAGGTTCTTCCCCCCTCCTTTAAATCCACCAACGCCTTGATGGCGTCGTAGCCCATCTGTTCATGATCCGCGAATACCGTTCCGAAAATAACCTTGTTGTCAATATAACGGAGGATCTCAGGCGTATCGCCGTAACCGATGATGCTGTAATTCACTTTGTTTAAGTCGATCAGCCTTTGGGCCACCAGGGTTGTGTCCTTCTCGTTGGTGCAGATAATCGCTCTCAGGCCGGGTCTGTTGATCAGCAGATCCCGGATGGTGTCCTCCAGGCTTAAAAAATTGTCATAATCATATTCAATGGCCGAAAGCTTCAGCTCCGGAGCCTCCTTGAGCGCATCGGTGATTCCCGACAACATCAGATTCTGCACCATGGTCCCGCCGGTCTTTTCATTGCTCACCAGAACGGCCGCTTCTCCGTGGCCGCCTGTGGCTTCGATGAGCATCTTACCGATTTCGGTTCCGGCGCTGTAGGTGTTGACGCCCACAAAGGCCGCTCTCCTGCTGTTCTTGTTGTCCGTCTTTATCGTAACGACCGGAATTGCTTTATCCACAGACTTGTCGATGAGCGCTCCGGTTTGCTCTTCATCCCATACATAGGTCACAATGCCGTCCACCTTGGAAACAATGGCCATATCCAGACATTTGGCCTGGGCCTCGGCATTGGCGCTGCTGGGCCAGTTGATCTCAACCGCTACGTTGAATTCTCCCGAGGCTCGCTCTACGCCCTTCTTGACGGAGATCCAGAAAGGATCGTCGATATTCTCGCAGATCATGGCGAAATGATATTGGGGATCTGACTTGGGAACGACAATGCCCGCGCTGTTATCGATTGAATTGAGCGCGCTGTTGATATTGTAATAGATGATGAGTGTAATGATAAGAATGGGTAAGATGATCAGCGATACCAGAACGATATAATTCTTTTTCCTCACATCGATCTCCTTCACTTTCCGCCCGGTTCCCCGGAGCCGTCCGAAAATCTTTCCTGTGTCTACTTCTTATTATAACTTGATCAATGTGAAATGCAATTTAAAAACGGAAAAGGATCGCGTCAAGTTAGGACGGGAAAAATAAAGCTAGAGTTTCCCCATAGTCAAAAGTCTGTGTATTAAATCCCTCGAAACGCTCGTAATGCTAGTGCCAATTGAGTACGCTTTCCAGAATTAAGAGC
>JAEZLP010000022.1 GCA_023415235.1 Bacillota bacterium
CTATTGCCTGCAGAGATGTTCTGGTTTTGGATATTTGCAGCATTATGCACACTACTTGGGGCAAGCAGCAACTTGTATAATATCCCCTATATCGCCTATATGCAGGAAACCATCCCGCCTGAACGAATGGGGCGTGCCTTTTCCTTAATTGGAAGCCTCAGCTCAGCTACTATGCCTTTGGGATTGCTCATAGCAGGCCCAATTACCGAAAATCGCGGAGTATCGTTGTGGTTTTTTGTATCCGGAATCGCACTCCTCATACTTACGCTGATAAGTGCCCTGTTCGTTCTTCCACGAAAGGCGGATAAGGTAGGGAAAAGTAATAGTTGATTGTTGTAACAATAAATTGGAATATAACGTTAGGATAAAACACTTTGCAGTATAGTATGGAAATGGGAATTTTTTCAACAACAAAAAGTTATTTGGGAAAAGAAATTTTATGAATAACAATGAAACAACAAGTAAAGAAAACCTATTTGGAACGGGTAAACTTATTAGGGATAAATAGAAACTTATCATACAATTAAAACGAGGTATTTACAATGTATAACAGTATGGAACAAATGCTTTATAATGAATATGGAATACAAGTGCAGTCATTACAGCAGATTCCTGCGGGCTGGTCAGCATCTGCATGGAAAGTTCATTCTGAGTGTGGCGATTATTTTTTGAAAGTTTATGACAAGCATAAGCCCTCCACAAGAAACTGGATTGCGCGAATCGACAGCTATATGCCGGTCGTTCTGTGGTTACATGAGAACACAAAACTTCAAAAGAAAATGACCGCACCGATTCTAACCAGAGATAGAACTTATAAAAAGGAAGATTCATCTTTTTTATACATGGTATTTCCCTTTATAGAAGGCTCAACCATATGCGATGAAAAATTGAAGCCGGAGCAAATACGGGAAGTTGCGCAAATAATTTCCAAACTGCATTTTCATGGTGCTGAAATACCTGCATCGACAAACAGCTTAATTGAAACCTTTGATGTTTCATTTTGTACGACTTTGTCCAATCGGCTTGGGAATATACATGCTTCCGCTTCCTTACAAGAGGTACTAAAACCCTATATGACATTACTTGCCCAAGCGACAGAATCGCTTCAAAGCATGGGTCTCTTACTGCAAAATTCTAAAATGCGTTATGTCATGTGCCATACAGATCTTCACGGCTGGAATCTGATACAATCTAAAAACCTTATCCTTATTGATTGGGAGGGATTGAAGCTTGCACCTGTTGAAGCCGACCTCTTTTCATTTACCGGAACATTCTTTTTTGATTACGCATGGGAGGATTTCATGTCCATTTACCAAACCACACACAAGGACTATCAGATTAATGTCGAGGCGATGCGTTTTTACAGGCTGCGGCGCAGATTGGAAGATATCCATGAGTTTGTCGAAAGCATCCTGTTTGACAAGCTCACACAGGATGATATGAACCAATCACTTCGTTATCTCAAACAAGAATGTGAATTACTGCATGTCATGTGTTGAAAAGAACAGCTTACCTTACAAATGCCTATTTATATGTAGGTTTTGTATGCCTAAAATTAACAATAAAAAAACCTTTGGGAAAGGAGATTTTATGAATAACAATGAAACAACAACTAAAGAAAACCTATTTGATGTTTTAAATCTGTTAGAAGATTTAAATATAAAATATTGGATTGATGGTGGTTGGGGTGTTGATATCCTGACCGAAAAGCAAAATAGGGATCATAGAGATATAGACGTTGATTTCGATGGGGAATCTGAGGAAACCTTATTGGCTGCACTAAAAGATAAGGGATATAAAATCACGACTGATTGGAGTCCTGCACGCATTGAGCTGCATCACCCGGAACTTGGCTATATAGATATACACCCTTTAATAATAGATGAAGATGGAAGTGCCAGGCAGGCTGATCTGCAAGGCGGCTGGTATCATTTTGAAGCAAAATGGTTTTCTTCTTCAATATTTGAAGGTAGAGTGATTCCATGTATTTCGGCAGAGGCTCAGAAAATTTTTCATAGTGGATATGAATTGAGAGAAGTTGATCATATCGATCTGAAAAATCTTGAAGCGCTGAAGAGAGCAATCTATTTAATCACCGGGGTTATGGCGTCCGGAAAATCTACAGTCGCTCAATTGCTTGCCTTAAAAATGGAAAAAGGAGTGCATCTGCGGGGCGATATATTTCGTAAAATGATTGTTGCCGGACGGGCTGACATGTCCGTACAGCCCTCCGAAGAAGCTATCCGACAACTGCATCTGCGTTACCGCTTGGCAGCTGAAACGGCAAAAACCTATTATGACAGCGGTTTTTCCGTTGTTTTGCAGGACAATTATTACGGTGAGGAACTGCCCCGCATGTTGAAGATGCTAGAGAATTACCCTGTTCATGTAACAGTGTTGTGTCCGGATGTGGAGACAGTAAAAAGGCGTGAAAAGATGCGAGGGAAAACTGGCTATACCGGTTTTTCACTAGAAGCTCTGCATGCGGATTTCATGAGAAAAACCCCAAGAATCGGATTCTGGCTGGACAACTCAGAGCTGACGCCGGAACAATCCGCTCGGGATATTCTATTGCACTTCGGTGAATAACGGTGAATAAGTCACATTAGATTGAACACTATTGATAATTTTAATGTCCGAAAGGGAGTAACATAAATGAATAATATACTGATTGTTTATTATTCACTTTTTCATAATACGGCGAATTTAGCATTGGAAATAGCAGTACAAACAGGTGGAACATTAAGAGAATTGATTCCCGATACGAATTATTCCTTTGAATATAATACTGCTGCTAAAGAAGTAAGAAATCAGATTTCTCGAGGATTTTGCCCAAAACTAATATCTGGGAATGAACCAATAGACGATTTTCAAACAATATTTATAGGGTCACCCAACTGGTTTAAAACATTAGCACCACCAGTTATGAGTTTTCTTAAACGACATAATTTTGCAGGTAAAACAGTAATTCCTTTTTGTACCCATGGAGGTGGTGGATTTGGTCAAATTGAAAATGATATAGCTAAAGAGTGCCCAAAGTCCATACTTCTACCTGGTATTGCTGCAAACGGTACTGTTACATCGGAAGAGGTCACAAATTGGCTTGGGACAATTGGATACGAATTAAAATAAATTCTACTTATTCGTTTTATTTTGAGAAAGGAAGGATACTATGCACAAAGAACATAATACAGCAAACGAAGGAAGTATTTAAAAAAATAGTATTTGTCGTTCGATAATACTTCCTTTACTTATATTATACCATTACTTATATATTATTTGTAGACTACTTTTATTATAGTTTACACATTATAATGATATGTATAAATCTAAAAAATATAAGAGGTAGATCAGTATGGATAACAAACAAGATGTCTTAGATAATGGACCTTTTTTTCATGGTACTAAAGCAGAACTAAAAATTGGAGATTTATTAAAACCGCAGCACTTATCAAATTATCAAGATAAAAAATCCAACTATATATATTTCACTGCAACATTAGATGCTGCTAAATGGGGTGCTGAATTAGCAGCATCTAAATTAAAGGAAAGAATTTATATTGTAGAGCCATTAGGTGATTTTGAAAATGATCCAAATTTAACTGACAAAAGATTTCCTGGTAACCCTACACGTTCTTATAGGTCTAAAACTCCTTTGAAAATAATAGCTGAATTAGGTTCTTGGGAAAGACATTCCGATGAAGACATAAATCATATGCTTACATCTTTAAAAAAGTTACAAGAAGAAGGAAAAAATCTAATATACGATTAACTAGATAAAAAGGCTTATGGAGTGAAGGCGGTAGTGAAGCACTTTGCTGAAGATTTCAGAAATTAATCTTGTAACATTTTTATTTTTATGCTATAGTATTTGTATATTTTGATTAAGGAGGACATATATCTATGTATTCAGTACGTTTAAGATAAGTAGGCAATAAAAAAAGTGGTGAAAACTTCCGTGATGACGGGCTTTTTTGTTGTGCTTATTTTACGTATTATGACATGGATAGGGGTGAAGTGTAGATGTTTGAAGCTATACGATTTTTCTCTATGTCTTTTTAACGTTGATATGCAGACTAAAGATC
>JAEZLP010000024.1 GCA_023415235.1 Bacillota bacterium
CTTGGCAAATGCCTCACCCGTCGGGAAAAGGCTGTGCTGGAGATGCGCTACGGCTTAGGCGGCATGCGCCCGCAGACGCAGCGCGAAATAGCTAAAAAGACGGGCATATCGCGCTCGTATGTATATCGACATTGCTACTGCAAACTGCGAAAACGCCCTGTTTATGCGGGTTTTGAAAAAGGAATTTTTCTGTCTGCATTATAAACCAACGGCAGCCTTTCATCAAGTGCAGGGTGGAGAGAATTTTTGTAAGGGACTTTGGCCTCGGTCAGGATCCCTATTTTGTACCCATGAGTAATGCAAACAGTCAAACGAGAAAGGAGACACACAATGAGTACCAAAAGAACTGAAATTAAACTTGCCTCTGTGGACGACCTTTTTAAGACCCAGGATGAACGTGAGGAGGACAAGCGTGAAAAGATTCAGGATATACCGCTAATTGAACTTCACCCTTTTAAAGATCATCCGTTTCAGGTCAACAAGAATGAAGAACTGCGGGAACTTGCAAAAAGCATCAAAGAAAACGGCGTGGTCACTCCTGCTATTGCAAGGCCGTATCCCGACGGCGGTTATGAGTTGATTGCAGGGCACAGACGCAAAGCAGCGTGCGAAATAGCGGGGCTAATAACAATGCCAGTAGTAATTCGAGAGTTGGATGATAACGCCGCAACGGTCATCATGGTCGATTCTAATCAGCAGCGTGAAAACCTGCTGCCCAGTGAAAAAGCTTTTTCGTATAAAATGAAGCTGGAAGCAATAAAAAGACAAGCTGGAAGACCTAAACAAGAAAATGGAGCCCAAGTTGGGCCCAATTATGGAAAGCGTTCTTCTGATATAATCGCTGATGAATCAACCGATAGTCGAAATCAGATTAAGCGCTATATTCGTCTGACTAACCTAATACCACCAATACTTAAAATGGTGGATGAAAAGCGTATCGCCTTTAACCCTGCGGTGGAGCTATCTTACCTGCCGGGAGAGATACAAAAGAAACTGCTTGAAATCATGGAATTGCAGCAGAGCACACCATCGCTATCCCAGGCGCAGCATATGAAACAGCTTAGCGCCGAAGGGAAGCTAAATGAAGATATTATGCTTGAACTGCTTTCGGGAGAGAAGCCGAATCAGAAAGAGAAGCTGAGTATCAAGCGAGACCAAATTGAGAAGTACTTTCCAAAAGAATATACGGTGCAGCAAATTGAGGACACCATACTGAAACTGCTTGAAGACTGGCACAGAAAGCGGCTTAGAGACCGGGAGCAATCACGGTAGAAAAAAAGGTATGCGGGGACGCCTGCATACCTGATTCGATTCTGATAACGCCCTGAAAAAAAGCAAAATTCTACACCAGGGGAGGAGTCTGCCCTTTTGTTTTCGTAAGATTCCATGCCGTTTTCCCCCTCTCAGACTCACCCCCTTTATTACCAGCCGAAAAGAATAATACCAGCCGGAAAAAGAAAATTTAAGTTCTATTATCGGCTGGTAAATAAACTATAAAGGAGTTTATATTATGAAAAACAAAGAAAACGAATATCCGGGTTATATACAATACCCTGAGGATGTTAAGAAACGAGTAGAGAATGTATTTGCATGGACATTGGAGCATAACCCTTATCCTGAAAGCATTAGGGATAGGATATTATGGATACATAGTATGGAGAAGGCCTTAAAGCATATCGAATCCGAATCGCTATTGCTGTCCGAAATAGCTCAGAAGTAGCAGAATTGCTTTTCTTTTTCCGGCTGGTAAACTGGGGATAGGAATAGTTTTAGGAGGTGTAAATATGCCTGAGATTACATACACACAAGTTGGAGATTATTTGCTGCCGGACCTTATTGTAGACGACGAAGCACAGTCGGCTTATGGAAAATACGGTATGCTGCGCAAGCGCTGGTTGAAAGAAAAACGCAAAGGTACTTACGCGCAGATGCTCCTTTCGGGTCGGCTTAACCAACATTTGACTGAGACCGACACGCTTGTGCATGATTTCCTTTCCCGGCTGGTAAAAGAAATAGCAGCGAAGCAGGGCATTGATGAGGCGTTTAAAGCACGTGACCAGTTTGCCTGGGTCGGAGCAATGAACATGATAAAAGCACAAGCGGAAGAAATTGTGTTAGCAAAGTACGTTTATTGCTGAAATGTACCTGCACTGGACATAGAAGCCATCTTCTGACAAGTTGCACTTATTTCTAATAAAACCATAATAGTGCATATCTTGCATAAGTATTATTGTTTTGAACCATTAAGGTTTAATATATGTTCGCTTGAGTTTTGTAATCGGTATCCACCTGTTTTCTCACTGCCTATTCAGCTTGATGTGTGACACGAACGTACGGACGAGATGCCGCATTGGCTCTACCTGCTCAAATCGAACGCTGCAATAAGGGGATGGTTGACAGTTTGCTAGACGGGCGTAATTAGCCCAAGCACTGGAACGTCAAACCAATTACCCCTTCATTGTAGCGTAAGCATGAGAAAGTTTTAAAGCATGACAGGCGGCCATGCCATAACCCTCATGTATTGGTGTATCAAGCACTGGATTTTGTCTCCCAAAATTCGTTGCTGCGGTGCAGCAAGCACGGCATTTGTGCTACAAATGCCGCTTGTTAGGGAAAACATTTCCCTAACGACCCTTTAAGATAATTTAGAGCCTTTTGAGGTCGTTTGAATCATAATCACGTTATGTATTACCAGTATAATTCCTTGAATAATCAAGCAATCTGTTGTAAGATGTACGGTGAAAATTGTTTATAGTAAATAAGCAGTGAGGATGATTACGTGATACTGATTATCGGTTCAAACGGCCAATTGGGCCGACAGATGCAAAAAACGCTCACCACGCACGGTCAAACGTTCGCAGCGTATGATTATCCGGATATCGATGTCGCCCGGCCGGAAGGGGTTAGGGAACTGGTCGCAGCGGTCCGGCCGCAGGCGGTTGTGAACTGTGCGGCTTATACCAATGTAGACAAATCGGAGGCCGATGAAGAAGCGGCTTACAGTATCAACGCGCTAGGTTCAAAATACCTGGCGCAAGCTTGCGCGGATGCGAAGATTGAACTGGTCCACATTTCTACGGACTACGTATTCAGTGGAGAACCGCCCATTGAAAATGGTATACCAAGGCCATATGTCGAGGAAGATCCCTGTGGCCCGGCAACGGCATACGGCCGGACCAAGCTGGCAGGAGAATGTTTCGTGCAGGAAAACTGCGATAAGTGGTATATTCTGCGTACTGCATGGTTATATGGGGACGGACACAACTTCGTGCGGACAATGCTTCGGCTAGCAGAAACGAACGATATAGTTAGCGTGGTGAGCGACCAGATTGGTTCGCCTACCTCTACGGTAGACCTCGCGGAAGCGGTATGTACGCTCCTTGGAACAGGCGCATACGGACTGTACCACGCAACCTGTGAAGGACAATGCAGCTGGCGCGACCTCGCAGCGAAGATATTCGGTCTTACGGACAAGCCGATTCAGACGCTGCCTGTAACGAGCGAGGAATATTGCTGTGCACATCCCGGCGCGGCTCCGCGGCCTCGGTGGAGCGTACTGGAGAACGCGGCTTTGAAACGGGCTGGAAAGAATGTTTTCAGAAGTTGGGAAGAATCGCTCAAAGAATATTTGAAGGAAATGTAGAAAAACAAAAGGAGCAAGTA
This sequence comes from Bacillota bacterium, assembly GCA_023415235.1. GTDB lineage: Bacteria > Bacillota > Clostridia > Peptostreptococcales > Anaerovoracaceae > Anoxybacterium. Next base: position 3,664 of record JAEZLP010000024.1, read on the forward strand.
AAGAAGCATGAAGGGAATCATTCTTGCGGGGGGTTCAGGAACGCGTCTGTATCCGATCACAAAATCGGTATCTAAACAACTATTGCCGGTTTACGACAAGCCTATGATTTATTATCCGCTGTCTACGCTGATGCTGGCGGGGATTCGGGATATACTGATCATTTCGACGCCGACCGACTTACCCATGTTTGAAAAGCTGTTCGGCAGCGGAGAGGAACTGGGACTGAACTTTTCCTATAAGGTTCAGCAGGCGCCGAATGGCCTTGCTGAAGCTTTTATTATTGGTGAAGAGTTTGTCGAGAACGACCCTTGCGCGCTGGTGCTGGGGGACAACATCTTCTATGGACAAGGCTTCACACAAAGCATACAGCGGGCGGCTCAGTTGAAAGAGGGCGCGGTAATCTTTGGCTACTATGTCAATGAACCGCGCGCGTACGGCGTTGTGGAATTCGATAAAAGCGGAAAAGCCATCTCTATTGAAGAAAAACCAAGCCAACCTCATTCGAACTATGCAGTGCCCGGTTTGTACTTTTACGATAACGACGTGGTTCAAATTGCGAAGAGCATCAAACCGTCGGCAAGAGGCGAGTTGGAGATAACCACGGTCAACGAGACCTATCTCAATAATGGGAAGCTTAATGTTGAGATACTGGGGCGCGGCACAGCGTGGCTTGATACAGGTACGCACGAGGACCTGATTGCAGCGGGGAACTATGTGGCAACGATCCAAAAACGGCAGGGCTTGTATATATCCTGCATCGAAGAGATCGCCTTCCGCATGGGGTATATCGATAGCACCCAGCTAAGACGGTTGGCTCAACCGCTCATTAAAACTGAATACGGACAGTATATCGAGAAGATGGCGGAGGGAGGCTATGTGGATGGCGAGTATTAAGGTCGTCGAGACACAGATCAAAGACCTGGTCATCATTGAACCACAAGTATTTGGCGACGACCGGGGCTATTTCATGGAAACCTACAACCGGCAGGTATTTGCCGATGCAGGCCTCCGCATGACGTTCGTGCAGGACAACCAATCCAAGTCGAAGAAGGGCGTACTTAGAGGCCTGCATCTGCAGACTCAGTTCTCTCAGGGCAAGCTGGTTCGCGTGATTTTCGGCGAAGTATATGACGTGAGTGTGGATCTCCGACAAGGGTCGCCGACATACGGACAGTATGCGGGCGTTAACCTTTCCGGCGATAATAAGCGTATGTTCTACATTCCAGAAGGGTTTGCGCATGGTTTTCTGGTGCTTTCCGATGAAGCGGTGTTTACCTATAAATGCACGGAGCTGTATCATCCGGAGTTCGACGCCGGAATTGTCTGGAACGATCCCGATATCGGCATAGAGTGGCCAATGGATGGTATCAATGTGCTGCTGTCAGAAAAGGATAAAAAGCTGCCGACGCTCAAAGAGGCGGGCTTTGCATTTTAAAAAGAGAGAGGGACAAAATGAAGAAAGTACTGATCACCGGCGGAGCCGGTTTTATAGGCACAAACTTTGTTAAATATATTTATAGAACGCACAAGGATTGGTCGATAATTAATCTGGACGCGTTGACTTATGCGGGGAATTTGGAGAACCTTAAAGAACTGGAAGGGGCTCCCCGCTACGCCTTCGTTAAAGGCGATATTACTGACAGAGGATTAATATCGCGCTTTTTTGACGAATACGATTTTGACTACGTCGTCAATTTTGCTGCGGAAAGCCATGTGGACCGTAGCATTCGGGAGCCGGAAATATTTTTAAAGACGAATGTACTGGGTACACAGTGCCTGCTTGACAGCGCTAAAGCAAAATGGCAGATAGGCAAAGATGGAGAAGGATATCCGGTCTACCGTGAAGGGGTAAAATATCTGCAGGTATCTACCGATGAGGTGTACGGTGCGCTGGGCAAAACAGGTATGTTTACCGAAACGACGCCGATATCGCCCAATAGCCCATATTCGGCGAGCAAGGCATCCGCGGATATGGTGGTGCGCGCTTATGGTCAAACGTTCCATCTGCCGGTCAACATCACGCGTTGCTCCAACAACTACGGGCCGTATCAGTTTCCTGAAAAGTTAATTCCACTGATGATCGGCAATGTGCTTGAAGGAAAACCGCTACCGGTTTACGGTGACGGTATGCAGGTGCGCGACTGGTTACACGTGGCGGATCACTGCAGTGCGATCGATACAGTATTGAATAAAGGGCGCATCGGCGAGGTCTATAATATCGGCGGAAATAACGAACGGGCCAATATTGAAATTGTTCGGCTGGTTATAAAAACGCTGGGGAAGGACGAATCGCTGATCAGGCATGTGGAGGACCGACTAGGCCATGACAGGCGCTACGCGATTGACAACAGTAAGATCACGTCAGAACTCGGATGGTCTCCGGTGTATACCTTCGAACGCGGCATGACGGAGACGATCGATTGGTATTGTGCAAACCGCGAATGGCTTGACAATGTTCGTAGTGGTGCGTACATGGAGTATTATCAACAGTATTACAGCGAGAAAAATTGAGGATTTAAATAACCTACACGCGTACTCTATCTAGGCAGGTTAAACAATACCAATGAAAGGAACTCTGGAATATAGGGTTCCTTTTATAATGATTGCGAGGTATGGCCATAAACAAAGGAACGAAACAATCTACTGATATCAATCCGGAATTGTGCTATAATAGTCATTATGCGCGACGGCATAATCCGTACGCAGATTTAAATGGTATATATAGGAGGGATGCGATGGTTTCTGTCGCAATGACCACATACAACGGCGAGAAATATATACTTGATCAGCTGGCATCACTCCACAACCAGACCATGCCGCCGGATGAAGTGGTTATATTCGATGACAACTCAACGGATAATACTGTTTCGTTAGTGCGCGGGTTCATTGAGGAGAATCAACTTGATCACTGGCACCTCGCAGTAAACTCGTCCAATCTGGGATTTGTACGCAATTTTTATCAGGCTATAGACGCTACCTCGGGTGACTATATCTTTCTTTGTGATCAGGATGACATGTGGCACGCAGACAAGATTGAGAGAATGGTCACCATTTTTCTCGCGCATCCGGATATTTACGCCCTAAACGCAAGCTTTGAAAAGATTGACAACGACGGAGCAAAACTGCCATTCCGTGCCAAGTTAGGCCGCTCTAATTGCGGCCTGATTAAGAAGGTTGTCAAAAACGGAGCGCTTGTGAAGATTGGGCTCGATTCTGTCTTGTGGCGTAACATTTCGCCCGGCTGTACAGCTGCCTTTACCCATGCATGCCGAGAACTTTTTACCAGAAACCGTACTGGCCTGTGCCCGCATGATTGGGAGATAAACCTGTTCGGTGCGGTAATGAATGGCCTGTATTTTTATAGCGAGCCACTCACTGAATACCGTATTCATGGGGATAATACAATCGGCCTTGTTCAGTTAAAGGCGGGGCAAAGGTTATCGGCAGTATTACGGGATCCCCGTGTTGCGGCAGCGGAGGTGGAATACCGCCGTGCTGATGCGTATCTGAATTCGGAGTGGTTTAGCAATCTGCCAATTAGTGATCAAAGAATGGTAAGAAAGCTAGGACGATTAACGAATAAAAGAATGCTGGCACTGACTAAAAAAAAGCTGTCACTATGGATTGCCCTTTTATTTCATCTGCCTGACTACTGGCGTTGGCGGGGGCCTCAGGGGATACTTAATGATTTCCACTATATAACATCGAAGTAAAGATAGGTTATTGTAGCAAATTGAGTTCTCCACTTTTGGTATATTTTTATTGTAAAACTCTGATACGCCAGAAAGAGTCAAAATACTTGTCATTTTAACTGCTGCGTGGTATCCTATGGACACGCTATTTAATTGGGCAGTAACGACTAAAATATGAACAAAATAGAGGGAAACGTATCGAGGCTAGATGTATGAAACAGGTCAGCAATCGCAACAGGCTGGATTGACAAAGCAATACATGAACACTAGCACGGAGGAATTAAGGTGTGGAAATACCGGAATTCAGCCAATTCCCTCGGTGGGGAACTTTTTTTTTGAAATATGTGCCGTGCGGATTATTTATTAAAGCTGTCCGGCTGGAAAAGGGAGAATAGGGTTTAACGATGAGAGTGCTTATAACCGATACTGGGAGTCAGCAGGGCTATGACGTATGTCGCATTTTAGCTGAGCACGGTATCGAGCACCAAGGGATGGGGCCGGAACAGATAAATAATGCTGATGTCTGCGCCGCCGACTCTTATCCTGCAGACTATCGACCTGACGCAGTGATGCATGGTATGGCTTATACAGAAATGAATCAGGACGATTTAAAGAAGGTGTGCTGCGTTGCCGCAAACGAGGGCGGCAGGTGGAGCCGTCGCACCATGAAAAAGACTGATACAGCCGATCTTCCTTCGCTGCTGTTCGAGATGGTGACAACGAAGAAGTGCGGTCCGTATAATGATACCTATGAGGACGTCTATTCTTTGGCGAAGTATACCCAGGGGCCTTTTCGCCAGGCAGAAAGAAAAACGATTTCAAACGTAATTCCTGTCAGCGAATATCCAACCCCGGCAGTGGGTTCATCTCATTCCTGGCGGAGCAAAGCCTTAATTGACGGCGCTGGATCCACCGGCCGACCGAGTTGCCATGGCGCGCTCAGGTGTTGCGTTAAAGGAGATCTTTTATGAATACAGCCAAGAATTTTCTTGCTTTTTTTACAGACATTTTAAAAAACCGAAAGATGCTCCTGGGCCTTGCCAAAAATGACTGCCGTGCGAAGTTTGCTTCTTCCTTTTTAGGAATCGTCTGGGCATTTATACAGCCACTAGTGACGATATTAGTGTTCTGGTTTGTGTTCCAGGTGGGCTTTAAAAACCCTCCGGTTAGCGACGTGCCGTTCATCATCTGGTTTTTACCGGCCTATCTTGCTTGGGCTTTTTTTTCAGAGGCACTGGTTTCAGGAACCAACTGCCTGATGGAGTACAGCTATCTTGTGAAAAAGGTTAACTTTCGAGTGAGTATGATTCCCGTGGTGAAGATTCTTTCTTCTGCCTTCGTACACATTGCTTTCATTGCTTTCATATTTGTTATGGTGGCGACATGCGGCGTACCTTTGTCCATCTATAATGTACAAGTAATTTACTATTTTTTATGCACGTGTATACTGTTGCTGGGTCTGTGTTGGCTGTTTGCGGCTATTGCCCCGTTTTTAAAAGATATGGTGAACATTATTGGTGTGGTTATTCAGATCGGCTTTTGGATGACGCCTATTTTTTGGAATGCTGACGAAATGGCTCCTTGGGTACAAAATGTTCTAAAACTGAATCCTATGTTCTACATCTGTCGGGGTTATCGGGATTGCTTTGTGGATCATGTTTGGTTTTGGCAGCACGGTTATACAAGCCTCTATTTTTGGGGTATAACCCTTATTCTGCTTTTCGTGGGAGCTTATCTGTTCCGGCGTATGCGTCCGCAATTTGCGGACGTGTTGTAACGGAGGTGTTACATGAGTGACTTGATCATTCATGCCGAGCATGTGAGCAAGGCATATAAGTTATATAATAAAAAGAGCGACCGTGTGAGAGAGGCGCTGCGCCCCGGTAAGCAGTATCACAAGATGTTTTATGCGCTTAAAGATGTGACATTCTCTGTACGGCGGGGAGAGACCATCGGTATCGTCGGAACCAACGGTTCTGGTAAGTCCACACTGCTGAAGATTCTCGCCGGGGTGACGGTTCCTACCAGTGGTACTGTGAATCTCAACGGCAAAGTTTCCGCTCTGCTGGAGTTGGGCGCGGGCTTCAATCCGGAGTATGACGGTTTGGAAAATATATCTTTAAACGCTACTATGATGGGCTATTCAAAAGAGGAGATGGAGCAACGCCGAGAGGACATCATCCGTTTTGCGGACATCGGCGAGTATATTAATCAGCCGGTTAAGAACTATTCAAGTGGTATGTTTGCCCGGCTTGCATTTGCCGTGGCTATTAGTGTAGCGCCGGAGATTCTTATTGTAGACGAGACGCTAAGTGTGGGTGATATGCGCTTTCAAATCAAATGCATGGATCGGATGAAGGCTATGATGGAAAACGGCACGACGATTTTATATGTGTCCCACGACACTAGTTCTGTCCGTCGGTTCTGCCAGCGGGTGATGTGGATTAATAACGGCGAACTGAAGGCGGTGGGCGAGGTCAACCAAATCGCCGATCAATACGAGGACTTTCTGCGTAGTCTGGCGGCTACGGATGTGCAAGCAGAGACTTTGGAGAATCAGACAGAAGACGCTGCACCGACTTTTGCTCCGGTGCAGGATGGTAGCGTTGCAAAGGTGGTGCAGATACGCGTTCGGGATGAGTCGGGACGGGATGTAGATGTTATTAACTATGCTACGCCGGTGGAAGTTCAAGTTGAATACGATGTGTACGATACTCAGGTGATCGATCCTGTGCTAGGTGTAGCATTGTTCCGGTCAGATGGCGATTATGTTTGTGGACTTAACACATTGCTTGACAATGTACGTATCCCTTGGAAATATGGGCGTAATCGCTTTTCCATTTACTATTCTAAAGGGTTGCGAGTGCTGGGGGGGCAGTATTACTTCGACGTAGCGCTGCGCGACCAGACCGCCACGGTGAATATTGATTATAAGACGCGTATTCGCGATATTCAGGTGAACAGCGGCTATCTAGCGGAAGGCCGGATAGTACTGCTTCACCATTGGGGCGCTTGGCAGGAGGGAGTCGGTACAGATGAGTAAATACGAAATGCCCATGGAGACTATGCCCGGTACTATTCCCGCCATGCTGATGGAGCGGATTTTGCCTGACATGGACGTATTGGAATTCGGTTGTGCAACCGGACGGATGACCCGTTACATGAAAGAGAAAAAGTGTTGCCGTGTTTGGATCGTAGAGATAGACAGGGAGGCTTATCAGATTGCGTCCACATATGCCAGTGGCGGCTGGTGCGGCGACGCAGAGCATACTGATTGGCTGGAGGAATTTAAGGGAAAGAAATTTGATCGCATACTGTTTGCGGATGTATTGGAGCACCTGCGGGATCCTGGCCGGGTTCTGGAAATGGCGGGAACGCTGTTGAAAGAAGACGGTGAGATTCTCGTTTCCATCCCCAACATTGCTCACTTTGACATTCTGGCAAACTTGGTGCAGAATCGTTTTCCCTATACGAAGTTGGGTCTGTTGGACAATACCCATGTCCATTTCTGGGGTTATCAGGACTTGCAGCCGTTTTTTGGAAAGGCTGGGTTGACGATGACTGTATTGGATGGTGCTTATGCGCCTCCCTATACCACGGAGCAGGATGTATCCGAAGAAGATGTTTCCCCGTTGCTACAAGACGCATTGCTGCGTACGCCACTGCACACCGTTTATCAGTATTTTATTGTAGCGCAGAAAACCGATTGGACGATGAAAAGCGGCACTCGGTTTGAGAATCGACTAATACCCTACGGGAGCAACATGGACGCCTATTTTTTCTGGGACACTGGCTCTGGTTATCAATCAGATCAGTGGACTCGATTGCATCCAGAGATGGACGAAAACGGTGCAGTATATCGTTTTCGGGCGAAGATTCCTGAGAACTGCTATCGTGTACGGTTCGATCCTGTAGAGGGTTCCTTTTGTCTTGTGAGCCGTCTGCAGGCGGTCAGTGATCGCGGTATATGCGAATTTGCTCCGCTTAACGGCACCCGCGTGGAAGAATTTGTGCTATTTGCTGTTACCGACCCGCAGATTGAAATCACATTACCAGAGGGGGCGTGCGAGTTAGAGCTCACGGTTACGATCTATCCTGTGCTGGGGCGTGACTGGAAACGGCTTTTCACGCGGACGGTCGTTGCACAGAAGGCCTGTGTCCGGTTGATGCAAGAAACTGCCCATTTTACCGAAGAGAATAGTCGTTTGCAGGCGGAAAAGATTGAGCTGGAGGTTGTGCGCGCTAAGTTGCTGGAAGAGAAGTCTAAAATCAAAACGCATAATAGTGCGCTCTTAACACAAATCAGCTTGCTGACAGAGCAACTGAAACAAAGCCAAGGAGATGCTCGGATCTGGGCAGCGCAATATTATGCCATCTCAAACGCTCAGTGGTGGAAAATAACGGCGCCGCTTCGCAAGGTGGTGAGCGCCTTCAAGCGCACCCGTTGGGGTCATCTTGCATACAAAGGATTGAGTTATTGGCGCACTAATGGATTTCGTGTAACTGTGCGTAAAGCACTTAATTATTTTGCGAATAAGACATCTTTCCGCGTCTTGGCGATCAGGGAACCAGTGGAGAACTTTTCCATTCTGGCTTCAATCTTTGCAAAAAGCCGGGATACAGAAGTTTATCTTGTGCAGACGCTGAAAAACTATGATGGTGCCAAAGAAAGAAAAGTGTTGGTGCTCTCTCACGAGCTGAATCTTACTGGCGGACCGGTTGCGATTTTACACCTGACGGAAAGCCTAAAAGAAAATGGGTATTTACCAGTGGTGGTTTCTCCACACAATGGCGTGCTGGTGCATGTTCTGGAGGTACGTAATATACCGGTGCTGATATGCCCCCGGCTGTATACCTCAGAGATCATACGGCTGTTCGCCGGCTTATTTGATGTGGTGATTGCCAATACCATCGTTAGCGCACCGGCAGTGACGGCGCTATACGGATTTTTCCAACCGGTGGTATGGTGGATCCATGAGGCGGAGGTGTCTTATCATAGCGGTGCATTGGCCGCTATGCCGGAATTTCTGCCCGATAACGTGCACGTCTATGCAGGAGGTGCCTACGCAAATGCACTACTACTGTCCCACCGCCCTGCGTGGAACGTGAAGGAATTACTCTATTACGTTCCAGATCAGATGGAGGGCGCGGAGTCTTACACCCTGCCCGACAAAGCGGAAGGCAAGATTGTGTTCGCTTGTATCGGTATGCTGGAGCAGCGCAAAGGTCAGGATATTCTAGTTAATGCACTGGAAAGTTTGCCAGAGGAGCAGGTGCGTCGAGGTTATTATATCTTTGTCGGCCGCCGGTGCTATGCGCCCTGTTATGAAAGCATTATGGCGCTACGGAACCAATTCCCCGAAAATGTGCTGTATATCGAGGAGCTACCAATGGAGGCCTTACGCCGACTGTATCACCGGATGGACTGCCTGATTTGCTGTTCCCTGGACGATCCTATGCCTATTGTAGTGACAGAAGCCATGGCGGCGTCGAAGTTGGTGATCTGTTCTGAGCATACCGGCTCAGCAGCTATTTTACGCGCGGATAGAAGCGGCCTTGTATATAATAACGATGATCCACTGGAACTGGCTGGGTGCATCGCCCGGATATTGGAGCATGATGACGAGGTAGACGGCCTGCGTAAAGCAGCCCGACGCAGCTACGAGACTCATTTTTCAAAGGAAGTGTTCACCCAGAACCTTTTGAATGTCATGTATAGTTTAGCGTCGGTGGAGCGGGAAGACTTGCCCATGGGGAAAAGCCTGACTATGGCAGCGCTGGCAACAGATTTTCATGCCCACAGCCAGTGCGGTGACTGCTTTTCTCTGGAGGAAACGGCCCGCGGCTATGATACGGTTCCCGGCGTTCGCCGTGTGCTGCTGCTCTCTCACGAATTATCTCGGACAGGTGCACCTGTTGTGCTATACTTTCTGGCCCGTAGTCTGCAAAAACAAGGGGCTCAAGTAATGGTGATGACACGGGAGACCGGACCTCTATTGAGCAAGATGGCAGAAGACGGTATTCCCGTAATCGCCTATACTTGCCTGAATCAGGATAATTTTTTGGTACAGCACGCTGAGATATTTGATTTGATTGTGG
>JAEZLP010000033.1 GCA_023415235.1 Bacillota bacterium
GTGCTATTGACATTTCCAAACCTGAGCATTATATTGTTACAAAGGCTTGCAATCTTTAAGAATACAAGCTTGCAAGCCCCATCATTATCATAGAAAGCTAATTTACAGAGATTATTTCACAGGCCCGAAGAACTGTTTAAATGAAATAGAATATCAGTTTTATTAAATAAAGCATAGACGAAAAAACTCTTTGGTATTATCTCAGCAAGCTCTCTTTGCTTCAAACCGTCTTTCTCAGTAAACTCTCTTTACTTCAAAGCCGTTGTCCTCCAGCGCTTCAATGATCTGTTTGATATGATTGTGGCCGTTGCATTCCACAGTTACCTCGAGGGCAACCTTATTGGAGTATCTATCCAGCGCCTTGAACTGATTGTGGACCAGCTCAATGACGTTAGCCCCATGCTCCGCCAGAATCTGAGCCACCTTCACCAGCTGCCCCGGCTTATCTGGAAGCTCTACGGAGAAGCACATGATCCTTCCCCGGCTGATCAAGCCCTGGTTGATGATGGAGGAGATGGTCACTACATCGATATTGCCTCCGCTGACCAGGCAGACGATATTTTTCCCGGGTGTGGCCCTTTTCCTGATTCCGGCAAGGGGAACGACTCCCGCAGTTTCCGCAATCATCTTGTGCTTTTCCAGAAGGAGAAGCACCGCTTCCATGATATCCTTTTCCGAGACCGTAATGATTTCATCTACATATTCTTTTGTAATTGCGAAGGTAAGATCTCCGGGCTGCTTTACTGCAACGCCTTCTGCGCTGGTTTTGACCGCAGCGAGCCTAGTCACTTGTCCTTCGTCAACAGATATCTTCATGGACATGGCGCCCACCGGAACTACGCCGATTACCTTTACCTGGGGCTTCACCGATTTTACGGCCAGCGCAATCCCGCTGATCAGCCCGCCTCCTCCGATTGGAACGAGAATTTCATCCACGTTATCAAGCTCCTCCAGGATCTCCATGCCGATGGTGCCCTGGCCGCAGATTACATCGTAATCGTCAAAGGCATGGACGAAGGTATAGCCTTTCTCAGCGGACAGCTGCATCGCCTTGCTGCTGGATTCGTCGTAGACGTCGCCATGGATCACGACCTCGGAGCCATATTGCATTGTAGCGTCTATTTTAAGTAAAGGAGTAACGTTGGGCATGACGATGGTGGATTTAACGCCCCGCTTCTGAGCCGATATTGCAACTCCCTGGGCATGGTTGCCAGCCGATGCGCAAATAATGCCGTTTTTACATTCTTCATCGGTAAGATTGGCAATTTTGTTGTAAGCCCCCCTTATCTTAAAGGAACCGGTGGTTTGAAAATTTTCCGGCTTGATATACACGTTGCATTTATTTTCCTTACTGTAGAAATCACTGTAAATCAAAGGAGTTTTCTTAATCACACCTTCAAGATTAACCTGCGCTTTTCTTATATTCTCTTCATGGTTGAGACCAAGATAATGCTTCACCTGCTCCGCGTTCATGAAATCCCTCCTTCTTTTGCTGAACCGGTCTTATATAAAAATCCGATCCGGTTGATCCGTAAACAGTTGATCGATAGATAATAGTAACAGTTTAAAACGGAAACCGGCTTCCGTCAATGGATAACTTTGATTCCGGACAGAAAGTATTTATGGCCTACTTATCGATATTCATGTATAATTACATAGACTAAAGCAAATATGATTAATAATTGCAGAGTAATCAGAAAAGGTGAAACGATGGACAAAGAAACAAATAATACAAACAAAACCTTCCATATCCAGACCTTCGGCTGCCAGATGAACGAGCACGATTCGGAGACTTTAGCGGGCATGCTGGAGGAGCTGGGATATATTGAACATAAGAATAAAAAAGAAGCGGATGTAGCTATCATCAATACCTGCAGTGTTCGGGAAAACGCGGACAAGCGCTTTTTCGGAACTCTGGGTCAGCTGAAAAAGGCCAAGGAGGACAGGCCGGAAATGGTCATCGCGGTCTGCGGCTGCATGATGCAGCAACAGCATATCATCGATACCCTGAAAGCCAAGTACCCCTGGGTTGATCTCATATTCGGAACCCATAATCTTCACGAGTTTCCAAGACTGCTGACCAATGTGCTAAATGAGAGGGGCAAGGTGGTGGACGTCTGGGAAGACGGCGGCGAAATTATAGAAGGGCTTCCGGCAAAGCGTGAATTTCCGTTCAAAGCCTACGTGAATATCATGTATGGCTGCAACAACTTCTGTACCTACTGTATCGTTCCATTTACAAGAGGCAGAGAACGAAGCAGACGTCCTGAGGAAATCGTCAGAGAGGCAAAGGATTTGGCAGCCTCCGGCGTCAAGGAAATCATGCTTTTAGGACAGAACGTCAACTCCTACGGGATCGGCACCGACTTCAACGTCGATTTTGCGGACCTGATCTATCTGCTCAATGAGATCGAAGGACTGGAGCGGATCCGGTTTATGACCTCTCATCCCAAGGATCTTTCCGACAAGCTGATCCAGGCCTATAGAGACTGCGACAAGCTTTGCAACAGCATTCATCTGCCGGTCCAGTCGGGAAGCACGGAGGTGCTCAGAAGGATGAACCGGAAATATACAAAGGAAGACTACCTTCTATTGATCAGCAAGCTGAGAGAAGTGGTTCCGGACATCTCCATCACCACAGATATTATCGTCGGCTTTCCGGGTGAGACGGACGAGGATTTTGAAGAGACCCTTGATCTAGCAAGACAGGTACGGTTCGATTCCGCATTTACGTTCTTATATTCCATACGAAAGGGCACGCCTGCGGAGAATTATAAGGAACAGGTTCCAGAGGCAGTGAAGCACCAGCGGTTCAACCGGCTTGTGGAATTGCTCAACGGGATCTCGGCGGAAAAGAACAAAGCATGCGAAGGCCAGATCCTTGACGTGCTGGTAGAAGGGCCGAGCAAGACCGATTCCAAGAATTATTCCGGACGGACGGAATCGGGAAAGCTTGTAAACTTCAAGGGCAGCCCGGATCTCACCGGAAAAATCATACCGGTCAAAATAACAGAAGGAAAAACTTTCAGTCTGCTTGGGGAAATTATGACATAATCTGTCGAATTTTTTCCTGGCAAAAAATTCAATTATTTGTGGAATTATATTGAAAACCCTCCTAATTAGTGGTAATGTAGAAATGATGCACACATAATATGTAAAAATAGCCAAAAAGATTCATAAACGCTGTTATTGAGAGGAAAAAAAGCACATGCCTTACATTGTGTTGGGAAGCCTGGCATTTCTTTTTTTCGTGGTATATGACATCAATAGCGTTACGATCAATAAGAGGCTGCTTCGGGGCGGGTTTTTCATTGGATTTCTGTTATTGATTGCGGCAACAGGGGGAATTATTTCAGCCACAGTGAAGGAAGCTGTGTGGTATTCGGTAAGAACACCGGTATTTATAGCGGCATCGATTGTTTTTCTTGTCTTACTTGTCTACACGCTGTTTTTTGCTATCCCCTTTGAAAGTACATATCTAAAGACCGATGAACCACCCAAGACCTGCACAACAGGGGTTTATGCCCTGAGCAGACATCCCGGAGTGTTGTGGTTTGCCGGTTTTTATTTTTCTCTCTGGATTGCGCTTCCCGGAACCTTGCTGCTTATTGCAGGAATATGGTTTAGTCTTTTAAATTGTTTCTACATTGTCCTGCAGGACCGATGGATCTTTATGATAACCTTTCCGGACTATGGTGAGTACAAGAAGACAACTCCGTTTCTATTTCCGAATTTTCAAAGCATAAATCGCTGTTTACATACCTTTGACCAGACGAGAGGAAAGAAGGTGGAATAGTGAGATTTGAAGAAAAGTTGAAAAAACTGCAGCCTGGCATCATATGGCAGGAATACTGCGGCTTTTTGGATTTGGACATTGGCGAATATATGAAGATACAGAACCGCCTGATGCTCGAACAGATTTCGCTATGGAGCAAATCGGGCTTGGGGCGGCATATTCTAAACGGAAAAAAGCCGAGAACCATTCAGGAATTCAGAAAACAGGTGCCTTTGACCACCTACGGGGATTATGCTGACATTCTCCTGCAAAAGCAGGAGGATATGCTTCCGGACAAGCCTGTCATCTGGATTCAAACCACATGGGAGGGCGGAAAGAATCCTGTCAAGGTGGCGCCTTATACAAGAGGAATGCTCGATACATATAAAAATAATATTCTAGCCTGCCTCATTCTTTGCTCCAGCACGGAAAAGGGAAAGTTCAACGTGAAGGCTACCGATAATTTCCTGTATGGACTGGCTCCCCTGCCTTATGCCACAGGCTTGTTTCCGCTGGCACTGAATGAGGAAATCGGTATCGGATTTTTGCCGCCGGTGAAAGAGGCGGTCAAGATGTCCTTCAGCGAGCGAAATAAAAAGGGCTTCAAGATGGGCCTCAGCAAGGGAATCGATTTCTTCTTCGGATTGGGCAGCGTCGCATATTTTGTAAGCCTCAGCCTGAGCTCTATAGGGAGCGGAGGAAAAACCGGGGGAAACAGCGAAGAATCCAAGCAGTTCAAGTACTCTCTTCCGGTTCTTTATCGAATCTTGCGCGCAAAAAACCGGTGCAAAAAAGAAAAACGGGAGCTGAAGCCGAAGGACTTGTTCCGGCTGAAAGGTCTGGTGGTCGCAGGGACGGACAACAACTGCTATAAAGACGATCTTGAGGATCTGTGGGGCGTCCGGCCGATCGAGCTGTTTGCCGGAACCGAACCTTCCTGCATCGGAACGGAAAGCTGGACCAAGGATGGTTTATACTTCTTTCCGGACGCCTGTTTCTATGAATTCATTCCAGAGGACGAGATGTACAAGAGCCTCGACAAGCCGGATTATCAGCCCAAAACATACCTGATGGACGAAGTGGTGCCAGACAGACTCTATGAGCTTGTGATATCGGTTTTAAAGGGAGGCGCCTTCGTCAGATACCGGGTTGGAGACGTATATCGATGCATTGGACTGGAAAACAGCGCGGATAGAACAAGAATCCCCCGTTTCAAATACGTTGACAGAGTCCCTAGTATCATTGATATCGCGGGATTTACCCGCATTTCTGAAAACTCCATACGTGATGTGGTGAATTTATCCGGACTGCACATAGAGGATTGGTTTGCCGTAAAGGAGTATAACAAACAAAACCGGCCGCTGCTTCACATGTATGTGGAGATGAAGCGGGAGTCTCTCGCAAACAGCGCGGTTACTAAAGAAATTCTTCGGGAGCATTTGAGCGTATATTTTAAATATGTAGACAACGACTACAAGGATTTAAAACGAATTCTCGGTATGGATCCTCTAGAAATCACGATCCTGAAATGCGGTACCTTTGAAGAGTACCGCAGAAAAAAGGGCGTCTCGATTCGTGCAATTAATCCTTCTCCTTATGAAGTAATGGATATAATTGAACTGCAAAATGAGGATTATGAACTGAACAGGGGGTGGCATTTTTGATCGGTAATTTTATCGCAGTGCCAGTCGCCGCATTGTTCTGCTATTTATTCCTGTTCCTCGCCTTTATGGCAGCAAAAAAGAATCCTTTGATCAATTCGTTTCTGGTTGCTCTGGCCGCGCTGATCCTATGGACCGGCGGCTCCCTTTGCATGAGAATGCTGCTTTGGCCCTCCATAAAATTCTGGTATGACATTTCCATTCTCGGGCTGCTTCTGTTTCCGTTTGCCATGTACAATTTTATCGGAGCTTTTGTCGGAGCGGAAGAAAGCCTGTTGAAGAAAATATGGTTTGTATTGGTTGCCGCCCAATATGTGGTGAATGTTTCAACCGGAGCGCTGCTTGCCCATCCGGTCTTGACACCGACTGTAGGAGGTGGGCTTCGGTTCGTCTACAATCCTACCTGGACCGTCAGTATTCTTTTTGCCGTCAATGCCGCCATTATTGTTCATATGATCTATATTCTTGTGGTAAACAGTAAAAAGAACGAAATGCTGAGAAAACAGTTTACACCGATTATCCTTGGCATTATCAGCATGTTCGTGGGGCATCTGATCATCATGATTCCGGCCCTGAAGGGCTTCCCTGCGGACATCCTGTCAGGTGTCGTCAATGCATTTTTCATGTTTTATGCCTTATATCGAAGAAGATTATTCAAGCTGACTCTGCTTGTATCCAGAGGTATTTGTTATTTTATCACACTCGGCCTGACCATCCTGATCTTCTCCAATGTGATACAGCCGATGGAAAGCGTGATTCTGACCTATTTCAAAAAGTTTGCCCAATATGATGCGCTGATTATCGCAGTGCTGTTTACGCTGGCCATTCTTTTGATCTACTATGCTATCAAGAGATTCATCGATAACGTGTTTATCCGGGAAGAGATCGTCAGAGCGGAAAGCCTCAATAAATTCAGTTATTCTGTCTCCAAGAGCCTGCATATCGATGAGATTCTGGAGGAGCTGGTAGGGGTAATCCAGAACACCATAGGAGTAAAGAAGGTATACGTATGCGTGGCCGACTCCGAAAGCGGAGAATTTACCATCGCCCACAGCACCAGCCCGTTGGATTACCTGACTTTTTCGATCCAGAAAGACAATCCTCTTGTGGTTTGGCTCTCCGAGCACAGTGAATGCCTCCTGATGAAGGACTTCAAACGTACCATGGCGTATAAATCCATGTGGGAAACGGAGAAGAAGCAGCTGGCGGATCTGGACATCGAATGCCTGGCGCCGCTGAAGGACGAGGACCAGCTGATCGGTATCGTGCTTCTCTCCGGAAAGGAAAGAGGCAACAGTTTTACCTTTGATGACGTAAGCTTCCTTGCCTCGGTGGACTCCATCGGATCGATCGCCGTCAAGAACTCCAAGCTTTACGAAAAGGTGTACTATGAAGCAAGAACCGACGAGCTGACAGGGTTGCTCAATAGAAAGTATTTCTATGAGACGATCCATGAGGTCTATAAGACGAACAAGAATCATTCCCTGGCGCTGGTTATCCTAAATATCGATGATTTCAAACTATATAATCAGCTTTACGGAAACAAGGAAGGCGACATCGTATTGCAGAGAGTCGCTCAGATAATCCGGGCAACCGTAGGCAACAACGGATATGTGGCCAGATACGGAGGCAAGGAATTTGCGATCATTCTTCCCATGTACGATATTCTGGCAGCGAAAACCCTGGCGGAGAATATCAGAATACAAATTCTGAATATGAACAAGCGGGCAAAGGACTATACCTTGAAGGTACTGACCGTAAGCGGAGGGATTTGCGCGATTCCCCATTCCGCCAGCACGGTGAAGCAGCTGATCGACAATGCGGATATGGCGGTTTATCATGCCAAGAGAAAAGGAAAGAATCTGATTCTGGCCTACAACGTTGAGAAGAAGGAGCTCGGGCAGGCGGAGAACGTGGAAGAAGAAAGGAAAGCGGACTTCTATGCGGAATATGCCCCGACGATATATGCGCTGACTGCCGCTATTGACGCAAAGGACCATTATACCTTCAATCATTCCAAGCGGGTTGCTTATTATGCGACCAAGCTTGCATACGCATACGGGATGGAAGACGATTATGTGAGAATTATTAAGGAGGCGGCGCTTCTTCACGATATCGGAAAGATTGGGATTCCGGAGCAGATACTCAACAAGGCGGGCAGGCTCAACGATGAGGAGTATGAGGAGATGAAGCACCATGTGGAGAACTCCATCGGCATCATCAAGCATTTGCCCTCGCTGGATTATGTCATTCCGGCTGTGATCGGCCATCATGAACGATACGACGGCAATGGTTACCCCAGAAGGATCGCAAAAGAGGACATCCCGATTTCGGCGAGAATGCTCTGCATTGCCGATGCATTTGACGCCATGACGTCTTCCCGGTCGTACAGACAGCCGGTTTCGATGGAGGAGGCGGTTCGGAATCTTGAGGCTGGAGCAGGGCGGCAGTTCGATCCGGTATTAGTTCCGATCTTTATCCACCTTGTAAGAAACGGCTTGATCAACGTAAACGAGGAGATGGATAAAATATATGATGAAGAGGTTGCGGCAAGCTGTTGATTTCGTAGACTTTTGTCGTATTAAGACTGATTGCTTGAGCCATCGAGTACTAGTCTGAAAAAATTATGAATAAAGAAATACTTCCTCTAATATATTGTACAGACAATGAGTGGAATGAAAATTGGAGGAGGTTATAGCATTGGAAAACCTAAATATATATGAAAGCATAGCTGAGAGAACTCAGGGTGACATTTATGTAGGGGTCGTAGGACCGGTAAGGACGGGAAAATCTACCTTCATTAAACGGTTTATGGATCTGCTGGTCATTCCAAATGTCACAAATACATATGTCAAGGAACGTGTCATCGATGAACTTCCGCAAAGCGGAGCCGGTAGAACGATAACAACCACCGAGCCGAAATTTGTACCTGCGGAAGCAGTATCTCTGGAGCTTCCGGGAAACATCAATTTTAAAGTACGCATGGTTGATTGTGTTGGATATATGGTAAAAAACGCTCTTGGTCACCAGGAAAACGGCAAAGCCAGAATGGTCAATACCCCATGGCAGGAGCAAAGGATACCATTTGAAGAGGCCGCTGAAATCGGAACCAGAAAGGTGATTGCGGACCACTCCACAATAGGGATCGTTGTTACTACGGATGGGTCCATCGGAGAAATAGACCGGGAAAACTATCTTCCGGCGGAGGAAAGAGTCGTCAGGGAATTGAAGGAGCTTTCCAAACCATTTGTTGTGGTTCTGAACTCCACAGCCCCCGAAGGGGAAGTCGCCCAGGAAACCAGAAGCCTCCTTGCAGAAAAATACGGAGTCCCCGTAATCGCCGCCAATTGCGCAAGAATGAATTACAAGGTTCTTACAGAGATCTTAAGCGAGACACTCTATGAATTCCCAGCTGCGCAGATCAAGTTCAAGATTCCGGGATTTATCGAAGGCCTGCCCAACGATCACTGGATCAAAGCCACCATTATCAATAATATCAAGGAATGGAGCAATACTTTCAATAACGTCAGAGATATCAAGAACAGCATCAATTCACTGGAGGACGGAACCGTTGTTCAAGCCATCGAGGTCAGCAACATGGATTTGGGAACCGGGGATATCGAGGTTGTGGTAACACCGGTGGCGGGCTTGTTCTATAAGGTGATTGAAGAAATTATGGGTCATGAGGTCAATAATGATTATCAGTTCTTCAATCTCATTAAGGAATATTCCCAGGCCAAGAGATCCTACGACAAGATCAAAGACGCCATGGCCCAGGTTGATGAGACTGGATATGGAATTGTTCAGCCGAAGCTTTCGGAAATGGTGCTGGAAGAACCGGAAATCTTCAAACAGGGAAACAAATTCGGGGTAAGACTGAAAGCAAAGGCGCCTTCCCTGCATCTGATCAAAACCGATATTACGACAGAAGTTTCTCCGGTTGTAGGCAGTGAGAGACAAAGCGAGGATCTGATCCGCTATCTCCTGACCGAATTCGAAAACAATCCAGCGAAAATTTGGGAAACAAATCTCTTCGGGAAATCTCTCTATGAGATGGTGACAGAACAGATGGAGAACAAGCTGACGAATGTACCTGAAAACGCACGGCTGAAAATCCAGCATGCGCTGCAGAAGATATCAGACGAAGGCAGGGAATATCTCATCTGTCTTGTCTTCTAAAAATTGTTTTCAGGGATTTAAATTTGGGCCAAATTGAATAGGTCTTCCTAGTTAAATAAGCTAGGAAACAAATATAGAAAAAAAGGAACCTGCGGGTTCCTTTTTCAATTTATATCAGCACTGACTATTAATGTTGAAAAGTCGTGTCGGGGTGCAATAGAGTTGACTTGTAATTGAAATTAGACGAAAAATATAATAATATTGCAAAATTGAGTTTTTTATTTACTATAAATACATTTTTCGACAAATTACACCTTGTAGTCTTTTTAATAACAGTGTATATTCGAGTTGAGTGTTAAAATAACGTTTTCGTTAAAAAGCTATCGAAAATAGCCGAATAGGTATTAATGAGGGCCAGCGTTGAATGGCGGGATAGGTATGAATGGACGAACATGAATGGACTAGCATGAATGGGCCGGATAGGTTAGAATGGTGATAGGTTTGAGAGGAGTGATTGCGTGTTTAGAGTTGCGATATGTGATGACGAACAAGTGATCTGTTCACAGATTGAGAACACAATTTTGAATTTTGCTGAGGAGAATAACGAAAAAATCGATACCCAGGTTTTTTACTCGGGTGAGGAACTCATCAAATTTCTTGAAGTGGGGCAAAGCTTTGATCTGATTTTTCTTGATATTGAGCTGAAGATGATTAATGGGATTGAAGTTGGCAGAAAAATCAGAGAAGAAATGGACAATCAAATCCTTCAGATTGTCTATATTTCCGGCAAGGACTCTTATTACAGAGCGTTATTCGACGTGAGGCCAATGCATTTTCTGCAGAAGCCTTTTGGGGAGCAAGAAATCATCAAGGATATCAGGCTTGCCATGAAGCTGTCGGATCGATTAGGCGGAGTTTTCGTCTACAAAAAAGGGCATGAGATACATAGGAAACCGGTGAAAGACATTCTATATTTTGAAAGCAACAACAGAGAAGTTAAAATGGTGACCAACAGTGGAGAAGAGGTATTCTACGGAAAACTGGACGATGTGTTCGCCAATGTCTCAAAGTATCATTTCATGTACATACATAAGTCTTACATCGTAAATTATTTCTACGTGATAAAATTTCGGTATGAAGAGGTTACTATGTCAAATCAGGAGGTTCTGCCGATCAGTCAGGCCCGGAGGAAAGCAACCAGGGAATTGCAGGTGAAGTTCGAGAAGGAAGGGTTTAAATGATGCAGTTAGGTTTATATGAATGGGTTTACTTAATCACAAACATCTTCTGGACCTATACAATATTTAAGTTCATGAAGGTTTTCTTTGATACGAAGAAAACTTCTCGAAGCATTGAAATTATATCATACATAGGGTACTTTATCGTCATTTCAACAGTTTACTTATGGATCAACATACCCATCGTTCTTATGGTGAGTAATTTGATCGCACTGATATGTCTGACCTATAATTACGATTCAACAATAAAAAATAGGATAGCTTCCGCTATGTTTATCTATTTGGTATTGATGTGCGTTGAAATTGTTGTGGGTTTAATTTCTGGATACTTTAATTTCCCGATTTTTGCAACCAACAATTATTCCTCCAGCTTCGGCCTGATTATTTGCAGAGTGTTGACATTTGTGGTGGTTCTGATTCTAAACAACTTTAAAAATATAAAAAAAGGAGAGTCGGTACCGAGCACAAGTTGGATTTGCATTGTATTAATCCCAGCTTCATCATTATATTTAATTCTAATCCTATTTCAGGCCAAAGGGCTTTCTGTCGCGCAGGTATTGACTGGAATTGTACTGTTGTTTCTAATTAACTTCGTTACATTCTATTTATACGATGTCATTACCGCAGCTTTGTCGGAGAAAATGCAAAGCCTCTTAACTATGGAGCAGAATAAATACTATGATAAACAGCTGGAGACGATCAAAACATCACTGCAAACAACAAATGCAATCAAGCATGATCTAAAAAACCATATGCTGTCGATAAAATCCCTGATAGAAAGCGGTGACAGCCTGGAGTCGTTAAATTACGTTTCCAAAATCATAAACGATACTGGGGCGAAACACAATTATTCTTCAACGGGAAATACTGTAATTGATAGTATTATTAATTTTAAACTTCAGGAATCTGAACAAAAATTCATAAAGGCTGACCTGGATTTAAAAATCCCTGAAAAATTGGATATTCCCTCATTTGATATGACGATTATCCTTGGAAATTTGATTGATAATGCAATAAAAGCAGCATCCGATGTCGTCGGTGAACGATATATTAAGCTGATGATGAAGTATGATAAAGGTAGGCTGATAATCCAAACAGAGAATCCATATGTAGGAGAAATCTTAGAGGATAACGGAGTTCTGCTTACTACAAAAGTGGAAAAGCAGAATCATGGAATCGGCCTACAGAATATCAAAAAAGTAATTCAAAAGTATGATGGAATATTAAATATTGACTATACCGGCAATATTTTTACGGTATCTCTTATGATGTATGTTGATTAAAAGGTCATGGTTCAGCAAACAGGCGTTTCCGCCTGTTTTTTTTTATTTTAAACATTAGTTTTTTACACTACTCTATATTAATTTCGACATTTTCCGGCACTACATAATTTTTATGATACACTAATTTCAAATATTTTCTATTTATGAAAGGAGAACAATTATGAGAAATTTTATTGCGAAGTATAGTGGATTGATCGCTGCTCTTGGTCTTGCGATCACAGCAGCAAACGTAAGTGCAAGGTGTGCATTTATCATGCATCAACCAAAACTGCCTGAAGGAGCAGAAAAACTAAGAAGACTGTAATGCGATATCATGTTTCAGAAAGAATTACAGATTCACTGGTTGAAGCGGGTGCTGTAGCAACAGATGATAGGGCCCTATATGAGTATGGGATTAGACTGGGGATATTGATGGTTATAAACATTGCGACAGGCTTGGTGATCGGACTATTGTTGGGAATGTTTTTGCAGAGCATGATATTTCTAATCGTCTACAAATATGTCAGATCATATGCAGGGGGATACCACGCCAATAATCAGTTGACCTGCTATCTGCTGTCAATCCCTGTGATGTTTGCGGTATTGTATGGCATTCGATACATACCTTGGAACGATAATGTACTTTTTATCGTTTTAATTACCGCTGCGATGGTGCTCTTTTTTATCGATGCTGGGGAAGATAAGAATAAGCCTTTAGACGATCTGGAAAAAGTGGTCTATAAAAAACGGGCCCGTGTTTATACCGCTACTTTCTCTGGTATAGCTGTTATGCTATGGTTCGCCGGGATGCAGCAAAGCGCGCTTAGCGTAGCGATGGCCCTTGGAGTCTCTGCAATTATGCTTGTACTGGGAGCTTTAAAGAATCGAAGATTAAATGTGGAAAAGGCGTAATTATGCATGAGAATAAAGTGGTTGAAAGACATAGTATGTTGGCTGGTATTATTGATACAACTTTATACAAGCATGCTGAAAAGAATGCAGATACAGAAACCCACTCCAATAGGGTCAGCAAGCTGTGCAACCTTTTAGGTACAGCATTGGGCTTGCCGGATGTTGATATTTACAAGCTTGAAATTAGCGGTTTATTTCATGATATCGGCAAAATTGCAATTCAGGATTATATTCTGAATAAAGCAGGACCATTAACGGCTCAGGAATGGGACGAGATTATGAGGCATCCGGAAATCGGGTACTGGATACTGAAAACCTCACTCGAAAGGTCTGATATCGCCAAATATGTTTTATACCATCATGAGAGATATGACGGATCCGGCTACCCGAAGGGACTGAAGCAGGGCGAGATTCCGCTTTTATCGAGAATTATCTCGGTTGTCGATTCTTATGACGCAATGACCAATCAAAGAACATACAAGGAGACCCTGGATCAGGATAAGGCTGTTGATGAGTTGATTATCAACAAAGGCACACAATTTGATCCGGAAATCGTCGATATTTTTATCGAAAAGGTGCTTAATTACAAAATTTAGTCAGAGTTTAAACGGCAATCTGCAGGTTCTGTGCCGATCGAGCAGTATCGGATTATGGCAGATTGCCTTTCTTGTCACCAGGGTGATACTGAATGAGGTATTGCCCGTTTTTTTTCTTTCAAAGCAGATCATATTATTTGGAGGTCACTAAACGAATGGATGGGGAGTTAACTTCGGGTCTGAATGACGGGTCGCATCTGATTACTGCAGATGGATTGGTGGAGGATGTTGGGTATTCCTTTTTATCAATGACCGGATATTCAAAATCGGATCTGCACCACAAAAGAATATCGGAGGTCATGATCCAGTTATTCGGATTTGAACTGAAAAAGGACTGCCGGAAAACATCCGCTTTTTTATTTAAAAAGTCCCGTGAAGCAATAGAAGTATACGTCACAAAATATAAAATCGGCAAGAGCAATCTTTACCTATATCTCTTTGAGCAGAAAATCAACTCCATCCTCAATTCCGAACTGTCGCTTATCAGCAGGCTGATCAAAGACAATTATGCCGGCGTCGGGCTTTACAGCTGTCCTGACCTTCGATTACTTAAGGCAAATCGAAGATATCTGGACTATCTTCAGGATGCGTGTCTGACGGACGACAACCCCGTTGGACGCTGTCTGGACCAACTGATCCCGGACAACATCGGAAGTGATAAAAAAGAGATATGGGAAAGAGTTTATAAAACGGGAGAGACAGTATGCCTGAAGGATCAAATTAGCGTATCGGAAAGCGGAGACTGCCGTTATTGGAATGAAACGATCACTCCGCTTACCGAGGACGGCGAGGTAAGATATATCATTACAATCATCGATGATATAACGGATTACACACAAAGAAGCAAATATATGGAGGAGAAAAACAGAGAACTGGAACAGGCGATAAAAATGGAGGGTGAGATGCTTATGCTCATATCTCATGAACTGAAGACGCCTCTGTCAGTCATCACTTCGTCGATTCAGACCGTTGAAATGGTATGCAGCGATGAGTTGTCTGAAACCATGAAAAAGTATCTGAATAAAATCAAGCAGAACGCTTACCGCCAGATGAAGCTTGTGAACAACATATTGGACAATACTCGTGTAAATTCAGGACTATTCAAGATCAATCCAAATTGTGTGGATATCGTGCATCTGACGGGAGCGATCATCGATTCCATCAGCGTTTTTGCGGAGAGAAAAGGAATCAGAATATGTTACAACACAGAAATTGCAAAGCATGTAATTGTTACCGATTTAGACGTATATGAAAGGATACTGCTGAATCTATTATCCAACGCTGTAAAATTCACTCCGGAAGGAGAAACGATCGAAGTAACGGTCTCTTCGGTTTACGGAAGGGGGAAGAAACAGGTTTGCATACAGGTGAAAGACAGTGGGATCGGCATTCCAAGCGACCAGAAAGATTTGATTTTCGAACGGTTTGGCAGAGTGAATCGTATGACTGCAAGACATTCGGAGGGTACAGGCATCGGCTTGTATCTGGTAAAAACTCTTGTTTCTCTCCTTGACGGAGAGATTATGGTTGAAAGCAAGGAAGGCGTTGGAAGCACATTTTCTTTGCTGCTGCCTGCGGAAAATTTCGGCAAGGCAGCCGTGGAGCCTGTTAGAATTGAAAAAAACAATGACCAGCGCATTACCTCCACGGCAATCGAATTCTCTGATATCTATTTCGGCACATGACCAAAGGAACTGAAACCTGAATTATTCCAACTATTTTTGCTGAAAAATCACAAACTGCCCGAGAGATTCATATTTTATAGTTGATAGATTTTCAGCAATCGAAAGGAGGAATATAATGCAGGGCTTCGTAACTGAGAATAAAGGAGCATATGTGAAGGCAGCAATTATCAAGTTCACAAAGATCAGTGATATGACAGACGTTCAAGAATCCGGCGACGAGATCAACGGAGACGAGAATAAGGAATGTGTTACATATGCCGAAACCGATGAGGAAGGGAGATTCGTGATCCGGAATCTTAATCCGGAGGACCGGTACGTGATCGAAATCTTTGTGGAGCCTAAAGAGGCGGCACGGGAAATACATGAGAGCAAGGAAATCACGGAAGCGGAATTGACGGAGGACAATGAGTCCGAGGAGAATCCGTCGGATGACAATGAGCCCGAGGAGAATCCGGAGGCAGAACTCGCCGCAGCGGATGTTAATAATACGGTAGACAGCCTTTCGAGCGGTCAAACCGAGGATACGACGATTGAGAACATTTCCGTGAAAAATGGAATACCGGATATGGTAAAAAAACCGTATATGCGCAAGAACAACCTTTGGTGATGAGGCAGCGGCCCTTCTCCTTTCCGGGAGGAGGGTTTTTCATTATTTTATCATCGCTTCGGGAGAATAATATTGTATAATATTTCTGCCGGGATAATTACCCTGTCAGAACAGGAGACCGCAAGAAGGGAGAAAATGATATGGAGCGACCTGAGATGAGAAAAAAGGAGGTAAGATTACATAATGTAATGTTTCCGATCTGGTTTTTGATTATATTCCCAATTACATGGATTATAATACTGCCGGCCAATTTCATCATTGACAGCGTCGTACTGCTGATCAGCGCCAGATTGCTCAGGCTATCGGGGATCAAAGAGATTTACAAGCGCTCGATTCTAAGAATATGGCTCATTGGCTTTGCATCCGATTTTATGGGAGCTGGTATTCTCTTTCTTACCACAGACAGCACAGCAGGCTGGTCGGAATACCTCAACGCGGTGTCCTGGAATCCTTTTGACAATTGGTATGCGCTGCTATACGTATCCTTTGCGGTGATAATCTCCGGGATCTGCATTTATTTCGGAAACCTGAGGTTTTCATTTCGGAATATGGATCTTGAGCAACGGAAGAAAAGAATCCTGGCCTTGGCTCTGGCGGTATTCACTGCGCCGTATATTCTCCTTTATCCCAGTGCATTGATGAACGGTAATTCATGGGACGACCTGAGCTTCATGACAAACCATATCGTCAAACGGGGTGAATCCAACCTGGAAGTGTTGATTGGAGATATTCCGGCTGATCCTTCCGGCGAAGATAGAATAAACATGTCGCGTTACTGGGGGGAGATGATGGATGCGGTCAACGAAGCCGAAAAAACCCCGGAACCGATTGATCCGGAGGAGAAATCGCCTGATTTCACCCTGCTGTTTTACAATCGGGATTATACTGACAGAAGGGAGATTCCGGTCTGGCTGACAGGGAAACAGGGATACTTTATCTATGAAGACCGATGGTATGCGATGGACGGCGAGAAACTGGAGCCTTTCCTTGAGGGGATTTCAGCTGTTCGCAGCATGCGGGGAATATTAGAATTCGAAATTCAACCGGACCCCCGAGAATTAAGCTTAAAAGACATAAATGAGGAATTACTGGAAAAGGACGGAAAAAAGGAATTTGATTATCCCATTTTTGAGGACAGCAGATATCGTTATTACAGCCCCAGCGGATATGAGCTGTTCAGAGATGCCGTAATACGGTTTCAAGGGAAAGACCCGATGGATATCTATGACGCTCTTGAAAAAGGGCTGATGTCCCCTCAGGATTTAATCAAGCTTGGATTTCCGCTGATACCTGAGGAAAGAGAAAAAAAGGAATAAGATTATAGTTAAATAAAACGGAAAGGTGATAGAGATGAAGGTTTTACTGATCAACGGCAGCCCGAACAAAGAAGGCTGCACCTATACTGCGCTGACCGAGGTTGCAGGAGCGCTGCAAAATAACGGAATCGAGACCGAAATATTTCATATCGGAAACAAACCGGTTCACGGCTGTATTGCATGCGGCCGCTGTGAGGAGCTTGGACGCTGTACTTTCAACGATGACGTGTGCAACGAGATGGCGGAACGCATGGCGGAAGCGGATGGAATCGTGATCGGTTCTCCCGTTTACTATGCTGGTCCCAACGGCGCACTCTGCGCAGTGCTGGATAGAGTTTTCTTTTCCAGCTCGCACAGACTGGCGCACAAGCCTGCAGCCGCAGTGGTCAGCTGCCGCCGAGCAGGTTCTACAGCAGCCTTTGAACGGCTGAACATGTATTTTACCATCAGCCAGATGCCTGTGGTCGCCTCCCAATACTGGAATATGGTGCATGGCTTCACCCCCGATGATGTGCGGCAGGATCTTGAGGGGATGCAGATCATGCGAACTTTGGGAAACAACATGGCCTGGATGCTGAACTCAATTCGGGATGGGAAGCAGCAGGCGCCTGAAAGGGAGCCTTGGGTTATGACGAATTTCATAAGGTAAGGAAATGAAAGGAAGGCCCCAATCCGAAAGACACCATATTGCAGGAAAAGACATAATATGGATAAGGGGAATCAGTCCCGGAGAGAAGTAGTGAAAATGTTAAAAGAATTGAACTTTCCCATGGTATACCAGGAGGATAACGTGGTAGGATACGGGGGGAATCAGGAATGGTTTTCCCATGATTGGAAGAAAAAAGCCGGATGCGGATGCACAAGCGGTACAAACCTTGCTGCATTTTATGCCTTAAACCGACCGGAAATGGCCGATCTCTATGAGGGGAGCAGCAGAAAATTCGATCAAGCGGAATACGCCCAGGCTATGGAGAAGATGTACAACTATATGAAACCCGGCATGATTGGATATCCCTATGTCAAGAAGTTTGGAAGGCAATTTGTCAAGTACTGCAAAGAACATGGCATTGAAATAGAAGCGAAATTCTGCCATGGATTTCAAAGCAGGGAAGAGGGTTTTTCCTTTGTTAAGGAAAGCATCGACAGCGGAAATCCCGTCGCTCTCCTGATCCTGTTTCACAGAGCCCACGCGCTCAGGGAAGACAACTGGCATTGGGTGACCATCACAGGCTATATTGAGGAGGAAGGCAACCCTGAAGAGGATCAGATCATCCTCTCAAACTGCGGGGAACGTCAGACGGTCAATGCCCATCATCTGTTTGAGGTTCACCGGAATAACACGATCCGAATGGTCAGCTTCAGGCTTCTGTAGCGAATACTAGTCGACCATCGGCATCAGGAGCTATCAAACAAGAGAATAAATTATGAAAGAGCTGTTTTGTTCCGGCGCTTAATGCCGGACAGGAAACAGCTCTTTTCGTATAACATTCTGCCCGGTGCTTCAGCACCGTTCGGCAGAATTAATGCTGAAAAATCACGAATGAAAATTCGTAGATTTTTGTCGTATAACATTCTGCCCGGTGCTTCAGCACCGTTCGGAAATTATTTCACAACAGCGACAGTCTCCCCTAAATTTTCAAACTTGCCGTCGTATTTCACCTGGAATTTGAATTTATAATTACCCGGAACGGAATAGGTCAAATTTTTAACCGGAATGAGGGCGATCAGTCCGTCTTTTCCGATCTGATTTGATACGGCATCCGAGGCTCCTATCATTTTGCCGTTCGGATCAAAAACGGCGACACGATACTCGTAGATCCTGCTGTCCATCGGACCGATTTCAACATAGAGGTTTTCCCATCGTCCGGTCCCCGTCGTGTTGAAATAGGAACCGGCGCCTTCCAGGATCAGACCATTCTCATCGTCCTTAATGCTGCCTGCGAATATCATATTGACGGCAGGCTTGATGATTTTCGCCGTCATGGTTTTCTGATCCCATGAAACAACACTGTTTACTGCTTCGGCAACGGCCCTTACGGGAAGCAAGGTTCTGCTGTCAAGGATGATTGCCGGCACATCGGCGGCGAGCTTGATTCCGTTCAACTTTACCTCTGCAACGGGATACCCTTTATAATAACCGTTTATTCCCGACGCAAAGACGACGCCGCTTGAAAAAACACCGATAACCAACAGGTAGATCATCATCCGTTTCATTATTTTCCCCCATTCTATTTCATGGAATACGCTCAGAATATTGCGAAACAATATCATGGTAGCATGGCCACGCCTCCCTGTATAGGAGTAAATATTACCTGAATCCCCCGTCTCCTGTTGATTTCAGGCTGAAATTGGGGTAATGTAAGAGAAAACATATTAGAATTACAGAAGGAGTGGAATATGACAATCCGTTATGTGCATACCAATATCATCGCGAAGGATTGGAGAAAGCTTTCGCAGTTTTATCAAAACGTGCTTCACTGCACTCCGATGCCCAATGGCCGAAGGGATCTAAAAGGCGAGTGGC
This sequence comes from Bacillota bacterium, assembly GCA_023415235.1. GTDB lineage: Bacteria > Bacillota > Clostridia > Peptostreptococcales > Anaerovoracaceae > Anoxybacterium. The sequence continues at coordinate 19,696 of JAEZLP010000033.1, forward strand.
TGGATAAACTAACCGGGATCTCATCCGTACACATTGAGGGGGAACATCTGCTGCTCCCCGGCGGTTCCGGGGATTACCCAACCCTTGAAATCTTCTCTTATTCCCAAAATGAAAACGGAAATTCCAAGCTGGTAAACAATCCGGGATTTGGACACCTCGCTTTTCAGGTGGATGATGTACGGGAAACGCTCAGTAAAATTATAGCTGCGGGAGGCGGTCAGGTCGGAGAAGTGGTGGAAGCTGTGTATCCGGACAACGTCAAAGCAACTTTTGTTTATGCAAAGGATATCGAGGGGAATATTATTGAATTGCAAAGCTGGCAGAGGTTCTGATACACTGAATGTATCAGGAAACGGAATCATAAATTGGGCGAAAGCTATTTGTAAATAAATTCATTCGCAAGGAGGACGAGAATGAAAACGGCAGCTTTTTTTGATATCGACGGTACTATTTCACGGGAAGGTCTTATCAGCGAAATGTTCAAAAAAATGATCCGATACGAGCTGATTGACAACAGCAAATGGTACAGAGAAGTAGAGCCTGCATTCATACAGTGGAACAAGCGCCTCGGAGATTATGACCTGTACCTGCAGAAGATGGTTGATATCTACACCGAGACAGTAAAGTTTACAAATCCCTATCATATTTCTTACATTGCACAAAAAGTGATTGAACAAAAAGGTGAACGAGTTTACACTTATTCACGGGAGAGAATTAAATGGCATAAGGATCAGGGGCATATTGTAATCGCAATCTCGGGTTCACCGGTGGAGCTGGTGCGAGAAATGTCTTCCATGTACGGCATGGACGACTACAAAGGAACCATCTACGAAATCGGAAACGACGGCCGATATACCGGTAGGATAATTCCCATGTGGGATTCCCGCAGCAAGGAGAAAGCGGTAGCAGAGATGGCGGAGAAGCACCGGATCGACCTTGCCTCCAGCTTTGCATACGGGGATACTGCGGGGGATTTTTCCATGCTGAAGCTTGTTGGGCGTCCCTTTGCGATCAATCCCACCAGGGAATTGATCACAAAGATCATGGGGGATGATGTTCTGAAAGATAACGTAACGGTAATCGTTGAGCGAAAGGACGTCACCTACGAGTTGAATATTGATTCTCTTCATCTGGTTGATCAATAACAGCTAAAAAAATCATGAATCGAAGATTCGCAAATTATTGTTTTATTTTATGATGGAGGTAACTATCTTGTTTATCGAACTATTAAAGGCCGCCGTTCTGGGTATCGTAGAGGGAATCACGGAATGGCTTCCCATCAGCAGCACCGGGCATATGATTCTGGTAGAAGAATTTATCAAGCTAAATACAACCGAAGCCTTTCAGGAAATGTTCCGGGTGGTGATTCAGCTGGGGGCAATTCTCGCAGTTGTGATTCTTTATTTCAACAAATTGAATCCACTGTCTCCAAGCAAATCGCTGCAGCAAAAAAAAGAGACCATGGTGATCTGGTACAAGGTTGTCATTGGCGTATTGCCGGCAGCAATCATAGGTATTCCTTTGGACGACTGGCTTGACGAGCACTTATATAACTATCAGACTGTTGCGCTGATGCTCGTGATATATGGAATCCTGTTCATTGTAATTGAAAACCATAATAAAGGGAGGACTGCCCTGGTCCAGTCCTTTCAACAGCTTAGCTATAAAACGGCATTTCTGATCGGCATGTTCCAGGTGCTGTCATTGATCCCTGGAACGTCAAGATCCGGGGCCACCATTTTGGGGGCGATCCTTCTTGGGACATCCCGGTTTATCGCAGCGGAGTTTTCTTTCTTTTTATCGATCCCCGTCATGTTCGGCGCAAGCGCAATAAAGCTGCTGAAGTTTGGATTTGAATTCAGCGGAATGGAAATCGCAGTTCTTGCAGTGGGCATGGTCGTTTCTTTTATCGTATCCATCGTAGCGATCCGTTTCCTCCTTGGATATATCAAAACCAACGACTTTAAAGCGTTTGGATGGTATCGCATCATTCTGGGTGTTCTTGTAATGGGATATTTTCTGATAACGGGGTAGCCGACAGGTAAATAAAAGGGGTACTATTTGATCCCTTGGGGAAAGTGGCGAACAGCCACTTTTTTTTTATGCAAAAGCCTGAAACAATTCCAATTGCTGGATGATAGCAAAAGCGGCGCAAAAATGTAATAAAATGTAAGGAAATGAAATTGTCTGAATAGTCCGTCAATATGATATAATATTCACAATATTCCTAAATTAAGAAGGATTAATTAAATTATAAATGAGTACTAATTTGCTGTCAATGTAACTAGTTTTATGAAAAAATCTCTAAAATCAGGCGTTTTCAACTCATTTTTTTATTTACAAGTTTGCTGCCATAGGATATAATTGCCATGATAAATAATTAACAGCCGACATGCCTGTAACATAAAAGTGACAGAGTAACGATAAGGAGGAATACTATGAAATTACAAGATATTGGAAGCCAGTGCGGCTGCGGATGTCAAAGTGGTTTTGATTTTACAGAGTTGGACAATTACCTGGACAAGGTAAAAGATGTGCCCGGTAATCTCATTATGATCCTGCAGCAGGCTCAAAATATCTATGGCTATCTGCCAAGAGAAGTAATCGCTTATATTTCAAAAAAGACGGGAAATACTCAGGCCAAGATCTACGGGGTAGCTACCTTCTACACTCAATTCAGATTAGAGCCAATCGGAAAGAATCTCATCATGCTTTGCCAAGGGACTGCCTGCCATGTAAGCGGTTCGCAGGATATTGAAGCTGTTATTTGTGAAGAACTGAACATCAAAGACGGAGAAACAACAGAGGACGGACTTTTCACCTTAAATAATGTAGCGTGCCTTGGGTGCTGCAGTCTGGCGCCTGTTATGATGATCCATAACAGCGACGGAGAAGAAACTTACGGAAATCTGACAAAAGAAAAGGTGTTGGAGATTATCGGTCAGATCAGAGAGAAAGAAGCAAAGGAGGCATAATCATGAAAATTGTAATAGGGCAGGGAAGCTGCGGAATCGCCTCCGGCGCAAAGAAAACCGAGGCGGAATTCAGGAGACAGATCGATGAAAAAAAACTCGATGCGGTTGTGACCATTGCCGGCTGTATCGGGAGCTGCTATCTGGAACCGATAGTGGATGTCTATGAGGAAGACGGAACCTTAAGCAGATATGTAAATCTGACGGCCGACAAGGTGGCTGCGGTTGTAGACAGGCATATTGCAGGGAAAAAACCGGTCACGGAATATCTCATCCCGGAAGAGGGAAGCGCATTCCTGTCAAAACAGACCAGAATCGCGCTGAAAAACTGCGGGGTGATCAATCCCGAGGATATCAACGATTACATAGCGGCGGGCGGTTATCAGGCTTTAAGGAAGGCTCTTTTTGAAATGGACGGAGAGGCCATCTGTAGGGAAATTGAAAAGTCAGGGCTTAGAGGAAGAGGCGGCGGTGGTTTCCCCACCGGGAAAAAGTGGGTCCAGGTGAGAAGCCAGGCTGAGCCTGTGAAATATGTCGTCTGCAACGGGGACGAAGGAGATCCCGGAGCCTTCATGGATCGGAGCGTTATGGAGGGAGACCCCCATAAAATGCTGGAGGGAATGATCATCGCAGGGGTCGCAACCGGAGCGCAGGTCGGATATATCTACGTTCGTGCGGAATATCCTCTGGCGGTACGACGACTTCAGATCGCCATCGCCCAAGCGGAGGAAGCCGGATATCTGGGAGAAAATATCCTGGGCAGCGGATTTGGCTTTACCATCCGGATCAACCTGGGTGCTGGAGCGTTCGTATGCGGAGAGGGCAGTGCCCTGACCGCATCCATCGAAGGTCTTCGCGGAATGCCGAGAGTGAAACCTCCCAGAACTGTGGAGCAGGGACTCTTTGGCAAGCCCACCGTATTGAATAACGTAGAAACCTTCGCCCATGTTTCCTATATTATTGTGAACGGGTCGGAGGGCTACCGGAGAATCGGAATTGAAAAGAGCCCCGGCACGAAAGCATTTGCGCTTACCGGGAATGTAAACAATACGGGTCTCATCGAGGTTCCCATGGGAACTACCCTCAGAACTGTAATCTTTGATATCGGCGGCGGTGTAAAGGACGGAAAAGCCTTCAAGGCGGTTCAAATCGGAGGACCCTCCGGAGGCTGTCTCACGGAAAAGCATCTGGACATGAGTCTTGACTTCGATTCCCTTACGAAAGCCGGCGCAATGATCGGTTCCGGCGGTCTGGTCGTGATGGATGAAAGTACCTGCATGGTTGGAATCGCGAAGTTCTTTATGAACTTTACGGAGCAGGAATCCTGCGGAAAATGCGTTCCATGCAGAGAAGGCACCCACGTGATGAACGAGATCCTGGACGATATCGTCAACGGAAGAGGAAGCGAAGACCAAATCGACATGCTAATGGAGCTTGCCGACACCATTACCAATACAGCCCTTTGCGGTCTGGGGAAAACAGCCGCTTCTCCGGTGGTGAGCACCATCCGGGAGTTCAGGGATGAATATATTGCTCACGTAGTGGATAAATACTGCCCCACAGGAAGCTGCCGCGGCCTGAAACGGATTGAAATCATTGTTGACAAGTGCAAGGGCTGTTCCAAATGCCAGACGGTATGTCCTGTTAATGCGATCAGCGGGCGGAGAAAAGAGCCGTATCGGATCGATTGGGCGAAGTGCATCAAATGCGGAAGATGTATCGATGCATGTGCGTTCAAAGCCATCATTGAGAATTAGGAAGGAAGGTGAAGCAAATGAATCCGGTAAATCACAAATATATGATAATCAATGGCGAACACGTTCCTTATACCGATGAACAGAATATTCTTAGCGTGGTTCGCAAGGCGGGGATCGATCTGCCAACCTTATGCTACTACTCAGAGCTTTCCGTTTACGGCTCCTGCAGAATGTGCATGGTGGAAGACAACAAAGGCAATATCATTACCTCCTGCTCCACTCCCCCGAAAAACGGAATGGAGATCAGAACCAATACTCCGAGGCTGAAGCAATACAGAAAGACAATTTTAAGACTATATTTAGCATCCCACTGCAGAGAATGCACCACTTGCCCGAAGAACACAAGCTGCAAGCTGCAGGACCTTGCCATTCGTTTTGGTATCGATGAGATCAAGTTTGACAAGACGGAAAAGGCATACAAGAACGAGTATAAGATAGACGATTCCAGTCAGGCTATCACTAGAAATCCCAACAAATGCATCCAGTGCGGCGACTGCGTTCGCATGTGCAACGAAACCCAGAACGTGGGCGCCATAGACTTTGCGCTTCGCGGCTATGAGCTGAAGATCTGCCCCGCATTCGACATGCCGCTGGCGGAAACGGAATGCGTCAATTGCGGGCAGTGCGCTGCGGTTTGCCCCACAGGCGCCATCACAATTAAAAATGACGTGCCTGCGGTCTGGAAGGCGATCTATGATGAAAACAAGCGTGTGATTGCTCAGGTAGCCCCTGCCGTAAGAGTTGCGCTGGGGGAAGAGTTTGGCCTGGGAGATGGAGAAAATGTCATGCCGCTCATCGTTGCAGCCATGAGAAAATTGGGCTTTGATGAAGTCTACGACACCTCTTTCACTGCCGACTTGACCGTAATTGAGGAGACCAAAGAATTTCTTGAAAAACTGGATAAGGGCGACAAGCTTCCGCTCTTTACCTCCTGCTGTCCGGCATGGGTCAGGTACGCGGAAGAAAAGCATCCGGAGCTGATGTCGCAAATATCCACCTGCAAATCTCCGCAGCAGATGTTCGGCTCCCTGATCAAGGCGTATGAAAAGGATAGAAATCCAGCTGACGGAAAAGAGACCGTGGTGGTGTCCATCATGCCGTGCACTGCAAAAAAAGCGGAGGCCGGCAGAGAGGAATTCATAACCGAAGGAAACCCGGATGTTGACATTGTGCTTACCACAATAGGACTCGCAGATATGATCTACGAATCAGGAATCGTGTTTAAGGAACTGGAACCGGAAGCCCTCGACATGCCGTTCGGAATGTATAGCGGCGCAGGCTTGATCTTCGGAGTAACCGGCGGGGTAACCGAAGCGGTGATCAGAAAAGTCATGAAGGACAAGAGCAACTCCAGCATCAACAACGTCAAATTCTGCGGCGTCCGGGGCATGGAAGGGATCAAGGAATTCGAACTGCCTCTGGAGGATGGAGCGAACGTGCTGAAGATCGCAGTGGTGAGCGGTTTGGGAAATGCGGAGAAATTGATTGAAAAGATGAACAAGGGAGAGGCCTTCTACCACTTCATCGAGGTCATGGCATGTCCCGGCGGCTGCGTAGGCGGTGCAGGACAGCCTTTCGGGCTGATGGATAGAAAGAAACAGCGCGCCGACTCAATCTATTTATCCGACAAGCAGACCCAGTTCCGGCATGCCGATGAAAATCCCATAATTCCGACTCTCTATGAGGGTATTCTGAAGGGAAGAACCCACGAGCTGCTTCATGTTCATTATCATAACCATGAATAAAAATCCGTTCATTTGGTTTAATCAAAAAGCAAAACGCCGGCTTCAAGCCGGCGTTGTTTTATTCCAGGAAATATTGTTTCCAATACGATAGCAGGGGGAGTACAGAGGGGGTACCCTTTGCCGATAGAGGAGAATGCTCAGGCAACCGTTCTTTTGCTTGATTTATTCCCCGAAAAGGTCATATACTATTAATATTAAAATCAATCCTGAAAAGGATGAAATAAATGGAGAACTATCGGACTATGGAAAAAAATCGGACCAGCGAGAGAGTAAATAACAGCAGCAATCCCGGTGACTGCAAAGAGATTGACGAAACCAATAAAATTAACTTTGAAAATGCGGAGGACAGCGACAAAAGCATAAAAAGCATCCAACGCTCGACCATCTTTGTGGTCATAATCACATCCTTTATCACTACCTTCACGGGAAGCGCGCTGAATTTGTCGATTCCCTCCATGGGAAACGAATTTCACGCCAGCGCCACTGCGGTGGGGTGGATTGTCACAGGATATATCCTGGCGGCCGCCGTATTATCGGTGCCTTTCGGACGCCTGGCGGATCGCACGGGACGGAAGAGGGTCCTTGTGACCGGGATTTTGATCTTCGCGTTTTGTTCGGGAGGCGCTGCCCTAGCGGAATCCATGACGATGCTGCTTCTGTTTCGGGTGCTGCAGGGAGTAGGGGCGGCTATGATATTCAGCACCAATATGGCAGTACTGATCAGCGCCTTTTCTCCTGAAAAGCGTGGAAAAGTCCTGGGTTACTCCATTGCGTCCACGTATATCGGACTATCTGCAGGTCCTGTAGTAGGAGGATTTCTGAATCATTATTTTGGCTGGCGTTCCATTTTTATTCTGACCTTTGTCATCAGCGGAGTGGTCTGTTACACTGCAATGAGAAAGCTGCCAGCAGGAAAAGTGGATCATGAGAAGCCGGGCTTGGACCTGGTGGGGAATATTCTCTATATTTTGATGCTGACCTTGATCATGTTCGGCCTTTCAACGGTATCCACGCTGGTTTATTCAAAATATCTAATCCTTGCAGGAATCATCCTGTTCGCTATTTTTATCATACACGAACTGCGAGCCAAGTCGCCGATCATCGAAGTCCGGCTCTTTGCCCATAACATCGGCTATGCCTTTTCCAATCTGGCCGCGCTGATGAATTACGGCGCAACATTTGCTTTAAGCTATCTGCTTTCCATCTATTTACAGGTGGTGATGGACTATAGCTCGGAGGTATCCGGTCTGATTCTTATCAGCCAGCCGCTGATGATGGCGTTGCTGTCGCCATATGCAGGGAGACTTTCTGACCGTGTATCGCCTTTTAAGCTTGCATCATTTGGTATGGGACTTTGCGCGCTGGGGCTGTTTTCGTTTATTTTTATCTCGGAAAATTATCCGTTTCCGCTGATTATAGCGAATCTCCTGGTGGTTGGAGTCGGCTTTGCCTTCTTCTCTTCGCCCAACACCAATGCGGTTATGGCCTGTGTTGAAAAGAAGGATTACAGTGTTGCATCTTCAATCCTTGCTACCATGCGTACCATCGGGCACAGCGCCAGCATGGCCGTGGTGACCTTTATCGTTGCGCATCGGATGGGCGATATTACTCTCGGGGACGCAGAACCAGCGTTGCTGGTGGATACCATGCAGATTTCCTTTCTTATATTCACCTGTGTTTGCGGGGCAGGAATCTTTATCTCCCTGAAAAGGAAGCGAAGATAGGGGAGAGAATAAAATTAACTCGTCTTTTTATAGGAATTATATTGAAGAATAAAATTGCTCCAAGCGGAAGCAGGAAAATGGAAAAACAACATTTGCTCCCGGCGGGGGCAGGAAAGAGGGATGAAATGAAAAGAAAAGTAGCATTTATGTTCGTGAACGGGAGCATTACCGAGGCAAGAAGAATGGAGATGGATCTGGGGCAGGGATTGATGATCATGGTCGGAGTCGCAAATTACGCCATGGCATGCGAAGAGGCAAAAAAGCTTGCGGAAGAGGGCGTTATCATGATTGAACTGTGCGGAGGCTTCGGGACGCTCGGTCATGCCAGGGTAACAGAAGCCGTGGAAGGAAAGTGCCAGGTCGGAGTGGTCCGCTTTGACAACCATCCCGGATATGAAAACTTGTCGGGGGATACGAAATGGATGTAGTTGAAAATTGTGATTGACATTCTGGAGTCACAATGCTAATATGTCTCTAAACCGATGACGAGGGAGTTAAACTGTAAAACGATCTCTCAGCGAGTCCGGGGCGGTGAAAGCCGGGCAGATGCAGTTACAGCAAGTGGGCCTCTGAGGGCGAAGCGAACGGAATTATCCCAGTAGCTGAGACGCTAAGCCAGCGTTATAGGGCTAAGGGTGTGATGGCACTCTGCAAAGAGGATATGCTTTGCATATCAAACAAGGTGGTACCGCAGGTTGACACTTGTCCTTGATATAAGGATGAGTGTTTTTTTTTATTCCGCTTTTCATTGAATGACAGAAGGCGGGACTTGTCGGGCTCAGTGCAGAGAACCCTTTTCTTAAATAAAGAAACGCAATGTTTCGAAGGTAAATTGAAAAGGAGATTGAAAAAATGAAAACTAAGATGAAAAAAAATGGTACAGTTTTGTTGGCTATGATTCTGTTGCTTGCCGGAATTTTGGCCGGATGCGGCAGAAGTGAGGCAGCTGGAGACGCGTTGGAAAATAAGGATAACCCCGTTGTAGGGATTGTTCAGATCGTGGAACATCCGTCTCTGGATACCATCCGCGAATCGATCATCTCTCAGCTGGCCGATGAAGGATTTGTCGACGGTGAAACCATTACGATCGATTATCAGAATGCACAGAATGAACAGTCAAATTTGAAAACCATCTGTCAGAAGTTCGCATCCAACAATTATGATTTGATTATTGCAATCGCTACACCTTCCGCACAGGCGGCGCTTGGGGAAACCTCGGAAATTCCGATTGTTTTTTCCGCCGTTACCGATCCAATCGCTGCGGAGCTGGTCGACAGTCTGGAAGCTCCCGGAGGGAATATCACAGGAACCTCCGATGCGGTCTCTGCGGCGATGATCATGGATCTTGCAAAGGAAATCACACCGGATATCAAGACAATCGGAGCATTGTACAATTCCAGCGAAGTGAATTCCGTGTCCGTGGTTGAGGATCTGAAGAAATACGCAAAGGCCAACGGAATGACCGTGGTCGATGGTCCGGTTACCAATGCTAGCGAGGTACAGCAGTCCGCTTCCTTCCTGGCCGGAAAATGCGATGCCGTATTCTCTCCCATCGACAACACCGTTGCTTCCACCATGCCGATTGCGGCAAAGACTTTCCATGATGCGAAGATCCCCTTCTATGTGGGCGCAGATTCCATGGTAAACGACGGAGGACTGGCAACCTACGGCATCAATTATACCATTCTCGGCCAAGAGACAGGGAAGATGGCTGCACAGGTTCTTTCCGGCACCGACCCGGGTACCATACCGGTCATGACCATGGAGGATATGGACATTTATATTAATCAGAACACCGCCGACATAATCGGTGTGAGCTTCCCGAAGACCGTATTGGAAAAAGCAACCGTGCTTGGCGAATAATACAGGAGAAACTTTATGACTTTTGAAGCAATCATTGGCAATATTCAAGGCTCTGCGGAGCTGGGTTTCATTTATGCGATCCTCGCATTGGGAGTATTTCTGTCCTTTCGGACATTGAATACTCCCGACCTTACGGTGGACGGAAGTATCGTTACCGGCATGGCCGCATCGGCCATGATCTGCAGCGGGGGAGGAAGTCCTTTTCTTGCGCTGCTGGCTGCCTTTGCCGTGGGCTGCATCGCCGGTTCGGTAACTGCGCTGCTGAACACAAAGCTTGGAATCCAACCTCTGCTTGCAGGGATTCTGGTCATGCTAGGCTCCTACTCCGTCAATCTTAGGATTATGGGAGGGAAATCCAATGTGGCCATCATAAAGAGCGATACGGTTTACAAAAGCTTTGATCGATTGTTTCCGTCGGAATACAGCGCTCTGATCCTGGGCTTTGTCATTCTGGCGATCATTACAGCAGCTTTTTACTACTTTCTGAGGACCAGACTGGGTTTTGCGCTTCGCGCCACAGGGGACAATGACGATATGGTCAGGGCTTCCGGCATCGACAGCGACGCCATGCGCCTAATCGGCCTTTCCCTGTCCAATGGAATGGTGGGCTTTGCCGGAGGACTCCTGGCACAGTATCAATCGGTAGCGGATGCGGGCATGGGAGTGGGCATGGTTGTCATCGGCCTTGCCTCCGTGATTATCGGTGAAGCCGTGTTCGGCACAAGATCGCTGCTGCGGAGGCTGGTTGCCGTTTCTCTCGGGGCCATTCTGTATCGCATGGTGATTGCCTTCGCCTTTAACCTGGGAATGCCTTCAACGGATTTAAAGCTGGTGTCGGCAGTGATTGTAACCGTCGCGTTATCCACCGGAATGCTGGGTGAAAAATTCTCAATCCCCGCATTGATGAAGAAAGGCGGGGTGAAAAACAATGCTTAGAATAGAAGGAATCAGCAAGATCTTTGGAAAAGGAAGCATCAATGAGAAGCTGGCTCTCGACGATCTTTCCCTCTCGGTGGAAAAGGGTGATTTCATCACCATAATCGGCAGCAACGGAGCCGGAAAGTCAACTCTGATGAGTTGTATATCCGGCGTGTACGGCGTTGATTCAGGCAAAATTTATCTGGATGGAGCTGACATTACAAAATTGCCGGAGTATAAACGCTCCAGATCCATTGGCCGGGTATTTCAGGATCCGTTAAAGGGAACTGCATTTGATATGACGATAGAGGAGAATCTGGCGATTGCAGCCAGCAAGCGAAAACGAGTCGGATTGCAGCCGGGGCTTAGTAAAAAGGAGAGGGACATTTTCCGGGAAAAGCTGGCTTTGCTGGATATGGGGCTGGAAAACCGAATGAAGCAGAAATCCAAGCTTCTGTCGGGAGGACAGCGGCAGGCACTCACCTTGTTCATGGCGGTCATCGCCGAACCGAAGCTGCTGCTTTTGGATGAGCACACAGCTGCCCTTGATCCCAGCGCAGCAAAGAAAGTACTGGCGCTGACCGATGAGTTTTCAAAGACGTCCGGTCTTTGCACCCTGATGATCACACACAATATGAAGGCGGCCCTCGAACACGGGAACCGCACGATCCTCATGAAGGACGGCCGCATCGTCATGGATCTTGCCGGGGAAGTGCGGGAAAAGATGACCGTAGACAAGCTGGTCGCACAGTTTGAAATTGATAACGACAGGATGCTTCTATAGCCTCCTGTCTTTTTTACAGACGTTGTTGCTTCATTTGGAATGAGAGTGGAAAAGGGGCGCGCAAAAAACGTTGTTTATTGGATGTCACTGGTGGTATAATTATTTCAATTGGGATAATTATAAAACAGTAGGAGCGTAAAGGCAGTATTATGAGAAAGTCAGCAGATGTTTTGGAAGTTATTGATCAAGATACCGCAAGGATTATGCTTTACAAGCATAAAAAGTGTCATGGATGCGGCTCCTGCAACAAGCATATGCATCCCGGCTCTATTTTTGAGGCGGCGAATCCGGTCCATGCAAAACCGGGTGCGATGGTAGACGTAAATGTGCATAAAAAGTTCTCTCTGACGGAGTTTTTTGTCGTTTACCTGCTGCCTGTCGCTGCATTCTTCGGAGGACTTTTACTTGGCAGCCTTGTTTTCCCCGCTGGAAGCGGCGGTGCTGCCTCGGTTGGTTTGGCGTTTGTCTTATTGGTTGGCGCGATTATCGTTAACGTGATTTACCGAAAGAAGTACCATCCGAACTACACCGTTACTGTCGTTAAGATCATCCGGCCGGCCGAACCCAGACTATAATGGCCAAGCTGAGCTCAACCATACGGGTTGGGCGAGCTGCAATGAGGAAATCATATTGGAGGTAGTTTATGAAGGACATTGTTTATTTAACAGACGAAAACTATGAAAGTGAAGTTATGCAGTCGGACATTCCTGTTCTGGTGGACTTTTATGCGGACTGGTGCGGACCATGCAAGATGGTAGGCCCGATCCTGGAAGAAATGGCGCCAAAGTACGCCGGCAAGGCTAAGATCTGCAAAATCAATATCGATGAACAGCGCAAGCTTGCAATCACAAACAAAGTTATGAGCATTCCGACGTTGTTTTTTGTCAAAGATGGTGAAATCAAAGAGAGAATTACCGGCGCGCTGCCGCAGGCCGTTCTGGAAGAAAAGCTGGATGCTCTGATTTCAGTCTAGTTTACAAACTTGATTTGTTCCTGCTGGATTCAAACCATACTGGAAGAAATGAGGTTTTATGCTCCCTTTTATTTTTGATATGTCACTATTAATAACGGGGCTTTTCCTTATCAATTTTATCATCGCGCTTACGATTATATTTCTTGAAAGGAAAAACCCCTCAGCAACTCTAGCATGGATCATGATACTCTTCCTTGTTCCTGTGGTAGGGATTCTTTTTTATTTTTTGTTTTCGCAGAATATTGCCCGACAAAGAATTTTCAGGATGACCAAATATGAAGAAGCGATCATAAACGCTTCTCTGAACGAACAGATCAATGCGATCAAGCGGGGCGAGTTCAACTTTAGTAACCCGGAATCAAAGAAATGGCAGGACATGATCCGCCTTCATCAGACCTACAGCGAATCATTTTTTACTCAGGACAACAAGGTGTCGGTAATCACTGACGGCTGCCATAAGTTTGACTGCCTGATCAGGGACATCAAGGCTGCGAAACAGTCTGTCAACGTCATGTATTTTATCGTGAAGAACGACAGCATGGGCCGTCTGCTGATCGATGCCCTGATTGAGAAAGCGAAGGAAGGAATCGAGGTCCGTCTTTTGATCGACGCCATGGGGAGCCGCCAGATCTCGCGCAAGATGCTGGAGCCACTTAAAGAGGCCGGCGGTCAATATGCATATTTCTTCCCGCCAATGTTCAAGTATTTAAATATGAAATTGAATTACAGAAATCATAGAAAGCTGGTGGTTATTGACGGTTCTATCGGATATCTGGGCGGTTTCAACGTCGGGAATGAGTATGTGGGAAAAAAGAAAAAGTTTGGTTATTGGCGGGATACCCATCTGAGATTGATGGGCTCCTGCGTTCAGGATATGAATGCGCGCTTTATTCTTGACTGGCGCTTTGCTTCCAAGGAAAATATTGTGTTATCGCAGGCATACTATAATGAGCCATTTCAGGCCGGTACTACGGGAATTCAGATCGTATCCTGCGGGCCGGATTCCCCCAAGGAAGAAATCAAGCAGGGTTATCTAAAAATGATTGCTTCCGCAAAGAAGAATATTTACATCCAGACACCTTATTTCGTTCCGGATGCGGCGATTCTGGAGGCTCTGAAAACAGCTGTGCTGTGCGGCGTCGACGTGAGGATCATGATCCCCTGTATGCCGGACCATATGTTTGTCTACTGGGCAACCTATTCCTATGTGGGAATCCTGCTGAATCTGGGAGCTAAAATTTACATCTATGATGAGGGCTTCATGCATGCCAAGACCATCTGCGTTGACGGGGAAGTTGCTTCCATCGGTTCCGCAAACTTTGACATCAGAAGCTTTCGTCTGAATTTCGAAGCAAATGCATTTATCTATGATGCGGCGGAGGTTTACAAGCTGGAGGCCATCTTTGAAAGCGATATGATGAAATCTCATGAGCTGACAAAGCACCTCTATCGAAACCGACCGCTGATGGTCAAGTTCAAGGAGTCCATCTCAAGACTTCTGTCTGATCTGCTTTAATTTCTAAATTATTTGTTTTTTCGCAAATAATCTGTAAATTGCCGTTACTATTAATAAAAAAACTTGATTATTATAGAAATTTTCTATATAATGATACATTATGTAGAAAGGGGAACGATCATGTATTTTAACAACATGGACAAGGTTGATCCTGAAATCAGTGCCATCATTCAAAGAGAAATGGCAAGGCAGGAAAATAAGATTGAATTGATTGCATCGGAGAATTTTACAAGCAGAGCCGTTATGGAGGCATGCGGCAGCGCGTTGACCAATAAATATGCGGAGGGCTATCCGGGTCATCGATATTACGGCGGATGTGAACATGTGGACGAAGCGGAAAGCCTGGCGATCAACCGTGTAAAAGAACTGTTCCACGCAGAATATGCCAACGTTCAGCCACATTCCGGCTCAAGTGCAAACCTTGCTGTTTATTTTTCGCTGCTGGAACCGGGTGACACCGTGCTTGGTATGGACCTGTCCAACGGCGGACATCTGACTCACGGAAGCCCTGTCAATATGTCGGGAAAGTATTTTCGATTTGTTCCCTACAAAGTGAATTCCGAAACGGAACGGATTGATTTTGACCAGGTAAGAAAGCTGGCTGTCGAGAACAAGCCTAAGCTGATCGTTGCCGGTGGAAGCGCGTATCCAAGAATCATCGAAGCGGATAAGTTCAGAGAGATCGCAGATGAAGTCGGCGCTCTTCTGATGGTTGATATGGCGCATTTTGCCGGTCTGGTTGCCGCAGGCCATCATCCGAATCCTGTAGAGCATGCCCATGTGGTGACAACTACCACCCATAAGACCCTCAGGGGACCCAGGGGCGGCGCCATCCTTTGCAAGGAGGAATTCGGCAAGAAGATCGACAAAGCCATTTTCCCGGGTATGCAGGGGGGACCGCTGATGCACATCATAGCAGGAAAAGCGGTCTGCTTTAAGGAAGCTTCCATGCCGGAATTTGCGGTATATCAAAAGCAAGTGCTCCTGAATGCACGAAAGATGGCAGATGAGCTGCTTGCAAGGGATTTCAGACTGGTATCCGGCGGAACGGACAACCATTTGGTGCTTGTCAATCTGACCAATAAGAATATTACGGGAAAAGAAGCTGAGAAACTGCTGGATGCTGCAGGCATAACCACAAACAAGAACACCATTCCTAACGATCCCAACGGTCCGTTTATCACAAGCGGAATCCGCTTGGGGACGCCGGCAATGACGACAAGGGGCTTCAAAGAGGAGGAAATTGCAAGGGTTGTCGAAGCTATCGGATTGATTCTGAATAATCCTAGCGATCCGGTAGCGACAGAAAAAGCGAAAAAGATCGTAAAGGAATTATGCGAAGCGCATCCCTTGTATAAGTAACTGCGCTTGATATCTCGGTGACTGCACCGAGATTCGGACACTCTGCGGAAGAGTGTAAAAGAAGGAATAAAACAGCCAGAGTATCATGATCAATGAATGCTCTGGCTTTTTTTTCAGCTGGGGATACAGACCTTTGTTCCGGGGATGCTAAAATCCTCGATGGTCAATGTCGGATTGGACATCAACAGGCTATCGGTTATTACGAGAAGCTTTCTGCTGATGGAGTCCAAGGTGTCTCCGCTTTTTACAATATAAGCGCCTGACATCGGACAGGTTCTGAAGTGATCCTCGGAAGGAATACAAAGGGTCATATCCTCCAGAGATTCATTGAAATCCACCGTCGGATTGCTGCTTTGCAGTGCGGCGAATGTGATTTCAAACCGATCCAGTATTCTTGTGAGGGTGTCGCCCTGCTGCGTATTGTACATTCTTCCGTCTGCGCAGTTCTCATCCATCCCACGGTCGGGAGCTTCGGGCATCCGAGCGCTGTTCATAGTATTGCTGTCGTTTTCTGTGCCTATAACCGGAATACATAACTGCATGCCGACTCTAAGATTATAGGGGTCAAGATCAGGGTTTGCTCTCATCAGAGAATCCAGTGTGATCTTGTACTGCCTCGCCAGCATGTATAGCGTATCGCCTGCTTTAATCGTATACATGAAACCGGCGCATTCAGGAGCTTCTTCTTCAGGTCTGCCTGGAGCCGGACTTGGCATCGTAGGTATTGTTGGCCTCGTTGGCACGGAAGGCATTGTCGGCATCTCCGGCATAGAAGGCATCTCCGGCATCTCCGGCATCGAAGGCATCTCCGGCATCGAAGGCATTCCTGGCATTCCAGGCATTGTTGGCATTCCAGGAGTTGGAGCTGTCGGCATCGAAGGTACCGTTGGCATTCCAGGCCTTCCAGGAGCGGCCGGTGTGGTTGGGGTCATCGGAGCGGTGGGAGCAGTGGGCGTTGGAGCAGTTGGCATTCCAGGCGCTGGAACAGATGGCATAGTGGGTGCTGTAGGCATCCCGGGACGGGGAAACGACGGTATGGACGGCATTCCGGGAAGCGGAGCAGAAGGTATGGACGGTATGGATGGTATGGACGGCATTCCGGGATCCGGCGTCGTTTGATTCGGTGTTTGGGAGGACCAGCGGCTGTTGCTTGCATTGCCGGTCGGAATACAAAGCTTCATTCCGATCTGCAGCATATAGCAGTCGACTTGAGGATTTGCACTGATAATGTCATCCAGCGTCAGACCATATTGCTTCGCAAGCATATACAAAGTGTCTCCAGACTTTACAGTGTGAATAATACCCCTGCAGCCGGGACGCTGTTCGGGCCTTGCCAGATTTGTAGGTATGCATACCCTCTGACCTATCTGAAGGTTGTAGGGATTGACACCTGGATTTGCATTCAGGACGTCATCCAACAATACGTTATGTTGTTTTGCCAGCATGTAAAAAGTATCTCCTGCCCTTATGGTATGCATGATTCCATCGCAAACCGGGGTCGGCGTCGGCATAGGAGCAGGTGCCGGTGCAGGAGCAGGCTGCGGGGTTGGCATTGGCATAGGCGCCGGTTCGGGTCGCGGGGTCGGCGTCGGCATAGGCGCAGGTGCTGGCGCAGGCGCGGGCTGCGGGGTTGGCATCGGCATCGGTTCCGACTCGAGTTCCGGAGCAGTTATTGGCGCAGGAGCAGGTGCCGGTGCGGGCTGCGGGGTTGGCATCGGCATTGGCGGGACTTCTTCTTCCGGACAGGTTATTGGTTCCTCAGGCGGACAGGGATAGTCCAAATGCCTGTCAAATGGGTCATGAGCTGGTTCCAGACAATCTGATCGGTGACCGGGTATGCAGATCTTTTGACCATGTCTCAGATTGTACGGATTAAGTATCCGATTTGCCTCCATCAGCATTGCTACGGGCACACCGTATCGCTGCGAAATGGAATAAAGCGTATCACCGGTTCTGACCGTGTACACCTCTAAACATACATATTCTGTTGGGAGGTTTTTGGGTTGTGGAAATTTAGGGCTCATACAATTATCTTGAACCATAATTTATAAATCACCTCGCGTTCAAATTTTACTACCATATTATTTAAAATCCTTATTATTTGTGATAAAATATTCAAATTAGGGACAAGTACGATCAGGATAAAATCCCTTGGATGGAAGGAGAATGGCAGTGGGAAAATTAAATCTGGATAAACTAATTTTATATAATGATATCAGGCTGGATGAGATCGTGAATGCTGCCGTAAGAATCTTTAACGGTCTGGAGGATCAAGAATATGCTCTCGATATGGAAGCGGATTACTGCCTGATTCAGAGAAAGCTTCTGGAAACCGTTTCCAGACCGGATACGGAAGGCACATATTGGCAAAATCATATTTGCGGTCTGATCGCGGAAAGTGAAAACCGGTTCAGCCTTATGTGCGAAAAGGGAGACGAGGATGAGCAAATATGCATGCTTGCCCTTCGGGAAATGAAGGAGCTGAAAATAATATATCAAATGGATTGGGCGAAGATCAGCGCTATGTTGCAGGAACCCGGAGAATCGGTATGTACAATGCGGCCAAAGCGCGATGGCAGGGAGCTGCCGGATCGCAGAGAGAAGGTAAGGGCGGCGCTGGAAATGGATTCTGACGATGCAGCCGTTGATATTCTTAAGGACTATTACAGTGAGAATGGCTGCGGTATTTTTGAGCGATATCAGGCATTTATTTGGGATGAAGCCCTTGTAGGGGTTACCAATTACGATAGGATCACCTTTGACCGTTTGATCGGCTATGAAAGGCAGAAGGAAGCAATCATTGAAAATACGGAATTCTTTCTGAAAGGGTATCCCGCAAACAATGTGCTGCTGCACGGCGACAGAGGTACAGGAAAATCCTCCTGTGTGAAAGCTCTGCTGAATCATTTCAAGGACAGCAAGCTGAAGCTCATTTCCCTGAACAAAAATCACGTGGATCAATTCTACAGGATAATCGAAACGATTGCTCACCGCGGCTGCAAATTCATTATCTTTATTGACGATCTTTCCTTTGAGGACACGGAGATCGGGTACAAACACTTCAAATCCATTATTGACGGGGGAATCGAGGCGCAGCCGGAGAATATTGTGATTTATGTCACTTCCAACAGAAGAAACCTCATAAAGGAAACCTGGAAAGACCGCGGCGACAGCGGAGAGGTACATTCCAACGACGGAATGCAGGAAAGACTTTCACTGGCTGATCGTTTCGGCCTGTCAATCACCTTCACTTCGCCAGATAAGGAGGAGTTCCTGAAGATTGTAAAGGGAATCGCGAAGCAGGAAAAACTCAGAATCGGAGAAGATGAGCTGATCGAAGAAGCCCTAAGATGGGATATCCGGCAGACGGGACGATCCGGCAGAGCGGCCCGCCAGTTTGTAAATTACATTCACGCAAAAACCATGAATCAAAACAGTTAATAATATAATATAATGCTTTTAAATTGAATAACAAAAAGGAGAACATATTTGAGATTTATAAGAAATAATCCCCTAGCTGTCCTGCTTATCCTGTATATGGCTTATCAGTCAATTTTCTCAGGACAGTTCAGAGATCCCATGGAGTGGTTCATGGATAAACTAATTCTGCTTCCTGCAATCATGATTGGGCTTTCCTTCCATGAATTCGCCCATGCTTTCGCCGCAGATCGTCTAGGAGACAGGACGCCGCGGCTTCAAGGCAGGGTAACGATCAATCCTGCAGCGCACATCGATCCCTTCGGCCTGGCGGCCTTGTTCTTCATCGGCTTCGGCTGGGGCAAACCCGTCATGGTAGATGACAGGAACTTCAAGCATAGGAGAAGAGACAGTATTATCGTAGATCTCGCAGGTGTGACGGTAAACCTTATCCTTGCGATTCTGTTTGCCGGTATCCTGAGACTGCTGGTGGCCTACCAGTACGATTTCATGGTGAACAGCATACCCGGTGGAATTATCATCGATATGATATTCGCAGTGATCTCCATCAACATTGTCCTCATGATATTTAATCTTCTGCCGATTCCGCCTCTGGACGGTTTCGGGATACTAACGGAAATATTCAACCTGAGGGAGAAGGACTGGTATTACCAGGTTTACAACAACGGCTTTCTGATCCTGCTAGCTCTGATAATCTTTAACATCACCGACAAGGTGCTGGTGCCGGCGGTCAACTTTATCTACGGCATCATTATGAACCTGTTCTTTTAAACGATCCGGCGGATTACGAACGCCCGGTTGATGAGCCAAATCTTTAAGGGTTTCGGCAGATTATAAACGCGATTAATGAACCAATAATAATCCACCGGCATTGCCGGTGGTTTTTCTTGTGCGGGCAAAGCCCTATTATACCAGCAGCGTTTGAAAACGCATGCGATCTGCCACTTGCATGCTCTTACTTGTTATCACCCTTGAAAGGG
>JAEZLP010000034.1 GCA_023415235.1 Bacillota bacterium
CTCGGGCTTCCTTCAGATTCCGCCTCACGGTGGACACCCTTGCCTCTGGCTATACACTTCCCGCTACTGGCGTGTTCGGGACTTTCACCCGTTAGACTGCGCCCATGCTGGGCGCACATAAAAAACAGAGCAGAAGGATCTGCTCTGTGGGTATTTTCAATCATTGCAGTCTGTCAAGCTTTGCGCTGATTATCTCTCCTGTACGACTTCGTACTAATTTTCCCGCTTGTATGTGATCAGGTCCTCCGCGATTTCATGTGCGGCGATGGAGACCGGTTTTTCAATGTCTGCTTCCGTCAGTTTCGGCTTTCCGTCAATGATGTCTCTTGCTCTCTTGGCAGCCAGGATAACCAATGTGTACCTGCTGTCGGCCTTTTTCCTGATTACGTTGATTGATGGATATAACATGTTAAATCTCCTCCTTATACTTTTCGATCAATTCATAAACATCCTGCGTTACCTTCGAGTGCTCCGCCCTTATGATATCGGTGACCCTCTGTACCGCCTCTTCGATCTCATCATTGATTACACAGTAATCGTACCGGTCGATATAAGCAACCTCCTTCAGAGTTTCCCCCAGTCTGAGGTTGATATCCGCTTCCGACTCCGATCCCCTGCCTGTGATCCGTTTTCTAAGCTCCGCCATTGACGGAGGCAGGATAAAAATAAAAACACCTTTTGGATAAGATTCTTTGACCTTCAAGGCTCCCTGTATATCGATCTCGAGGACAACGTCCTTGTTTTGGGCCAGTTTCTTCAGTACGATATCCTTGGGAGTCCCGTAATAATTTCCGTACACCTTGGCGTACTCCAGAAAGCCCTCTTTATTGATTGTTTCGATGAATTCCTCTTCTGATACAAAATAATAGTTTTTCCCGTCTTCTTCCCCGGGCCGAGGTTTTCTTGTCGTCATAGAAACGGATAATTCTATGATCCCCTGCTCCTTCAGCCTTTGACAAATCGTACCTTTTCCCGCTCCCGAAGGACCGGATATGATAAATAATAACCCTCTGCTCATTGTAGATCCTCTCATTACAGCCCGCGGATCCGGCCGTCGGGCCTCTTGTCTATTGAATATATAGAATACATGAAATTGCAGTCTTTTACAATACGTTTTTTAGACAGGGGTCAAAAAATGTCACATGACAGCGTTGAATTTTCTATTCGATATTCTGGACCTGTTCTCTGATTTTTTCGATTTCGCTTTTAATTTCAAGAACTTTGTTTGTGATCTCGATATCATTGGCTTTGGAACCGATCGTATTCGCTTCACGGTTCATTTCCTGCACCAGAAAATCCAGCTTTTTCCCATCCGGCTGATTGCTCTTGGTAATAATGCTGTTTAATTGAATGATATGACTGTCAAGTCGGACCAGCTCCTCGGTAATGCTGCATTTGTCCGCAAATATGGCGGCTTCTACCAGAATACGGTCTTCCGGAATGGTAACATTGGCTCCGACTAGCTCCTTGATCCTCTCCCTCAGCTTTTCCGCATAAGCCTTTGTGACCTCCGGAGATCTTACTTCGATTTCCTTTACTCTTCCTCTGATATAGTCTCCTCTTTTGATGATATCCTCCGCGAGCTTTGCTCCTTCCAGGGTTCTCATCTCGTCCAGCTTTTTCGCGGCTTCCAGTACGGGGGCTTCCAGGCTTTTGTATATCTCCTCCTCATCCTCCAGATCGGGAACCGCTTTCATGACATCCGGAAGGGTAGCCAAAAACGGAAGGGAAATATCTCCGCTGAGATCGAACTCCTTCTGAAGCTCCCTCAGATTGTCGTAATACTGTCTGGCAACCATGGTGTTCAGCCTTACGTTGGTATCGTCTTCCGTTATGTTTTCAACCATTATGGATACGTCGATCTTTCCCCTTCGGGCGATATCCTTGACGGCTCCCTTTAGCCGGTCCTCCGCGAAGGAATACCGTCTTGGCATCTTAATGGAAATATCGCTGTATCGATGGTTGACTGACTTGATTTCTACAATTATGCTCCGTTTTCCGTCCGTATATTCGCTTCTGCCGAAGCCGGTCATACTTTTGATCATACAAAGTTCTCCTTGCCTTGGTTGTTATTTTTTGTTTATATGGTATTATAATAAATTATGTCTTGAGAAATCGGGTTCTTCCCATTTTGCCCTTTGATTATCAAGTATCAGACACGCTACAGATTATTATACACGAAAAAAGGAGACTTCACAATGAGTTTTGACGGCATGGTCACCGGTGCGGTCGCCCATCAGCTGAGCCACCTGCTGACCGGCGGTAAAATCGAGAAAATCTATCAGCCCGAAGCGGATGAAATCATTTTAAATATCCATTCGGGAAGAGAAAACTATAAATTATATATCTCTTCAAACAGCAGTCACGCAAGAATACACCTGATCACCGAAGCAACTTCAAATCCCCTGAATCCTTTGGGCTTCTGCATGCTGTTGAGAAAGCACCTGCAGGGAGGCCGGATCTCAGCAATCCGGCAGAAGGATTCGGAGCGTATCGTGGAAATTTTTGTGGACACGATCAATGAGCTGGGTTTTTCCGTCAATAAAAAGCTGATCGTGGAGATTATGGGAAAGCACAGCAATATCATCGTTGTGGACAACGCCACCAACAAAATCATCGACAGCATCAAGCGGGTCTCCATCGATGTGAACCGGTACCGCCAGCTTCTGCCCGGCCAGCAATACATCTATCCCCCGTCCCAGAACAAGGTTCCATACTATGGAATTACCGAGGCGCAAATCCGATCCTTTACGGAAAACGCAGGAGAAAATGCCGCAAAGGCGTTGATGTCAAATATTCAGGGGATCAGCCCCCTGATCGCCGATGAAATCGTATTTCAGGCGGGGGTCCTTAAATCGGAAGAAAACGACGCGACAACCCCGCTGGCCCTTTTCCGCGTTCTGAATCAGCTTGTGGAAGGGATCGCAAACGACACTCCGTCTCCCCGAGTGTATCTCCAGGAGGATGGAACACCGTTTGATTTTCATCTGTTTCCGCTGAACACCATAGCGCCCTATTACCGGGAGCTGAAGTTTACGGATATCAGTGAAGCCATATCCTATTATTACTCCAACAAGAGCTCCTCAAACAGGATCAGGCAGAAGGCCTCCGATCTGGATCGCGCCATAGGAACCAGCCTGGATAAGCTCTATCTGAAAAAACAGCGGCTGTCCGAAGATTTGCTGGAGGCTGAGCGTTCGGACATTTACCGCTTGTACGGGGAGTTGATTACCGCCAATCTGCATCAGATCAGGCAGGGAGCGTCTCTGGCGGAGGTTCTGGATTATTATTCGGGCGAAACCATATCGATTCCACTGGATCCCCGTTTTACACCGAATCAGAATGCCCAGCGCTACTATAAAAAATACAGCAAAGCAAAAACAGCCGTCACAGAAAAAAAAATCCAGTTGGAAGAGGCCAACGCCGATATCGAATATCTGGAATCGGTTCTGTCCTATATTGAAAAAGCGTCTTCCATCGAGGAAATGGAAGAACTTCGTCAGGAATTGGTGGAAAGCGGATATCTGAGAAAGAAGAAAAACAGCTTCAAGCCGAATAAGAGCAAACCCGCTCCCTATCAGTACACGACCAGCGACGGCTTTCGCGTTCTGGTGGGCAGAAACAACAAGGAAAATGACATTATTACCTTTAAAACGGCTTCCGGCAAGGATATCTGGCTTCATACCAAGGATATCCCCGGCTCGCATGTGATCCTGTTCACCGAAGGGAAGGGCGCAACAGAAACAGCCATTTTCGAGGCGGCGGCACTGGCCGCCTATCACAGCAAGGGACGGGAATCGGAAAACGTGCCGGTAGACTATACCCAGGTAAGACATGTGAAAAAGCCAAATGGCGCAAAACCGGGCATGGTTATATTTACAGACAATAAAACTGTTTATGTAAACCCGAAGAGAATGGATGGGATGATAAAATGAAACATAAAAACAAGATACTATGGATAACCCAGACAGCTGTCTTCATTGCCCTGCTTATTGTTCTTCAGACGGTGACGGCGTCCTTGGGAAATACAATCATAACCGGAACTGTGGTCAACCTGCTTCTGATCGTCTCCGTTATGACATGCGGCCTGGCCTCAGGGATTACCGTAGCCGCCTTATCGCCGCTTATGGCCAAGCTGATCGGCATCGGTCCCTTCTGGAGCCTGATTCCTATCATTGCCGCCGGAAATATTGTACTGGTACTGCTTTGGCATTTCATCGGCAAAAAAAATACAGGGCGCCGAATTGGCGCCTATCTGACAGCGACTGTTGCGGCAGGCGCCGCAAAGTTTATGGTTTTATATATCGGGATTGTGAAAATAGCGGTTCCTATTTTTCTTAAGCTCCCCGAACCCCAGGCTTCCGTCGTATCCGGCATGTTTTCGGTCCCCCAGCTGATCACCGCTTTTGCAGGGGGAATCATAGCCTTGATGGTGCTCCCGAGCCTGAAGAAAGCTTTTTAATCCATTCGATCATGGCATGAATGACTTCCATCCCGTCGGAATCAGGACTCCCGTTATGTATCTCATGAAAAAGTCCCTTCCACTCTATGTAGAGGCAGTGGTCTTTTTCCAACTCTGCCAGCAGTCTGCTTCCTTCCGGGCTGCAGATCATATCGGCATCTCCCTGCATAAGCAGAAACGGCTTGAGGGGCTCCTGACCCGAGACTTCCAAGCTTCCATCCATCAGGGAATTTGCGATTTTGATTCCTTCCAGCGCGGTCTTGACCGAGATCTTTCCGTGCATCAGGTGCCTGTTTTCTTGTTTTGATATGACGTCAGCATTACCCAACGCTTCGTTCCGGATTTTCGTATTCATCTGAAAGTCTGGTTTAAACTTGGATACTGTTTCCGAAAACCAATAGAGAGGTTTTGGTATCTTTCGCTGCAGCATGATCCACGGCGAAGTTGCGATATAGCCTTCCGGAGCGCTTCTGTAACCGCCTCTTTTCCGGTAGTCAAGGACAATATTCCCGCCCATGCTGTGGCCGTAAAGAAACAGCGGAATATCCGGATATTTCCTCCTGCTGTACTCAATAAGACCATCGATATCATTCAGTATCGCCTTTCTCGGAGAGGTGTGTCCCCTTGTTCCCGGCGACAGGCCATGTCCTCTCAGATCAATTCCTACCATGGAGATTCCGGATTCCTTCAATGCTTCTCCCGTTCGGTCATAACGTCCGGCATGTTCTCCGATTCCATGGACCAGACAAACCACTGATTCAGCTCGGTCCGATTTCCACTCATAGCCGGTCAGTTTTATTTCCGTTTTCAATTGAAAGTTTCGATACATAACTACAAATTTTCCTCATATTTTATGTATTATTACATTTTACACACTACTTCTTACATTTCATGTACTTTTAGTTGATTTTTGCATGAAGAAACCATAAAATGGAATTGCTCCTACACAAACACAGTCAGTTTCATTGCAAAGCAGAAACGAATTCTCCTCTGTCAACGTCGCTGAAGCGCCGGACTTAAAGGAAGTGGGTTAGATGAAGGTTAAAAGTAACAAAATCACAAGGTTTCATATTATTAAAACAGGAGAATTATATTGCAGAATTTGCGGCTCGCTGGTCAATATAACCCGTTTTAAAAACGGATATATCTGTAACAGCTGTTTACAATACGTTAAATCACTTAAGTAATGGAATCCCTTTCTCTCGGAATACCATTCTGTGTTGTCTCGTTTTCCCATAAGACAATGAAATATGGCTGTGACAAAGGCTGACCCCCATAGTCAGCCTTTTTATTTTCTTTTCGTGTTCCTTCGTTTCTCGGCGGCAATCCGTTTCTTTGTTTTCGGTTTCATAACGGAGAATCCGAATTTCCCGATTGGCGTCCTTCGCAGGCCGTAGTAATCTCCATGATTATAACAGATCAGCCCCGCCTTTTCCAGCTCCAGTTTTCCCTTTTCGTTGAGGAGGGAATCATCTGCGTGGACGGCAAGAATATCCGCAACAAACATATCATGCGAGGGATATTCGCGCACCTCTCTCACCCTGCATTCGATATTGACAGGCGCTTCTCCGATCATGGGACACTTTACCTGCTCCGCTGGTACGGGAGTCAGATTGCACACCTTGAATTTATTCAGATCCCTGCCGGATTTCACTCCGCAGAAATCGGCAGTTTCAGCAAGCTTCTCCGTGCACAGATTGATCACAAATTCTCCGTTCTTTTCTATGATGCCATGGGAATGCCTTGATTTTCGAACGGAAATGTAGGTCATGGGCGGCTCGGAATTGATGATTCCGGTCCAGGCGATGGTGATGATGTTGTATTCCCCGGGATTGTCTCCGCAGGATACCATGACCGCAGGTACCGGATTGACCATGGTGCCCGGTTTAAATGTAACCTTACTCATGAAGGGTTCCTCCCAGCTTTTTTATGATATTGGCAAATTCCGAGGGAAGTGGACTTTCAAATTCCATATATTCCCCCGTCCTGGGATGCCGAAAGCCCAGAAGCTTGGCATGGAGCATCTGAGTTTCTATGCCCATTGCTTTCTTCTTCGGGCCGTAAACCGCATCACCCAGCAGCGGATGATTGATATGGGCCATATGAACACGGATCTGATGAGTTCTACCCGTCTCCAGCATGCATTCGATATAGGTAAAGGCGCCGAACCGCTGCAATACTCTGTAATGCGTAATCGCTTCCTTGCTGTTCAGCTGGGTTACCGCCATTTTCAGCCTGTTTTTCGGATCCCTGCCGATGGGGGCGTTCACCATACCCGTATCCTCCTGAAAATTATGATATACGACAGCATGGTATGCTCTGGTTATGGAGTGAGCTGCAAGCTGCTCTGCAAGACTGCGATGGGCCGCGTCATTTTTTGCTATCATCAGCAAACCGCTGGTATCCTTGTCGATCCGATGAACAATGCCCGGGCGGATGATCCCGTTGATGGAGGAAAGATTCTTGCAATGGTACAAAATGGCATTCACCAGAGTTCCGCTGTAATTGCCGGCGGCAGGATGCACCACCATCCCCTTCTGCTTATTGACCACCATCACATCCTCATCCTCATATACGATATCGATGGGGATATCCTCCGGAATCACGTTCAGATGAACCGGCTCCGGGATGGTAACCCTGATGGAGTCCCCGGTCTTTACCTTGTATTTTTTTGAGGTTTCCGGCGCGCCGTTCACCTCAACTCTTCCAATGTCGATCAGCTTCTGAAGATGACTTCGTGAAGCTTCTTCAATAACAAGAGAGAGGACCACATCAAGTCTGGTCCCCTTCATATCTTCTTCTGCAATAAATTCAAATATATTGAGATTCTTCTCCATACCGATTCCCCCGGGGATTCCTGGTTTGTCCGGATCTCTATTTTTCCGGAACATCATTTTTCGCCGGCATACCATCCTGCGCCTGGGCCAAATTTTTTCTGCGGCCTTTCGGCTCGATCAAAAAAACATACAGAACAATCAATCCGCAGCCCACGCAGACGGATATGTCCGCTATATTGAAAATAGGCCAAATGCGAAAATCAAGAAAATCAACCACATAGCCATTGCCTGCCCGGTCTATGAGATTTCCAATCCCCCCGGAAGCAATGAGCGAAAGGCTCAGCAAAAGACACCAGTGCTCTTTTTTCTGCCTTTTTATCAAATACACCAGCACGATCACGATAACGACCAGCTGAATCGATATCAGGAAGCCTGTTTTGTTCTGAAACAGGCTGAAGGCTGCGCCTGTATTGTGGATATATGTGATATGAAAAATCCCGTTAATCAGCGGAATCGTGCTGTTCAACACCAAATTGGACTGTATGAGATATTTCGTCCATTGGTCCAACGCAACGACGATCGCAATGATGATAAAATACAATCCTTATACCCTTTCCCCTTTTCTCAGATTCGTGATGGTGGATTTTCCGAAAGAAGCCTTGTCTTCCGCCACAGTTTTGATTTCCGTGTAGGTTTTCAGCTCATCCATGTCCTTTTCGGAAAACAGCTCCGCGCTAAGGTTGTCGAACTTCTCAAGCTCTGATTCCAGCAGGCTTCGGTATCTTGTCCTGAAGATATTCAGACGATTCCTGGTGGACGCCAATTCCTCATTGAGCCGCTCGATGGATTCCTTGGCTTCTCTCTGGATCAGCTGCGCATCCAGCTCGGCGTTTTTCAGCAGGATCTCGGCCCGCTTTTCCGCACTGGCAGAGATATCACCCATCAACGCCTTTGCCGCCTCAAGGGTCTCCAGCACAGCTCCTTCAGAGTTTCGGTAGCGCTCCACCTCGGCGGTAAGGTTCTTTACCTGATCTTTCAGCTTGCGGTTTTCCTCCAATATTTTTTCCATATCCAAGGTGAGAAGATCAAGAAATCCATCCACCTCTTCTTCCTTGTATCCCCGCACACCTTTTGCGAACTCTTTGTTTTGTATATCCAACGGAGTAATCATTCTTCCACCTCTCAGTTACCACATTCCATGCGAACAGATTTCGGGCATTCTAGAAACTCATTGACCATAATATGGAGATGATAATTCTTCTGATAATGCTCAGGCCGATCAAAGCCAAAACCGGAGAGAAGTCTATGGTACCCATCATGTTGAATCTTGCGAGCAGCATTCTGCATGGCGCAATAATCGGCTCCGTGATCCGGATCACCACAGAATAGATTTTGCCCAGAGTATCGTAAGGGTTTCTCACGAACCAACTGAGGATTGCTCTTCCCAGGATCAGATAGATCAAAACCTCGAAAAATAAATTCACTGCATTAATTAATAACATCATTCCGTTTATCTCCAAATATTCTTGGGGGAGCCGCTGAAATCGATCCCCTTGTGATCAATATTCGCTGTAACATCTACATTTTCCGGCGCAAATATAAAAATGTTGTTGGCAACCTTCTGGACATTTCCGTTTAATGCATATGTAGCGCCGCTTAAAAAATCGAAAATCTTTCGTGCGGTGTCCGATTCCACCTTTTCCAGATTGATGATGACAGGTTTCTTTGCCTTCAGATTGTCCACCAGTTTTGGGCATTCATCGAAGCTTTTCGGTTCAATGACCACCATTTTAAACTGATTTGTGTTCGGAGTGACATTTTTATTTTGTATCGGGAGAACCCGGCTGTCCTTCAGATCCTTCACTTCCTTGCTGTCATTTCTGGATGCAAGATAGGAATCTCTTGGATCTACGGGCTTTCTTTCCATGGACGATGAAGATGGCGCAGGGGTTTCGTCCAGTACGTCTTCGTCCTCTATTTCTTCAATACCGATCAGTGTTTTCAGCTTGTAAAACAAACCTTCTCCCATTGTATTACCTCCTCGTAATATTGGCTTTGGCGCTGCACCATGCAGCCGGTTAAATTATCTGCTTCAATTTTATATCTGCTTGTTGTAATTTCGTTCTCCAAAAATCGCCGTCCCAACCCGGATCAGATTGGATCCCTCCAGAATGGCAGCTTCATAATCATGGGACATTCCCATGGATAAATACCGGAAATCCAGCTGCGGATGCGGGAAGGATGAATACCGGTCGTACAGCTCCTTTACTTCCTTGAAGTATACTCTGACATCCTCGGGATCATCCTCAAACGGCGCAATGCACATTAAGCCTCTGATTCTGATATTCGGGCAGTTTTTCAGAATTTCTTCTATTAGTTTCCCCGTTTCCTCTGTAGTAATTCCGAATTTGCTTTCTTCCTGCGCCGCATTGACCTGAACCAGAATATCCATCACCCTTCCATGGGCTTTCGCCCTCTTGTCGATTTCCTCAGCAAGCCGGAAGGTATCGACGGAATGGATCATCGATACCTTGTCGATAATATATTTTACCTTATTTGTCTGCAAATGTCCAATCATATGCCAGCGCACGGGCTTCACAGCGTCATACTTTTCCATGATCTCCTGGACCTTGTTTTCTCCGATATCTGTAATCCCCGCATCGATGGCCTCGTTGATTTCTTCCGCCGACCTTGTCTTGGTAACCGCTACAAGCAGCACTTCACCGGGCTTTCGTCCGACTTTTGCTGCAATTTCATCCTTATTTTTATTGATTGCATCAATGTTTTCCCTGATCGTTCCCATCGCTTCTGCTGCTCCTCCCTTGAATAACCTGGTACGCTCATATTGATTTAATTGGGTTTCTTCAGTATTTCATCATAGATGTTCACCGTTTCCACCTTTGTGGCTCCGTCATCTGTATAGAAATAGGACACCTCAACCAAAGACCATTCCCCGTCGCTGGTTATGATTTTAACCGGCTTAAAGACATATTCTCCGCTCTTGTCCTTCACATACACGCCCGGTTGTCCGTCTTGAGTGGTAATACTTTCGTTTTCAATGATCAGTCCGCTGTAATCCGACGTGATGACCTCCGCTTCCAGTTTTCTGATCTGAGTAAATTCTTCGTAATAACGGTTGAATTCCAATATAACGAGCCATTGTCCATCGTCGTCGAGAATATCGTATATGATCCCGTCCACCTGGCCCAAGGGCAGGTTTATGGTCGCCTTTTTCCCTTTTTCATACTTTACGATGTTTTCCGGAGCCACCCAGAAAACCGCGTACCATTTTTTATGATCCACAAGCTTGTACAATGGTTCCCTGGCAAGGGTCGTTTCCCTGGCCACATTTTGGACGTCGATTTTCAGTCCCAGAATTTTATGCCTGCTGAGCAGCGCCATATTCTCAGGCGTGAATTCAGACTCATAGCCGTCTATGTAATAACTGACCACTCCGTTTTGCTGGCTGATATAATACTCCGGTATGACTCCAGATCCGTTGACGGACTGATTCTGTTTTATGATCTCCTCTTTGGCGGCATTATCGTTTGCCTGGATATATTCTTTCTTTTGATTGAGCCTCAAGATCTGCTGCTCCATTCTGGACGCCAGCTCCTGCTCGCCTGCGTTCATGGCGGTATCCCGCTGGTTTTCCAGTTTTGCAATCTGGGTTCTTATTTTCTTGATATCGTCGCTGAAGATGCTTTCTCCGCCGTTAAACCTGGAAATCCGCTCCATAAGATTCTGGTAGCTGCTTTCCCTGTCATCCAGGCCGCCCGATGTAATATCGAGTATCTTAATGCCTTTCCTGACCTGCTCCCCTTCCTGCACATAATAATCAATGTTTCCCGATTTGTTCGCAAAATAAACCGTCTCATTTCTGACGATATAGGCGGTTACCTGGTCAGTCACCTGAAGGCTTCCATACTCAATAATTTCCGTCTTCTTCAGTGCGCCGGTAACGTGTGGAAATACATAGATTATGATGAAAAGAATTACCAGGGTTGTACAAAACAGCGCGATGACACTTTTTTTCTTTTTCATGGCATCCGTACCTCCGCCCAATCTTTCAGCCTTTAATTATATATGAATGCCCGGTCAATTACAACCATCCGCAGTAAAATCCCGTGAAAAATAACATCGGCAATATCCTTGAAAAATCAATCGTCATCGGTAATTTTCTGCAGTATTTTCTTCTCTTCCTTGGTGATTTCCTTCTCTTTTTTCAGGTACTCTTCCCAAAGATCCGGCCTTCTCTTCTTAGTCAGCTTCAATGATTCCTCATACTGCCAGAGATGAATCAACTTGTGATTTCCGGAAACCAGCACCTCAGGAACATCCATGCCCTCATATTGCCTGGGCTTCGTATACTGAGGGTATTCCAGCAGCCCGGAATAAATCGACTCCTCGTTATGGGCGTCGCTGCTTCCCAGCACCTCGGGAATCATTCGTGCCACCGCATCGATGAGAACCATGGCCGGCAGCTCTCCGCCGGTAAGAATATAGTCTCCGATAGAAACCTCCTCCATATTCCAGCGATCAATGATTCTCTGATCAATTCCCTCATAGTGACCACAGAGAATCACCAGGCTCTCCTCCCGGGCAAGCTCGGAAATCAGTTCCTGATCCAGAATCCGTCCTCTCGGAGACATGTAAAGAATCCGTTTTTTCTCGGCTTCCACGGCATCCAGCGCGCGAAAAACCGGATCGGCCAGCATAACCATGCCGGCGCCGCCTCCGAAGGGATAATCATCTGCCTTTTTATGCTTGTCCCGGCTGTAATCCCTGATGTTGGTAAGACGGATATCCAGAATTCCGTTTTCCCTAGCTCTTCCCAGGATGCTCTCCTCCGTAACCGGACTGAACATTTCCGGGAAAAGGGTCAATATATCGATCTTCATAACCTGCTCCTCGATTCTATTCCATCAGGCCCTCGATCAGCCTTACCGTAATGAACCTGCTTTTCGTGTCTATGTTTAAAATAAATTCATCCACAGCGGGAATCAGAAATTTCCCATTATTCTCCCGTTCCACCTCATACAGATCCTGAGCGCTGTTTTTGATCACGTCGCACAGGGTTCCGATCTGAGAGCCGTGCTCGTCCACCACCTTCATCCCGATCAATTCAAAAATATGATAGGTATCCTCCGGCAGCACTCTGAGCCCAGTCTCGTCGATCGAAACGTCCTCGCCTTTGTGACGCTCGGCTTCTGTCCGGTCATCAATGCCTTCCAGCTTGAGAATGACCATTTCTTTCATGTATCTGACGCCCGAGATTCGGTACGGAGTATTCTCAAGATAAACCTTTTCCAATTCCTCGAACCGCTCCTTGTAATCCGAAAAGTGGTAGACCTTCAGCTCCCCTTTCAGTCCCACCACATTGACTACCTGTCCAATTTTGATTTTTTCCATGACTTCCTCTGTTTTTTTTTTTGCAATGCCCGATAAAAGCATCCCGTTTCGATTTGATTCAAAATATAAAATATAGGCACATATACGAATATATGTGCCACAAACTACATGTTAGCAGTATTGCAGAATCCTATTGAACGATTTCTACTACCACTTTTTTATTTGCTTTGGTTGCTGCGGCTTTCACAACAGTACGAAGCGCTTTGGCGATTCTCCCCTGCTTGCCGATTACCTTGCCCATATCGTCAGGAGCAACCTTCAGCTCGATCACAATAGCCTGTCTTCCTTCTACCTCTTTTACTTCTACCGCATCAGGATTATCAACAAGTGATTTTGCAATAGCTTCAACCAATTCTACCATAAGTTTTCACCGCTTTCCTTATTCTATAATTCCTGATTTTTTGAAAAGACTTTTTACAGTGTCGGTAGGCTGAGCTCCGTTTGAAATCCATTTCTTCGCCGCTTCTGCATCGATCTTGACGTCAGCCGGATCTGTGAGCGGATTGTAGTATCCGATTTCCTCAATAAACTTGCCGTCTCTTGGTGAACGGGAGTCTGCAACTACTACTCTATAAAAAGGTTTCTTATGCGCTCCCATTCTCTTCAGTCTGATTTTTACTGCCATATGTTCCACCTCCTTTTTGGTGCCAGCAGGTTTCCTTTCCCGGAAGCAATTCTCTCTTTCCGGACCGGACAACCATCTTGTGCAATCTTATCATGTTATATGAAAACTCAGTTCTATCTGAATTTATCACCTTGGTTAGAATCTCTTGAACATCAGTTAGAATCCCTTGAACATCCTGTTTCTCTTGAACTTCGGAGCATTGGAGAATTGCTTCATCATTTTTCTAGCCTCGTCGTATCTCTTGATCAGGTTGTTGATTTTGCTGACCGGCTGTCCGCTGCCTGCGGCGATTCTCTTTCTCCTGCTGGCGTTCAGAATGGAAGGATCCCTTCGTTCCTCTTTTGTCATGGATTGGATGATGGCTTCCATCTGGATAAACTCCTTTTCACCGCTTTCCATGTCCACATCCTTCATGGCCTTGCTGTTCATGCCGGGCATCATATCAAGGATTTTGGCCAGCCCGCCCATCTTTTTAATCTGCCCGATCTGATCCAGGAAATCCTCCAGCGTGAACTCGTTCTTCTTCATCTTTCGCTCGAGTTCAGCGGCCTTTTCCTCATCGTAGCTTTCCTGAGCCTTCTCAATGAGGCTCATCATGTCGCCCATGCCAAGAATTCTGGATGCCATGCGCTCCGGATGGAACGGCTCCAGCGCATCGAACTTTTCACCCATACCGATGAACTTGATCGGCTTTCCGGTAACCGCCTTGGCTGACAGCGCTGCCCCGCCTCTGGTGTCGCCGTCCAGCTTGGTCATGATGATACCGTCGATACCAAGCCTTTCGTTGAAGCCTTCCGCCGCATTCACCGCATCCTGTCCGGTCATAGCGTCCACGACGAGGAGAATCTCATGGGGCCTGGTCTTCTGCTTGATCCTGACAAGCTCCTCCATCAATTCGTCGTCAATATGCAACCGGCCCGACGTATCCAGAATGAGTACGTCATAACCCTTGTATTCCGCCTCCTTCATCGCTTTTTCCGCTATGATCTCCGGCTGTCTGCAGTCACGCATGGTGAAAACAGGTACATCTACGCTTTTCCCTACGATTTCCAGCTGGTCGATAGCGGCCGGACGGTAGACGTCGCAGGCGGCTAGCATGGGCTTTTTGCCATTTTTCTTCAGATAATTCGCCAGCTTTCCGCAGGTGGTGGTCTTACCGGTACCCTGAAGTCCTGCCATCAGGATTACCGTAAACCCCTTTGGAGAATAGGTCAGCTTGCTGTTGGTTCCTCCCATCAGGGCCACAAGCTCGTCGTTTACGATTTTGATTACCTGCTGAGCGGGAGTCAGACTGGCCAGGACATCTTGTCCCAGCGCCTTTTCCTTCACGCTTTCCACAAACTGTTTTACGACCTTGAAATTCACGTCTGCTTCCAGCAGCGCAAGCTTTACTTCCCGCATCGCTTCATTGATGTCCGCTTCCGTAAGAATTCCCTTGCCCTTCAGCTTTTTGAAAACGCCCTGCAGTTTTTCCGATAGTCCTTCAAACGCCATATCCCGGCTCTCCTCATTCGTTGATTTTATCTATAATGGATTTAATATGCTCAAGTCGTTTTGTCAGCTCTGTGTTCAGGCTGTTTTCCAATATAAGGCTGTTTATTTCCGAATCAATCCGGGCGATCGCCTCTTCCGTCGCTGCAAATTTTTTGATCAGGCCTAGCTTGCTTTCATATTCGTGCAAAGCCTTCTCGGCTTTCTTGACCGCGTCATGAACCCCCTGCCTGCTGATCCCATATTCCTCCGCTATTTCGGAAAGGGAATAATTATCCTCATGGTAGAGCTTCAGCAGTTCCTGCTGCTTTGCAGTGAGCAACTGACCATAAAAATCATATAGCATACTAATTTCTATCATCTTCTCAAACATCTGCAATCAGCCTCTGTGTCAGATCTGCGATCAGCCTTTGTGTCGGATCTTCATTCGACCGTATGTGCCAAGCAAATGTACTTGACACCGTACTCAATTTAACATAAAAAACAACTGCTGTCAAGCTAAAAAACTTGCCAGCAGTTTTTGTTTTTATCATCGAGCTTTTACCTTTTTTCTCACCTGGTTTCTCACCTGGTTTTTTTCACAGGATCATATTATTTCAGCAGCTTGCACTCGTAGCTGATAGGGAATCTGCTGTCCCCTTCGATTATATTCAGAATCGCGGAGACGTCGCCGCCCTTGAAATCAGGAAGCTTTGCGCTGCCTAAAAGGGTTCCCCACAGAGAATTATCCTTGTATACCACATCGATTACCTCGCAGCCCTGCAGCTTATATGCCGCTATCATGTCCTCCAACGCATCGTCGAGGGTGCCGATGGAATCCACGAGATTCAGCTCTAGCGCCTGTTCCGCCGTATAGATTCTTCCGTCCGAGAATCGCTGAACCTCGGACAGCTCTATGCCCCTTTCCTCAGATACAATTCCTGTAAACTGTTCATAGGCATCATCCACAAGTGACTGGAAAATAGCCTGCTGCTCCGCGGTCAGAGGTTCCGTGATGCTGCCCATCGCCTTGTTTGAACCTGCGGTTATAGTAACGGTATTCACTCCGTATTTCTCCAGCAGCTCTGAAATATCGTAAATTGTGCCGATGGTCACTCCGATGGATCCGGTCCATGTATTTCTGTTGGCTACGATCTTGTCTGCAGCAGCAGAAATGTAGTACCCGCCCGATGCGGCCATGGATCCCATTGCAGCATAGACAGGACGGCCGGTTCGATCCTTATACTCCTTGATCTTCAAATAAAGCTCGTCGCTTTCATAGACCCCGCCGCCCGGTGAATCCACGAATATCATAAGCCCGCGGTTATTGTGATCCGAAATCAATTCATCTATTTTTTCAAGGGTCCAATTGTGCTGATAACCGACAGGAATCCCGAAGGAATCCGTCTGCCCGGACGCTATGGTGCCCTCAACGTAAATCGTCGCGATATACGGCCCGTCTGCCGCTATCTTATCATTGCTGCCCCAGATGGCTTCCTTGATGCTGTTTCCGATCAAGGCCAGAACAATAACGCCTGCCAGGATGCACCCGAAGATAATCAGGTTTTTCCTCAGCCGTTTCCGATTTTTCTTTGCTTTTTCTGCTCCCAATGCTTCCATGTCGTATTCTCTGAATTCTGTCATACCGAATCCCCTTTCATAACTTTCTTCATACCATTTTCCGCTTTTTTACACCTTCTGTCAATGGGCAATCAATTTAACTGTTGACAGTGTATTATGTCATATAGTACACTGAGTACAGAATGAAACCGGAGAAATCCGGCTCGTTCCTGACTAATAAAAAAGGAGGGGGATCATTGTGTTTCAGCTTGATTTAAAAAGCAGAAAATCAATCTATGAGCAAATAGTCGATAATATAAAAGAGCTCATTCTCACAGGAATGTTAATAGCAGAAGATAAGATTCCTTCTGTCCGGGAGCTGTCCAAAATCCTCACGGTGAATCCCAATACCATACAAAAGGCGTATCGGGAGCTGGAATATCAGGGATATATCTACACGGTTGCAGGATTGGGCACCTTTGTAGCCTCCCCTTCTGAACTTCCCATAGACGAAAAGAGAATTGGAGAAGTCAAGGAATCACTGAGGGAGAATATCAAGGAGCTGTATTACATGGGTTGTTCCCTGGATAGAATCAAAATAATACTGGATGAATTACTGGAGGAAAGGAGTGATTGGAAATGATAAAGGTTATGAATCTCGATAAATCCTTTGATGGCTTTCGAGCCCTTTCCGATTTAAATCTCAATGTAAAAAAAGGATCCATCTACGGTCTTGTAGGCACCAACGGAGCCGGAAAAACCACATTGATCAAGCATGTCACCGGCATATTGAAGCCGGATCATGGTGAAATCCTCATCGAAAACAGCCCCGTGTACGAAAACATTCCCATTAAGGAAAGAATGGGCTATATTCCGGATGACCTTTATTTCTTTTCAACCTATAACCTGAAGGAATCAGCGAAATTCTACCGCTCCATCTATCCGAACTGGAATCAGGAACGGTACGATCACATGGTAAAGCAGTTTGAGCTGAATGAGAAACGCAAGCTTTCCAAGTTTTCCAAGGGAATGCAGAAGCAGGCGGCCTTTATTCTGACCATGTCCTCCATGCCGGACTATCTGATTCTGGATGAGCCCATAGACGGACTGGACCCGATCATCCGCAAACTTGTCTGGAAATATATCGTTGAGGATGTGGCAGAGCGTGAGATGACGGTTTTAGTTTCCTCCCACAATCTGCGAGAGCTGGAGGGAATCTGCGATTCCATCGGAATTCTGTCCAGGGGTAGAATGATGATCGAAAGGGATCTGGATGAACTGAAATCCGATATTCATAAAATTCAAGTCGCATTCAAGACGGAGGTCCAAGACCCATACAAGGGCCTCAACGTGCTGCACAAGGAATCCAGAGGGACCGTCGATCTTCTGATCATAAGAAACAGAAAAGACGTGGTGGAAAGCACCATCAACGAAAGTCATCCTGTCATTTTTGACATGCTGCCTTTGTCTCTTGAAGAAATCTTTATCTATGAGTTGGGAGGTGGAGATGATGAAATCGAAAGCATCATATTTTAGCATATCTAAACCGCTGATTATCGAAAACCTTCGCCGGTTCTGGGCAATTCCGGCACTGGCTTTTCTGGTGTATTTCCTGTCGGGCGTATTCCCGATCCTGATGACCTACAGTCATCTTAACGATCTTTCCGGCTATATTGAGATGTCGCTGAATAACCAGCAGCCGTTTTACATGTTTGCCCACCTGCTGTTTCCGATCATAGCCGCGGTGGTCATTTACCGGTACCTGCAGGGCGTCAGCTCCGTTTCTGTGATGCATTCCATGCCCTTTACCAGAGCCAAGCTTTATAACAGCGGCTTCCTATCCGGATTGATTCTGATCGCAGCGCCGATTCTGGTCAACGGACTCATCCTCCTGATCATAAGTAAGCCTGTTCACAGGCAATACGGTACGGAGACGGGTATGGTAACGGAGACAGCGAACCTGTTTGCGAGAGCCGACATCCTGAACTGGATCTGGGTTTCCTTGATCATTGCCTTTGTTATCTATTCGGTATCGGTCTTCGCGGGAATCGTAACAGGCAATTCCCTGATGCACTTTGCCACGGCAATCTGGTTCAACTTCCTGATCCCTGCCCTTTATGCAGTGTTTATCGCATACTTCTCCCATTACCTCTTCGGTTTTGATACAACGGGGAACTGGTCGGAGTATGGCATGCGGATTTCCCCATTCCTCAACGTGCTGCAGAATAACGGAGTCTTCGGAGCCGGAAGCACCATTTTCTATATTGTAAGCTTCCTGATTCTCTTTGCTCTGGGAGGCTTCCTCTATCAGAAAAGACGACTTGAGCATGCAACGGACTCGCTGGCGTTCGGGTTCATGGAACCGATTATCTGCTACCTGATCGCCTTTCTCGGTATGACGCTGTTAGGCTTCTATTTTGAAGTGCTAGGCCAGTCTGAGCTCTATATGTATGCCGGACTCGCCGCAGGGACCATCATCTTCTTTATCATCGGTCAGATGATCGTGAAGAAGACGCCGAGGATTTATAACATAAAGAGCTTGAGAAGTCTGGGCGTCTATACATTGATCGCAGTGGTTTTCCTGCTGGGGCTCAACTTTGACGTCACCGGCTTTGAAAAGCGGGTGCCGGATCAGGCAAAAGTTGAGAGCTTTACGATCAATGAGGATTTCACTCTCGGCAGCAGATTCAATATCTATTATGGCGGCCGTTATTCCGGCCATCAGACCTTCGGCGATGGAAAGGGATTCCGTTTGAAGGATCCGGATAATATCACCGCAATCCGGGAACTACATCGTTCCATTATCGAGAATAAAAACAGGCTGGAAAATCTGGAAAACATCTATTCAAC
This sequence comes from Bacillota bacterium, assembly GCA_023415235.1. Classification (GTDB taxonomy): domain Bacteria; phylum Bacillota; class Clostridia; order Peptostreptococcales; family Anaerovoracaceae; genus Anoxybacterium. The sequence goes on from JAEZLP010000034.1 coordinate 19,157, forward strand.
CCGCTTTTTCCTCTCGTATAACCCGGATGCCGCCTTCTCGATGACCAGACTATATTCGGTTGATTATGAATATTTCAGGAATAGTCCTCAGTTCAAGCAGGTTTACGAATCCGTGGAATTCAAGGATTTCTTTGCGCCAAGCAACCTGAATTATGTGGGACTGACTGATATCTATGTCAGCAGCGACATCCCCAACAAGGAAGGAGTTGAGATCAAGAACAAGCAGGATGTGAAGGAATTCATGGAATGCCTGGAACTGGATTTTCGGTCCCAGTCCTTTGAGGATATGGCAAGCCTGCGTCATCCTTACGCGGTGGCAAACATCAACTTCACCTACCGTGACGAGAATTCCGACACTCCCACCAGACTGTTGAACAACAGTATTGCTTATCGAATCACGGACCAATATACCAATACAATCCAGTGGCTTGAAGCCCATGGCTACGAAGACCGGTTCCGGCAAAATCTGAGCGATATTGAGTACGTTGAAATCTATCATTATGAGGAGCAGAACAACACCTCAGCCGTGGCCGTGGAATATGCCGACAGCAAGCCTCCGGTTCCGGCTCAAGAGCGAAAAAGCCTGAAGATAACAGATCCGGAAAAGATTTGGGACTTGATCGATCGGTACGAGACTCAAACCATCAACTACGATAACTATTTCTATGGCGTCGTTGCGTACAAGGGCGGCCCGGTCAAAGATCTTGAATATTACTACAAGGAGTATGGCTACAGCCCGGATGTGGCCGCAAAATTTGCTACGGATGATGCGTCCATGGCGACCATGCAGATCTATTTCAATGAGGGGAATATTCCGGATTATGTTCTGGAATACTTTAAATAATATAATCTTGAATACTGTGGAACATTCCGCAATGATTCAAACAAGGGGTTTACCATACGGCCGTACATATCAAATGTACGGCCATTTCATTTCTGGCGCTGATGTCTGACTTATGATATAATGGACTTCACTTTACCGGAGGTTTTCCTGATGATATACGATCTGATTATAATTGGCGCCGGTGCGGCGGGCTTGTTCGCAGGGGCTTCCCTGCCCCATCCGGTCAACGGTTTGATTATTGAGAAAAAGGCGGCACCGGGCAGAAAGCTGCTCTTGTCGGGTTCAGGCCAATGCAACCTTACCCACGGAGGCAGCATCAAGGATTTCATTTCCCATTACGGCGAAAACGGCAGCCGGATTCGGCCCATCCTATACCAGTTTAACAACCGGTCTGTCGTCGATCTGTTCGAAAACAGAGGAATTCCCTTATTGGAGCGGGAGGATGGAAAAATATTTCCAAAATCATTGAAGGCTCAGGATATCCTGGAGGTATTGACCTCCTGCTGCAGGGAAAACAATCTTCGGTTTCTTTTTTCGTCGCCCGTGGACCGTATTACCCGTTCCGGTCCGGTTTATACCGTTACCTGCTGCGATCGTTCCTATCAAGCCGCCAAACTGATCATTGCCACAGGCGGCTGCTCTTATCCGGCTACGGGGTCCGACGGAAGCTTTTTCTCCGTTTTGCGGGAGCTTGGGATCGAAATAGTTCCTCCGGCTCCGGCGCTGGTCCCCCTATACCCTTCCCAGTATCCCTATCAGGAGTTGTCCGGCATCTCCTTTCGGCAAGTGGAAGCTGCGGTTCGTCCTTCCAGCGGGAAATTCCATCGCAACAGAGACGACCTGCTCCTGACACATACCTGTTTTTCCGGTCCTGTGATTCTGAATCTTTCCCGGTATGCCCGGCCAGGAGACATCCTTACGATCAACTACTATCCTTTTAAACCTGGGGAAGCGATCATCCGTGAGCTGACGGAAAGGATCAGCGGAAACAAAAAACAGCTGATAACGGTTCTTCAGGAATATTTCAGCAGTGGAGCCAACGGTGCCCCTTCCGAACTGCCCAGAAGGTTTCTTGAAGTGTTGTGCAGGCGGGCCGGAGCCGATGCCGAAGGAAAAGCTTCCACCACTTCGATCACGACTCTGAAAGCATTGATTCGGCTTCTCTCGAATGACGAGTTTAAAATAGCAAGGCTGGGCGGGTATGAATCCGCCATGGTTACCTCGGGCGGGGCTGCACTTTCGGAAATCAACACCAAGACGATGGAAGCCTTAAAGTTTCCCAATCTGTACTTTGCCGGCGAAGTATTGGATGTGGATGGGGATACCGGCGGGTACAATCTCCAGTTTGCCTTTTCCTCAGGTAAACTGGCCGCTCAAAGCGCCGCCGCATCAAATTCAAATCCTTAATTGTAATATGATTTCCCCATGAGATCGCAAACCTTTTTCCCTGTTTTTCATATAATGGATTATCATATCGTTGGATACTGCATCCCCCGGGATGCAGGTATCTGGAAACAGGAGAATGATTATGGCGATTAAAATATTCATAGACCAGGGACACAATCCCGTCAATCCGAATGCAGGCGCGGAAGCGAACGGTGTCAGAGAACAGGATGTAAATTTTCAGGTGGGCATCCGGCTTGCCGAGCTGCTGAACAATAATCCGAATTTCGAAGCAAGAGTGTCAAGACCGGAACCGACAACTCAGCTGGGAACAAGCGTGGCCACCAGCCTTCAAGCCAGGGTCGACGCCGCAAACAGCTGGCCGGCTGATTTTTTCTTCAGCCTTCATTGCAATGCCAGCGAGGTAACTACAGCCAGCGGAAGCGAAGCATATGTATACGCCAGCGGAACTCCGGCCTATACCATGGCGTTGAGAGTACTGGAAGGTCTGCACAACATGACCGGCCTTCCCAACAGAGGCGTGATCGTTACGACACGACTTTATGTTCTGAGAAATACATCGATGCCTGCTGTTTTAGTAGAGATGGGCTACCTGACCAATCCGAGAGACGCCCAACTGCTCTCGACGGATCCGCAGAGCTTTGCAAGGGGCATATACAACGGAATACTGGCCTACTACGGTCTCACAGAGTAACAGACGATCTTGGCAGAGTTAGATAATTTAAAATGCGGATACCGCTCCGGCAGTCAATTGCCGGCAGCGGTTTTTTAATTTTTGGTTGACAGCTGTTTCTTTAAGGTGTTATATTGTATATATCGTATATATACAATATCTTACTTGGGCGAGAATACAGAAAATTGAGGTGAGTCAATGGATATTATCATCAGCAACACAAGCGGCAAGCCCATATATGAGCAGATCACTTCCCAGATAAAAGCCATGATCCTGAACGGGACCCTGCAGGAGGGAGAAGCCCTGCCGTCCATGCGGCTATTGGCGAAAGAACTCCGGATCAGTGTAATCACCACAAAGCGGGCTTACGAGGATCTGGAAAGGGACGGCTTTATTGAAACGGTAACGGGCCGCGGGAGCTTTGTTGCGGGAAAAAATCTGGAGTTCGTCAGGGAGGAACATTTGCGTATGATAGAGGAGAAGCTCCAGGAGGCGGTAAATCTGGCGAAAACCGCTGATATCAGCCCGGAAGAATTAATAGAAATGCTGCAGCTGCTGTATACCGTCGATTAAAAACAGCAAGCGGCAGATATCATGGGAGGTTATAATCAATGAATGCAATCGAAATCACAGGTCTGTCAAAACGATTTGATCGATTCGAACTGAAGAAGGTGGACCTGCAGCTTCCGGAGGGAAGCATCATGGGTTTTATCGGAGAGAACGGAGCCGGCAAGACGACTACGATCAAGCTGATACTCAATCAGCTTAAGGCAGATTCGGGCAGTGTCAAAATACTTGGCCTGGATTATATAAAGGATGAGAAAAAAATTAAAAACGACATTGGCGTCGTTTTCGACGAAAGCTATTTTCATGATAGCATCAAGCCGATTCACATATCAAAAATTATGAGGCAAATTTATACACAATGGGATGAGCGTCTTTTTTCCGAATACCTGAAGCGATTCCGCCTGCCCGAAGATAAGGTGATCAAGGATTTTTCGCGGGGAATGAAGATGAAGCTGTCAATCGCCACGGCTCTCTCCCACCATCCTAAGCTTCTGATTCTTGACGAAGCCACCAGCGGTCTTGATCCGATGATCAGAAACGAAATCCTGGATATTTTTCTGGAATTCATTCAGGACGAGAAGCGTTCCATTCTGTTTTCATCACATATCACAAGCGATCTGGAAAAGGTGGCTGATTATATCACCTTCCTTCACGAAGGAGAAATTATCTTCAGCGAATCCAAGGATGAGCTGCTCTATGACTACGGTCTTCTTCTCTGCGGAGCAGAGGATTATCATTCCGTTGATAAAGGGGATATCATCGGAGAACGGGAAAGCCGTTTCGGACACGAAATCCTGGTCAGAGGCCGGGAAAAAATGAAACAGAAATACAAGGGGTTAACCATAGATTCCGTCACCATTGAAGATATCATGCTGTTTTATGTAAAGGGGGAAGAATTTAAATGATCGGTTTGCTGTTAAAAGACTTGTTTACGATGCGCCAATACGGGAAAACCATGCTGTTCATGCTGGTATTCTTTGCGGTGCTCAGCTCCGGCATGGATAATCCGGCCATGTTTTTCGAAGGCTTCATCATTCTCTTATCCGTGATGTCCGCTATTACTTCCTTCTCCTACGACTCGCTTGCAAAATGGGACCGTTATGCTCTGTCCCTGCCTGTCACCAGAAGGGAAATTGTCGGTTCCAAGTATTTGCTTTCCCTTTGCCTTTGCGGGAGCGCTGCCGTAACGTCGTTTCTGATAGCAAGCATAATCCTTCAGTTCAGCCCGGTGGAAGGTTTTTCGCTGATCTATCATCTTCTTTCAATCGGCGCTTTAATCTGCGTGGCACTGGTTTTTTCAGCGATTCTGCTTCCGCTTATATTCAAGTTCGGTGTGGAAAAAAGCAGAATCTTTATGCTGGCTATATTTGCCGCACCCACAGCCGCAGTGATCGTCCTGGATAAGGCCGGGGTATCACTGCCCTCCAACGGACCGCCGAAATTACTCATTGTGGCACTGCCTCTGATCATCATCCTGATCTATTATCTTTCCTATCAGCTATCGGTAAGAATCTTCAGAGGAAAGGAAGTTTAAGCTTATCGCAGACAGCGCCGCAATCGGCGTAGCGCTGTGAGACGATACGATAAAACCTCCGGAAGCTTTGTCCTTGTTGAAAGGGCGAAGTGCCGGAGGTTTCATATTATTGAGACGCTTTATTGAGACGCTGCAGGCAGAGAAACAGGTTCGATGGACAGCGCAGTGAGCTTTGATACGTGAATGGCTTCCCATTGTTTCGTTTCGTCATTATACTGATAGAGAATTTCTTTGATTCCCGTCATATTGACATATTCATTTTCAAGCTCCATATAAACGGAGACCACATCCGTTCCGGTTTTTACGTCTGTATAATGCTCCAGAACCTTCACGTTGCTGTGTTTCCAGTTTGATCCAATATCGGAAAAGACTTTATCATCGCGGATGACAGTTTCATTGTCCACTCCGGCGACGGATGTTTTTTGCCCTTCCACGTTGTAGGGCTCAACCTTGTCAAGCTTCCAGCCTCCGATCAGATGGCGCTTGTAATGCAGCCGATAGTAATTGCTCCTGGTTTCCCCCTCTTTCTCACCATTTGTTTCGGTGATGACATATACGGTGTCCGTTTTTTCCTTTTCCACCGTTATCCTCTTCTCTATCTCAAGGGAGTCGAATTCCATCTCGCTCTCTTCCTCTCCCTCGTAGGCGGCAAGATCCTCCATAATTTTTTCCTTATCGGGCACTTCGCTGTCCCCCAGCAACTTTCCCGGATTGGGGAGTTCAAAGGGAAGCTTGAATGAAAAATCAAAGTGAAGCTTTTCAGGGAGGCTGAAAGGCAGCTTGTCGGGCAAGTCGAAAGGCAGGTCGAAAGGCAACTTAAGCTTGTCCGGCATTTTATCCTGTACCATAGCGGTCACATGGGAATACCCTTTTATATTCCTGATTTTCTCCGGCACCCTATCTCCCCCGAACAGCAAAAAGACAAGCATACCCAAAATGAGCAGGATAAGCAAGAGGATCAGAATTCTGCCTTTCGATCGCTTCTTCTTCCCTTTCTCGCCTTTGGCTTTCTTGTCCTTTTTCGGTACAGGAGGCAGTTTTGCCCCGCATTTGACACAGAAGCTGCTCTTCTTTTTGTTCTTTTTACCACATTTACTGCAACGCATGGAATTATTGATCTACCTTTCAAAAAGTCACAGCTTTCCCATTCTGTGAGAAAATGCCGATATGCTTCTTATTCATCTTCATCTGGGATTTCGTCGCCGGTCAAGGGAACAGCCACGATAATGTTCCGGGCGTCCTCCAGAGTTTCCGCGGGAACGTAGAGGTCGATGGGATAGGCGCTGTTCGCTCCCATGAAAATCTCAAGGAAATTGCTGGCGCCCTTAAATCTTTTTATAGACGGTATCCCCTCGCTTCTCAGCTTTGATTCCAGCAGGTCCGCTTCAAAGCTGTCCTTGGCGGTACAAAGAAAAACTCCGTTACGCCATTCCTTCTGATCTTTTTTTTCTGTCATTTTCTCAACCCCAATCAATATATTGGCTTCTGTTTTAAGAGACCGCCCTGCCGCTTTAACATTAACAAACCTTGTCTGCGATCTCCTTCTGCAGCTTCGCAATGAACTCTTCCAGCTTCATCGCTCCCAGTTCGCCTTCCTTGCTGGAACGCACTGACAGCTCGCCTGACTCCATTTCCTTTTCTCCGATTACACCGAGATAGGATACTCTTTCGTTTCTTGCTTCCCGGATCTTATAACCGATCTTTTCATTTCTGACGTCAACCTCTACTCTGAGCCCGGCTTCTGTCAGCTTTCTGCCAACCTCCTCAGCATAGTCTGCAAATTTTTCCGTTACCGTCAGCAGCTTCACCTGTACCGGAGCAAGCCACAGCGGGAATTTGCCTGCAAAATGCTCAATGAGAATTCCGATAAACCGTTCAATGCTTCCGAAAATTACTCTATGAATCATGATCGGCGTATGCTTTTCTCCGTCTTTTCCTACATAGGTCAATTCAAATCTCTGAGGCATCTGGAAATCCAGCTGGATTGTTCCGCACTGCCAGGTTCTTCCCAGGCAGTCCTCCAGATGGAAGTCGATTTTGGGGCCGTAAAATGCGCCGTCCCCTTCATTGACGATGAACGTCATTCCCTTTTCCGTCAAGGCTTCCTTCAGGGCGTTTGTCGCCATATCCCATTCTTCCTCGGTTCCCATGGAATCCTCGGGCCGGGTGGAAAGCTCGACATGATACTTGAATCCGAATATATTGTACACATAATCAATAAAGTCGATCACGCCTTTGATTTCCGACTTGACCTGTTCCGGAAGCATAAAGATATGGGCATCGTCCTGAGTGAAGGTTCTGACTCTCATAAGTCCGTGGAGCGCTCCCGAAAGCTCGTGCCGATGCACTTGCCCCATCTCTGCAACTCTCATCGGAAAGTCGCGGTAGCTGTACATCTTCCGCTTATATGCAAGCATCGCGCCGGGGCAGTTCATCGGTTTGACCGCAAAATCCCCCTCGTCGATCTTGGTGAAGTACATATTGTTCTGATAGTGGTCCCAGTGGCCCGATGTATGCCATAAGGCTTCGCTAAGAATCAGTGGAGTCTTAATTTCCTGGTAGCCTCTTTCCCTGTGCGCCTGCCTCCAGAAAGCTTCCAGCTCATTGCGGACAATCATTCCCTTTGGCATAAAGAACGGGAAGCCGGGGCCTTCTTCAAAGATGGCAAAAAGGTCCATTTCCTTTCCGATCTTTCTATGGTCTCTCTTTTTGGCCTCTTCCAGCCTTTCAAGATATTCGTCCAGCTGCTTCTGCTTTGGGAAGGAAGTTGCATAGATTCTCTGAAGCATCTTGTTCTTTTCATTACCTCTCCAGTACGCTCCGGCCACGCTCATCAGCTTCACAGCCTTGATGGCTCCGGTGGAAGGCATATGCGGTCCGGCGCACAGGTCGGTGAAATCGCCCTGCTTGTAGAAGGAAATTACCGCATCCTCTGGAAGATCCCGAATCAATTCAACCTTATACGGCTCCTGCTTTTCCTCCATATACCGGATCGCCTCTTCTCTGGGCAGCTCAAACCGTTCGACGGGATAATCTGCTTGTACGATTTTAGCCATTTCCTTTTCCAGATTTGCCAGATCTTCATCGGAAAAACGGTGTTCCAAATCAAAATCATAATAGAACCCGTTATCGATGGCGGGTCCAATTCCAAGCTTTGCTTCCGGGAACAGATGCTTTACTGCCTGAGCTAAAACATGGGAGCTTGTATGTCGAAAGGTATGGTTACCGTCTTCATCTTCAAATTTCAAGATTTCCAGCTCACAGTCCTCTTCCAGCCTGAAATCAAGGCCCTGCGTTTTTCCATTGACCCTGCCTGCCATGGCCTCTTTAGCCAGACCGTGATGAATTGCCTTGGCAACTTCCAAGATGGTTGAACCTTTTTCAACCTCTTTTACGCTACCGTCCTTTAATGTTACTTTTATCATAAGATACCTCCTGGTGTTAATTCACAATATTCTTCCGCTGTCTTCCCCGATGTCACGGGCTTCGTCCGTTCCTTCAATCCCCCATCATGGTTTGACATTACAATTGCTTAATATTATAATTCATAAGAAGAAAATTTCGACTGTATAAATATTTACTCTGGCGAAGATAATTTCGTCTGTATCAAATTATATTACCCTTGCGAAAAAATTACGTCTGTATCAAATTATATTATCCTAGCATTGAAAAAAGGCGTTGCGGTTTTTGACGCCTTGTTATAATTATATGCCAAAGGATGAATTTGTCAAGGAAGGGGGCAGAAACCGCCGGATTTTTCAACATGCGGCGGCCTAAATAAAAACATGAAAATCGTATGTATCGGCAACAGCATCGTCAACGGCTTTCCTCACAGGAGGAGTCAGTGTTTTGCGAGCCTTTGGAGGCAGTCCACGGGCTATGAGATCATAAACAAAGGAGAAAACGGAGACGTAACGCCCAACGTGCTGGCTAGGTTTCAAAAGGATGTGATCTCCCACAGGCCTGCCGCGGTAGTGATACTCACCGGCACCAACGATTTTATCTATCAGGTCTGCACGCCGGAGGAGTCAATGGATTATCTGGGCAAAATGGCGAACCTTGCCAAAGAGCACGGCATTGATCCCATTCTGATGACTCCCCTGCTCATCCATGTCCCGCTGGCAGAAAAACACTGGCTGCCGGATATCGACTATACCGAAGTGAACGAAAAGCTGAATAAGCTCCGCAGCCTCATGCTGGAGTACGGCAATAAAAATGGCGCCAGGATCATTGACGCCCAGGAGCAATTTTCCCGTTTATACACGGAAGAAAATGCTTCCGAATATCTTCTTGACGGTCTTCATCCAACCCTTCGTGGTCATGAAGCCCTGGCAGGGATGCTCTAAGGCCAGATATCTTCCGGATTGACTCCATATACCTGCACAACCTCCAGAAGCTCGTTGCCGGCGATGTCCTTCGGCGTTACCAGCCAGGAACCATCGGAATCAAGATCGTAACCCAGGCGCTCATAGGGATACCATACCAGATGTGAGCACTGGGTTTTCTTTATTTTATCAGGAGCCTTGTTTAGCATGCCCGTAAGCAAGCCGTATGGGACTCCTAGAATTTCCTTTTTCGCATACTCCGCAGCCCGTTCCGCAACTTCAGGGTCCTTCGACTTAAGCCTGAGCTGGATAAAGCTGGGATAGGTTTTCCATTTCTTAATATTCTGCAGGATAGACGGGTTGCCCAGCAGAATCGCTTCCAGTGTTTCCCCTTTTGCAGCGTTCGTAACGATGGCCGCATGCCCGTGGCGCCATCCAAGAGAATGGGTTGCCTTTGTAATAAGAATATCCCCGTTTCGCAGATCTGCCACCTGAAATCCGGTAATCAGATTTCCCTCGCTGTCCCGCATCCTTTCCTCATAGACGATGACAGCGATGGGGCGACATTCATAATTGCCGGATTCAAAGAAATCATCCTGATATTCCTGAAAAATCCTCTCTCTGTCCACTCCGCTTTTTTGGGATCTGAGCTTTTCCACAGCGGAACGTCCCAATCCGGTTTGCATGAAAATCGTATTGAAATCTTCTTCGGTCAGCGTTTCCTTTTCTACAACGGATCCCAGATCAACCTTCCCGTAGTCCGGCTTCCATGCGCCTTCGTCCTCGGTCAGCCAGTTCAGAAAAGTAATCAGACAAAGAATCACGACTAAAATAACCGCCGTTTTGCCTGTTAGTCTAATTATTCTCTTTTTCCAAGGCTCAGAAGCACTTCTCTGCCTCATCCATACACCTCGCAGCTCAAATTATGATAGTTTTGTACCCCTTCTTCCTGATCTTTATTCCGGGGCGGCTTCTGTAAAAAGTCCGAAAATTCTTTGCCAATCCGAAGTAAGAAGTATAGAATAGGAGTATCAGCAATTAAGAGGAGAGCTCCAATCATGATCGATTTGCACTTGCATACCATTTTTTCAGACGGATCCCAGAATCCGGAATATATCCTTAAAAACGCAGGGCAGCTGGGCCTTCGCTGGATTTCCATCACAGACCACGACAGCATCGGCGCCTATGAAAAACTGAATCAAAAAGGGCTGACCGACCATTTTTCGGGAGGCATCATCCCCGGCTGTGAATTTTCCGTAGTCCATGACAAAATGCCTCTGGAGGTTCTGGGATACGGGTTCGATCTGCAGATGATCCGCGACTCCGGTCTTATTTCGGACGAATGGTTTCTGGAACGGGAAAACCAGTACATCGACAGGATGAAAGCCATTTGCAGGAATCTGGGCATCAAGCTGACCGATTCCCTGTCCATTCAAAGCGGAAAGGCTTTTGCTACACAGGTGATCCACGAAGACCTGCGAAAGTATCCTGACAATAAAAAGTTTTTTTCCGAAGAACTCTGGAACAATGTGAATGCTTTTTACAGAACCTGCATCAACAACGAAGAAAGTCCGTTTTACCTGAACCAGACCAAGGATTATCCAACCATCAAGGAAGTCTCCGATCTGATCAGAAAGGCAGGAGGCAAATCCTTCCTTGCCCATCTATACGGGTATTTCATCGATGATTACGAAAGCTTCCTCGACTCCCTGATTTCACATGGGGCACTGGACGGTCTCGAGTGTTATCATTCCCTGCATAATATGGATCAAACGGAGTTTCTGCTGAATTACTGCAATAAAAACAATCTTTTCTCCTCCGGAGGAAGCGACTATCACGGAGCCCTGAAACCTACGGTTTTTATGGGCGAAAGCGTAAAAGGAGTGCAGATTCCGGACGGGATTCTCGAACCTTGGTTGAATACCCTTGCCTTTCCGTCTTTTCCCCTTCACATATAGCCTCGGAGCCTGTTTCTGATGTTACCCTCTTCAGAAACAGTGGTATCCGGGTATCGTTTCCCTTCTATTGGATAGTTTACACGAACGCAGCCGGGAATGCAATCCGCGGCTTGAAAGCTCATTTTTTTCACTGGGGCATTTCATATTTGGCCGCTCGTTTTATCTCGGTCACTTCCAGAAATGGGAGGCGGAACAGATCCTCCGTTTGAGCAGTCAGCGATACGGTAACGGAGGGGTTTTCCTCATATCCCAATAAATCATCCTCGAAGACCGCTTCATAATAGAGAGCGCTGCCTTTCGGCAGCGGCATCCTGTCCCTGGATTCTTCCAGAAGAAACTCGATGTATTCACGGCTCTCATCATAATAAAATCTCAGTTCTCCGTCGGAATAGGCTTCTTCGTCATAATAGAGAGCGGCGCCGGCGGCGCATTCCTCTGCAAGCGCCTTCATAAATATCTGGCACCTGACATATCGTCCTAAATCGCCCTGATAGGCCAGAAATCCGGTATTGATTATAAGCAAGCCAAGAAATACCAGAAATACCTTCATTAAAACCTCCTCCTCAGTCCCGAATCAGCTCGCTGGCAGTCCAGCTTTCAATGGTGTACATTGCCCGGTTCTCTTCATCCGGAATGCCGAAAAAACGGTTCCCCGCCATGATCTGCTCCACAGGGACAGACACCTTGTAGTAGATCAATTCTCTCTTGTCAAAGGCTGATGTTCGATATTTCGGTACCTCCTCAAGAACGATCACCATATCCTCTTCCTTGATTCCGAAGTATCCTTCTATCTTTTCAACCAGTTCTTCCCTTATCTCCGGGGTAAAACATCCCTGCTGCTTGGCCTGCTCCTTGGCCTGATAGACATAGTCCTGAATTCTGCTGATCCCGTCATTGTTCCTCTGGTCCAGCGTATACTGCATCAGAAAAACAAGCAGAATCGGCAGCACTCCCATCAAAACGATCAATTGCTTCATCACAACCCCCATCTATTGTAAAGCGCTGCTATGGGGAGTCTGTACGGATCTGTATCCCCTGCTGCCAAACCTCGCTGACTGTGCTAATCACCGATTCATCTCCCGGCCCTGTGATCATATTATAAATTGCGACTCCCAGTATGATTGTGCTGCAAAGCACGATAAACTGTTTCATTTCCGTTCCCTTTCATTCTGATTTCAGTGCTCCCGATGTGATGGCTTCAATCCGATCGATTGCATTGTCGGAGATCGCTCCGGCGCTCGCGTTGAAGCTGCTCACATATCCGGCAATGGAAATTCCCAAAAGGATCATTGCAATCATTACGATAATCTGCTTCATTGATATCTTCCTCCATTTTTCATATTTGTATTGTTTTCATTTAATCTGTTAAACGTCGGTTCGCTGTTACAAAAACATCTGCAGCATTTCTCTCTGATCGATAAAATACGCGATATAGATAAAGTTGATGAAAATCAGCAGGATATTCACGACCACCGGAAAGTAGATCAAATCGCTTACGATTTCGTCTCTCCTCTTTTGATCCGTCAGTCTGGCCGCTTTCATGCTCTTTTCGTAGGAAAGAAGCGTTTCCAGCAATTCTCCGGGTTCCAGTTTGTCCCACTGGATCAGCAACCCGGCAAAATCCCTGCCGGCCGGCGTCCCTACCTTGTCGGAAAAGAGAGCGGCAGCCTCCTTGGACTGATTTAGCCTCAGCAAGTGCAGCATTCTGATAAAAATCGGCTGCAGCAGCCCGTTGTGCTCGGATAATTTCTCAATCACCGCATCCGTACCGCAGCTCCTACCTTTTTCAATGGAAGCAAGGTTTCTCAGAAAAATAATCGATTCGAATATTTCTCTGTCCATCTTTTGCTCCCGGAATTTTTTTATGTAACGAAACAGATAGCGAAAGGAAGAGCTCCTCTGTCCGCTTTCCAGGAACGCTTCAAGACTCCGGTACTTTAATATGCTGTCCGCGATGCTTCCTCTTAGGTTGGCGCGCCGTTTCAGACTCCATTTCCGGCTGCCGTGATCCGCCGTTGCCAGCCAGATGCCGGCTGAAAGGCATGCTCCGATTGCAGTGATTACGCAGATACTTCCGTCCAATCGATTCCCCCCCCCCTTCTATCAATCAATGAACCTAACTGACGACTTTTTCTGTTTTAATAGTCAAATCGCTGATTATTAATGATTTCGATAAGGGCAAGATTGATAAAAAAAAGAAAAGCAATCAGCAGAATCATCAGGAATCCCTGTTCCGTGCGGAATTGGTTTCCCATCAGCTTTCCCAGTGAGATTCCCAGATATTTGACCGACATGACCACGGTTCCGAGGTACATCAGAGGCGCCAAAAAAACTACCATTCTTGCAGACTCCGAATTGAGCCGCTTCCGTTCCTCAAACAGGAGCCTTGCTTCCCTCAGCTGAATCTGAATATCCTCAAGGGCAAGGGTCACATTGACTCCGCTCTCTGCTGATATCCGAATGCAGTTGGCAAGCATCCTGCTCCAGTTCGTATTGATCCCATAGGCAAACCGCTCTGTCGCCTCTTTGATCACCTGGGGATTTCCTGTGTTTCTTAGCTCCAGCAAGAGTTTGAACAGCAGCCTCGCCGTGATTTTTGTACCTTCCGAAACCAGAATCACCTGTTCGATCGCTCTGTAAATGTTCAGCCCGGATATCCTGTATTGACAAAGAAATTCCGATATGAGCTTTTCTCCCTCAAAGCTGCTCCTTCTGCGTATGGACTCCACCCGGACACGGAGCAGCAGATAGGGCATGGAGGAAATCAGAGCAGCCATCAGGAATGCCGTCGCCGGCCCCGCAGTCCGGAACCCTGCAATCAGAATCAGCGCGAAGCCGGCCGCAGTATATCGAAGAAATACCTTCGGCTTCATGGGCCGCTTCAGCGAGATCGACAGTATCTTTCGCAGATGCTGCTCCAGAGCAGACTCCGGCTTCAGCTCCCTTTTTCTTGCCTTCAGACGGTTATACATCCTCAACCTGGCCCATAAGCATCTCAATTGCTCCTTCGAGATCACCCAAAAACCTGCCAGCAGTATAAAGTAACAGGCTGATGAAACCAGCATGGAAATCATCTCCCAGCTATGAAACTCCGTTTGCATTCTGTCGCCTTTCCCCGACCCTTCGGGCCAGTTTTTTCATCTCCGATTCAAATTGCTTCAGCATCTCGGCATCTTCCTCCTCGCCGATCAGCCACTTGTCCTCGCTGATGTGATGCTCCCAGGTCCAGTCGTCCGTTGCATGGTTGTATCTGCAGATTTCTCTCATGGTGATTTCCCGTGAGTTCTTGTCCAGCCCAAGCTCATAAATACTTTTCAGTCTTTTTTGATCTTTGTTTTTCAGCTGGATAAAGTGAAAGATGTAATCAAAGCTTGCCGCCACCTTTCTCGCAGTGCTGTCCAGATCGCCTCCGAGGCTTTTCACAATTTCGAAGGCCACATCGTAAGAGAAGTCCAAAGGATCTCTTGTATGGAAGGTGATCTTCATCCTTCGGCTTCCTTTGCTGGCGATCTTGACGGCGGTATCCAGCGCAATGCCGTCTCTGGCCTCAGCAAGAATAAAATAGTCTGCGTCGCTCCGCAGGAGGTTTTTAGAAATATGCTTCAGCTTTTCATTGTCTGCAATAAGCTGTAGGATAGGCGCTTCGGGCATCAGCTCATGAATGGGAATTTCCGGGTCTGTTTCCACCATGACTCCTTCCAGACTTCGGTCCTCATAGCTCTGCCAGGTTGATAGAAAGGTCGTCTTCGCAGTCCTGACCGCACCTGTAAAGGCAACATTGTACCCCAGTTTTACCATTGCTTTCAAGAAGGGAATGGCATCGCCGGGTATGGTGCCTCTGGAGGCCTGTTCCTCAAAGCTGTAGCTTGGGACAATATATCTGCGGAAAATGATAACATCCTGCTCCCGTTTCGTCATTCCGCCTCCAAAGATGGTAACCCTGGTCCCGTCCAGCATATAAACCTCGTGGAAATCCTTATCAAGACGTTCCTCCGGAGTCAGCAGCAGAAATGCCCGAATCATCTGCTCCCGCCTATCCTTTGAAATAGTCTGGGGCTTAAGGCACATCCGGCCTTCCTCAAGAAAATAGATCCTATCTCCGATGATTTTGGCCGAGCTGCTCTCCCGATGCTTTTCCGAAAACCATTCCGAAATGCCCGCCAGACCCCAGTTTTCATGATAGATTCCATCTTCCAGACTGTCGTACCAGGCCGGATAGGAGGAGTGCTCTGCGGCATACTTTTTGATCTGTTGACGGATTCTGCTCTTAAAATAGGCCACCTCGTTTTCATAGCCGATGATTGCCTTTTTCTGAATACGCAGCGCTGAATCGAGATTTTCCCTTCCGTCCTCCCACTCCCGAAGAAACTCCGAATTGACTCTGCGGCAAAGCTTTTGAAAGTCAAGTCCCTTCCTGTCCTCTTCCCGGATTTTCAATTTCAGGTAATCGTCTAAATAAAACTTCTCCATCGGCTTTTCCTTTGCCTTTTGATTTCAGCCAAACCGCACTTGCGCAGGATTTTGTTTGACACAGCGGCAATATCGAGATAATATGCTTCATTTCTGTACTCCAGCAGTGTCTTGCCGTCGATTTCCGCTTGCCTTGCTTGTCCGCAGGCTTCCACCTTCCATACATAATCCTTGTCCATCTCCAGCCTGTCTGTGATATACGGCAGCCCGTAAGGATCCTGCGGATCATATTTGTTTACAATCAGCGATGAAATTCCGATCCCCAGTTCCTCAAACAGATCTCTGTTTCTCTCATATCGCCTCAGCGCTGTCTCCTGTTGGGCGGATATCAGAAAAACCTCCTCGGAGAGGGACATGGCTCCGAGAGCCAGTCCGTTATCCAGATCGCATCCGCAGTCCGCAACCACAAGATCGAATTCAGGGGATACCTCCTCCAGAAAATATTTTGCGGTATCTGGATAATAGTAGTGGGCTTCCATTTCATTGGCGACCCCTGCTAAAAGATAGAGGTTGCCCTTATGTGTGCAGGTTTTGATAAAATCCTCTCCGCTGATCATCCGGTTGTCCATGTGAAATTTCAGCGAGTCGATTCCGATAGGAGCCTCTCGGATATAATCCGTACTTGCTCTTCCATTCATGGCGGCAAACAGAATCTTCAGATTGGTATGGCCCGCCGACAAAGCTTCTGCAACAGATTGGGACACCATCGTTGTCCCCACCTTATGGTCCGTCCCGTGAAAGGAAAACAGATTGTGAATCATCACAGCTCCCCCCTTTGAACGATGATCAACGCTGCAGGAGTCAGACCGCCGGCACCCAGGACAATATCCGTTAGCTTCTGATACTTCTGAAAGGTTGATATGATTTCAATATGATCGATTGTGGAGGTGCCGTTGGGTCTTTCCAGTATGCTGTTTCCGTCACGGGCAGAGGCAGTCCCCTCGGCATTTTCCACTTCTCTCTCAGCGGCATCCTTGACATAAGCGATCCGGAAGGTTCCCAGGAGACCGAGACCGCCGGTACCGTAAATATCAATCAGATCTCCTCTTCGCAACGCGCTGCTTCTCATGTCGATCCAGTCCGGTTTTATCACGTAGACGGACTCATCACTTTCCAGACACAGCTCCCTGTCCCTGAAATACTCCATGATGATCTGGCCGTTTTTCGCGATATACTGGGCGGCAACCTTGCCTTCAAGAAGGCCGGAATCTTCCGGACCAATCGCACCCTCAAGAATGCAGCTTTTATGCACTCGTTCTGCGGCAAACATATCGAGGCCTACAACCATTCCCATGGGAATGTCATCAGCCGCCACCAGAACCTCGTCCATCAGGATTGCTTCCCTGCCCTTCCATTCCCAGAAAATAAAACCCGCTATCGATATTAAAATCAACAGAATACCCAGAATGGGCCTTAATTTTCTCAAAGAACCGCTCCTTTCTCTAAACCGGACTGATCCTTAGCATGAATTTCCATGCGCCCGTTTTCATCTTCCATATTTTGTAATTTAATAATAAGGAAGCATTTTCCATTTGTCAACCATTTTTTACATAATTTAACATTTGATTTAGGACAATAACCATTGTTGCCATCGCAAAATTAAGAAAGTGAAAATAACAAAATTATAAAAAAGTGGGACTGACGGAATAAAAAAAACGGTCGGACATTGCTTGATGCTTTGTCTGACCGGCTGTTGTTATAATCGATTATGCAAGTTTTCAATTTGAAGGGTTATCCAGATAACTGCTTTCTATTTGTTCGAGTATCTCGTTAACAGCTTTCTATTTTATCAGTTCCATCAGTTCCCGGACTCTCTTTTCAATGTCGGGAGCGCCAAAGACGCTGGAGCCTGCCACCACGAGCTCAACTCCGGCATCGACGACGGCTCTGATATTTTCCGCTGTAATTCCTCCGTCGATTTCAATTTCCAGCTTTGGATTTCTCTGATCCTTCAGCTTTTTCAGCTCCGTGATCTTTGTCAGAGAGGACGGGATAAATTTCTGCCCGCCGAAGCCTGGGTTGACCGACATGATCAGAACGAGATCAAGATCCTCAAGGATGGCGTCCAATGCTGAAACCGGCGTAGCTGGGTTCAAGGATACTCCTGCCCGTATTCCCAGGGATTTGATATGCTGTACTGTGCGGTGTAGATGAGTGCATGCTTCCGCATGGACCGTGATGATCTCCGTCTTTTCCGTAACAAAATCCTCAATATACTGATCGGGATCTTCTATCATAAGATGAACGTCAAAGGGCAGCGTCGTTTTTCCCAGAAGGCTTTTCATAACGGCAGCTCCAAAGCTGATATTCGGAACAAAGTGACCATCCATCACATCGACATGAATGATCTGCGCTCCGGCTTTTTCAACCAGAGCAACCTGTTCTTCAAGCCTGGAAAAATCCGCAGATAATAAAGATGGTGCCAATCGGTTCATTTTCATTTCCTCCTTGTTTCGGAACAGTCCTTTGTCCGCTCAACCGGTTACCTGTATTTTGTACTTTCCCGCTCCAGAATTTCCTTGTATTGATTCACGTAGGACTGGTAACGGGACTCGTGTATTTTCCCCTGATTTACCGCTTCCCTGATACAGCATCCGGGTTCCTTGATATGCCTGCAATTGTCATATTTGCAGCCGCCGATCAGAGGGGACATTTCCGGATAAAGAAAGTGCAGCTCATCCTCGTCGGCATCCATGATATCAAAGGAGGTGAATCCCGGTGTGTCGAAAATCATCGCCCCGAAGTCTGTTTCGAACAGCTCCACATGTCTCGTGGTATGTTTTCCCCGCTTCGTCTTTTCGCTGATATCTCCGGTTTCCACCGTGTAATTGCTTTGAAGCCGGTTGAGCAGCGTGGATTTTCCCGCTCCCGAAGGTCCTGCCAAAGCGGATTTTTTGTTCGCAAGCAGTTCCGCCAGCGCTTCGATTCCCTGTCCTGTCTTGCCGCAGACGCTGACAAGGGGATAGATGTCCCGGTAGATTTCTTCGATGGCTTTTCTTTTTTCATCACTTACCAGGTCGATCTTATTGATGCAAAGGACGATGTCAGTATGGTTTTTTTCAGCCATAACGAGAAATTTATCAATGATATCCGGATTGGGATCCGGCTTTGCGGCTGCGATGACAATGGTAAAGCAGTCCACGTTGGCAATGGGAGGCCGGATAAAGGAGTTTTTTCTCGGCAGGATTTCAAGAATCACCGCCTCATCTCCTTCAATCTTTCCGAGAATGACTTCATCTCCCACATAAGGAGTGATTCCATCCTTTTTGAATATCCCCCTGGCTTTGCACTGATAAATTTTCTCTTCCGCTTTTACATAGTAAAAGCCTGCAATCCCTTTAACGATGATTCCTTTCATTAACTGATTTCTCCGGTATTGAAATTCACACTCTTCTCCAGAACGACGTCATTGTCGAAGATGACTTTAACTGTCCCGGCTCCATCTCCGGTGAGAGAAAGAATCTCCGACCCTTCGCTCTTGATCCGCTGTTCCCTGTTGATGATGGTTCTTACCCCCGATTCGTCGGATATGACGACAGTGAGGTAGAATACTTCGTTGTTTGCTTTTCCAAAGTCAACGGTAAGCGGGATTGATCTGGAACTTGCCGGCGGTTGATCCCCCGTACTGATCTTCAGGTTTACTCCGGAGTCCTTGTCGACCATGGTTCCCGGCTCGTACTGCTGCCACATTACCGTATTGACTTCATATGCGGTGCTCATTTCATGACCGACGGCTCCGATGGAAAGCCCGGCCTTTTCCAATTCTTCCTTCGCCGCGTCGATTCCCATGCCCATGACATTCGGCATCGGCACCTGTTCCACGGCACTTCCCAGGCTTACCACAATATCAACCCTGCTTCCCGGATCTGCCGCAGTGCCTGCTTCCGGCGTCTGCCTGATGACCACATCCTTTGGCATGTCGCTGTTTTCCGTAGCGACGTTTCCTAAGGTATAGCCATAGCTTTCCAGGACAAATTTCGCATCGTTTGCTGTTTTATTCACTACGTTGGGAACGGTGCCTTCCTTGACCTTTCCCCTGCTGACGTTGACGGTAATGGTAAAGCCTTCCTTGACTGTCATATCAGCATTGGGATCCTGAGACACGATTTCTCCCTCGTCATATTCGGAACTGGATACCTCGTCGCCAATTTCAAGCTTCAGATTTAATTTATTCAGTTCTTCAGTAGCTTCCGCCACCGTCATACCCCTGAGTTCAGGTACGGTGACCTCTTTCTCGGCGCCAAAATTCTCAATTGCTGCAAGGATCAGCTGGCTCACGGGTATGGCGCAGATCAACGCCAAAATGATAGCTGCTACCTTGACTTTGTTTATTCTAACCTTCTTTTTCGGTTTTACTTCCTTTTTAGCCTCTTTTCTCATATCCCCTGAAATCTCCTCCTCAGTACCTCCATAAGCCAATCCCGCAGACGGTCCATTGACCGCGTTCATTACGATGGTGGCGTCCAGACCGCCCTTTTGACGCCCAAATCCGGATAAGGGTACGGTTTTGCCCATGTCGATGCTGCATAGCGCGTCGTACATATCGCTTGCTGTTTTAAACCGATTGACCTGATATTTATTTGTGGCTTTTAAAATGATATCTTCCAGACCGGAAGGAATGCCGGGAACATAATGGGATGGCGGAACCAATTCATCGTTCATATGCATCAGGGCTACCGCCACCGGATTATCCGCATCAAAAGGAACTCTTCCGGTCACCAGCTCATAAAGAACGATTCCAAGAGAATAGATGTCGGACTTTTCATCCACATAACCGCCTCTTGCCTGTTCCGGAGAGAAATAGTGCACGGAACCCATGATCGTACCGGTGTTTCCGACAATGGTGCTGGAGTTTACCGCCTTTGCGATGCCGAAATCAGTGATCTTTGCGATACCCTCCCTCGTAATGAGGACGTTATGAGGTTTTACATCCCTATGTATAATATGGTTTTTATGCGCAAAACTTAAAGCCAGAGCAATCTGCTTTACAATTTCCACCGCCCTGGAGAATTCCATCGGGCCTTCGTTTCGGATGATATCGCTTAGGACCTGTCCTTCAATCAGCTCCATGACAATATAATGAATATTCCCTTCCTTTCCAACATCATAAATGTTTACGATATTGGGGTGGGTAAGGCTTGCCGCCGCCTGAGATTCCCTCCTGAAATTCTCTATAAATTTCATGTCCTTTGTGAATTCCGGTTTTAGTATCTTTATTGCAACAAAGCGATTGAGTAGTCTGCATCGTGCCTTATACACAACAGCCATACCGCCATCGCCGATTTTTTCAAGTAATTCGTACCTGCCGGCGAGTAATCTACTGCTCATGTGTCAGTCCTCCTGTTATATTTTTAAACAAATCACTGTGATATTGTCATTTCCACCGTTTTTATTGGCCCGCTGAACAAGGGTGCTGCTCAGAGTGCTCATGGATTCCGACGCAACAGTCATGCCGCGGATTTCATCCGCCGAAACGTCCCCGTAAAGGCCGTCCGTGCAAAGGATGATGATGTCATTTTTTCTTGTTTCCATTCGATAAAAATCTGGAAGGACATTCTCTTCTCCTCCCAGAGCTCTCGTTATCATGTTCTTCTGCGGATGAAGCTCCGCTTGTGCTTTCGTAATAGAGCCGCCCTTTACCAATTCGTTCACATAGGTATGGTCCTCCGTAATCTGACTGATACGGCCATCCCTGCAAATATAGGCTCTGCTGTCTCCTACATTGACAATATAAGCATTCTCGCCATCGAGATAAAGCAGCACAACTGTAGTTGCCATCCCGGCGTTTTCCTTGGAATGCTGCGCAGCGCTAAAAATAGCCTGATTTGCATGGTTCATGCAATCCAGAAAATAGCGCTTCAGTTCCTTTTCATCGCTGATATTCTGCAGCGGTTTTTCCTTTATGTATTCTGCAATCAACTTCATCGCCATGGAGCTTGCCAGCTCACCTGAGTTCTGGCCACCAACGCCGTCCGCGACGATATAGATGTTTTCCTGGGGCATGACAAAGAAAGCGTCCTCGTTCCTGTCCCTCTTTCTCCCTTTATCCGTTTTGAATCCAACCTGTGTCATAAGGGTATCCTCAATCCATCAATATATAATAATCCTAGCGTCCATTATATCGAAAAAAGCCATCCGTGTCAAAAGCAGTCTCCGACCGCTTCTAATCACTGATCAGGCTGTCGTCCTTCTTCATTTTACAAATAAAGAATCCGTCCGTATTGTTTACATTCGGCAGTAGCTGCAATTCCTCCAGCTTGTCGAAGCTGGGATTTCTCTTCAGAAATTCCTTAACCACCTGTTGGTTTTCATAGGGTGAAATGGTGCAGGTGCTGTAAACCAGCGTGCCGCCCGGCTTCAGGTATTTTGATGACGCGGACAGGATAGCCAGCTGTTTTCTTGGGAAGTCGTCGAAATCACGGCTTTTCTTTTTATACTTGATTTCCGGCTTTCTTCTGACGACGCCCAATCCGGAGCAAGGCGCATCCACAAGGACTTTGTCCGCCTTCTCCACCAGAGAGGAATCCACCCTTGTGGCGTCCCAGGTACGTGTGGTTACGATGGAGATTCCCAGCCGCAACGCTTCCTTATCAATTATAGACAGTTTTCTTTTATAAATATCCCATGCATGGACCGTTCCCTTGTTGTTCATCTTCTCCGCGATGGCCAGCGCCTTTCCTCCCGGCGCCGCGCAGACGTCGATAATGGTTTCATCCATCTGAGGATCCAGCATATTGACGGCCAGTATGGAGCTTTCATCCTGAACGGAGAACATGCCGCTGTTGTAAAGCTTTCCTCCCAGCAGTCCTCTGCCCTCCACATGGAGCGCTTCCTTGCACAGCAATCCATCTTCCGCTTGATAGCCCTTGGCGATAATCCGCCTTTTCAGGTCTTCTCTGGAGGTCTTGAGGAAATTGACCCGGATCACGAGATGGGGAGTCTGGTTGCCTGCAGCCAGCAGTTCTTCCACGAATTCCACAGAATACTGCTCCAGCCATAATTGAATAATCCAGGGCTCATAGGAATATTTAACGGAAAGATAGTAAATCTCATCCTTGGTCCTGTCCGGCAGTTCCACTTCTTTACCGGCTCTGAGGAAGCTTCTCAGTACACCGTTGATAAAGCCCTCCCTTCCCTTGCAGTATCTCTTGGCAAGGTCTACACTTTCATTGACTGCCGCGTATTCGGGAACGCCGTCAAGGAATTTCAGCTGGTAAAATCCCAGCCGAAGAACCATCAGATCGCTGGCTTTCATTTTATTGACTGGCGTTTTGACGAAATGTCCGATCATATAGTCAAGATACATCTTATTTTCCAAAACGCCATAGACCAGCTCCCTCACAAAGGCGGGAGCATCCGGCTTTCCGCTGATAATATAATGGTTCAGGGAAATGTTGGAGTATGCTTGCTTCAGTTCTACATCCATGAGTGTCAAGTAAGCGATTCTTCTGTTCTTATCCATTTCAATGACGCCCCCTCAGCGCTAATATTCTGAGAAGATTTGCAATCGAAGCCGCCAGCGCCGCTACATAAGTCAATGCTGCGGCTGACAGGACTTTCTTCGCACTCGCAGTCTCCTCCATATAAATAATGCCTAGTTCATTCAATTGCCCGATGGCCCTTCTGCTGGCGTTGTATTCCACAGGCAGAGTGATCGCCTGAAAGAAAACAGCCACTGTAAAGCACAAAACACCAATATCAAAGATTAAATTACCCTGTATCAAGTTTCCCGCACCGATAATCAACAATCCGACCAGCAGAATCGGCCACGCAAGATTGGATACGATGGAAACCACGGGCGCCAGAATATTTCTGACCTTGAGCGGTGCATAGCCCTTCGCATGCTGAATGGCATGACCTGCTTCGTGGGCTGCTATGCTTACCGCGGCTATGGAAGGTTCGCCGTATACCTGCGGAGATAGTCTCATGACCCTTTTCCTCGGATCGTAGTGATCCGACAGCCGGTGATTGGAAACCTCGATCGGGACATCTTGAAGTCCGTTGCTGTCGAGGATCCGTCTTGCTGCCTGAGCTCCTGTCATCCCTCTCCGGTTTCTCACTGTTGTATATCGGTTATAGGCTGAATTTACCCTGCTTTGTGCATATATGGTAAATAGCATCGCCGGTATCAATATGATAATTGTTGGATCAAACATTCCTAAATACATGATCTTTCATCCTTTCTAATCCCTTATACCATTATCTCAGGCTTCCCTGCGGCCTAAGATTTCCCCTGTCTCGATTTTATTTCCTTTCAAGAATTCAGAGACCTCCATCGCTTTTTTCCCCGGCAGCTGAATCCTGGTCAGCAGCAGCGAGCGACCGGCAGAAGCCACTTTGATCCCCTTGTTTGAAACACTGATGACGGTCCCGTCAGGTTGATCCGTTGTATCGTCGCAAACCTCAGCTTTCCAAAGCTTCATCTGCTCACCTCTGAATGTAGTGTAAGCCCCGGGCCATGAATTCAATCCTCTGATCAGACGTTCTGTTTCTTCCGGCGATTTGCTGAAATCCACAAAACCATCCTGCTTGAAAATCATGGGCGCATAGGTTGCCAGGTTTTCGTCCTGCTTTGTCCTGCCGTTGATCCCTTGCTTGATGCAAGGCAATGTTTTGATCAACAGGTCCGCCCCCATGGCAGCTAATTCGTCGTGGAGCTCAGCAGTGGTCTTTTTCTCGATTTTTGTAGATCTTGCAGAGATCATGTCTCCTGTGTCAAGACCTTCCTCCATATACATCAGGGTTACCCCTGTGATCTCTTCTCCTTCGATAATACTCCTGTGAATGGGCGCAGCACCGCGGTATTTCGGCAGCAGGGACGCATGAATGTTAATGCAGCCCAATCTTGGAATTTCCAACAGCTCGGGAGGCAGGATTTTCCCGTATGCCGCTACGATGATCAGATCGGGAGCCATCTTCCTTACTCTTTCGATAAATTCCTCATTGCCCCGGATATGATCAGGCTGGGCAACTTCAATCCCATATTCCAGCGCTTTTTCTTTGACGGGAGGATACTGGATCTTTTTTCCCCTGTCCCTTGCCTTATCCGGTTGAGTGACGACCAAATCGACCTGATACCCGTTCTCCCATAGCTTCTGAAGCGCCGGAACGGCGAACTCAGGCGTACCCATATATATGATTCTCATCTTTTCACCTTTTGTCCTAATCCTAAAGCTAACCTCTTGACCAATCTATTCCTCTTCCGGCTCCTGTCCGGCTTCCCTGATATTGGTTGCCTTGTCCGTGTACAGAATTCCTTCCAGATGATCATACTCATGGCTTAAAACGATGGGAAGAAATCCCGATCCCTCATAAACCACTTCCTTGCCATTTCGATCGAGACCTTTCATTTTGATATATGCAGGTCTCTCTACGGTGCCGATCATGCCCGGAACACTGAGGCATCCCTCATCCTCATTCTGAACTCCGTCTGTTTCAAGAATGACCGGATTGATCAGCTCAATCACTTCTCCGTCTGCCTCCGCAACAAACATTCGCTTGAAGATTCCTACCTGCGGAGCTGCCAATCCCGCCCCATTATGGGCTCTCATGGTCTCCAGCATATCATCCAGGATCAGACGGATCTTGTCGTCGACCTCCGTTACTTCCCGCGCTTTTTTTCTAAGAATTTCGTCGCCTTCCAAAACAATGTTTCTTAAAGCCATTCAATCTCTCTCCTTATTCACTGTCAAACTAAACCTTATTCTTGTTTCGATCCATCGCGACCCGTTGCGATCTTTTACGATCCGTTACGATTTATCGCGATCCCTATCGATCCATTACGATTACAATAACCGTCTCTATAAAAAACTATATGGATTGATATCGATAGAAATGTTATATTTTGCACCTCTATCGGTATTTATTCCCAATTTTATCTCGTTTAAAATTCTTGCGTATTCTTTCCTTTTCCCCGGAAAGCATTTAATCAGCAGCTGATAACGGTAAAGTCCCTTAATTTTGTTCATGGGCGCTGCCTGGGGCCCGAAAATATAAGTCTCCTCGGAGGCTCCGGCGCTTCTGAGAAAATCGGCGGCCACCTGCCGGCAGATTTCATAGGCCTCCTGCTCCTTTTCCGAGGACAGGACGATCTGGATCAGATCGCTGAAGGGCGGATAGCCGATCTGTTTTCTGATCAGCGTCTCAGCGCTGTAAAAGGACTCGTAATCATGCTTCGCTGCGGCAACGATGGAGTAATGCTCCGGATTATAGGACTGGATCAGCACCTTGCCCGGGCGATCCCCTCTGCCGGCCCTTCCTGCCGCCTGAGTAATCAGCTGAAAGGTCCGCTCCGAAGATCTGAAGTCGGGAACATTCAGTGAAATGTCGGCGGATACGATGCCTACCAGACCCACGTTGGAAAAGTCCAAACCCTTGGCGACCAGCTGTGTTCCAATCAATATATTAGTCTTACCCCTTCTGAAGGAGTTTAAAATCTTGTCAATACTGCCTTTTTTTGAAACCGTATCCAGATCAAGGCGGTCTACCGTATATTCGGGAAAAATCTCTTTCGTCAATTCTTCCACCTTTTCCGTGCCGGTGCCGAAATGCTTAATATACTTTCCGCCGCATACGGGACAGACGGCCGGAATTCTTTCCCTGTAACCGCAGAAATGGCAGATTGCCTCGTTTCGCGATTTATGGTAGGTAAGGGATATCCCGCAATCTTTGCATTTCATCACATAGCCGCAGGATCGGCAGGATACGAAGGTGGAATAGCCTCGCCTGTTCAGGAACAGGATCACCTGTCTTTTTTCCTCCAGGTTCCGCTGCATTTCCCGGTAAAGTGCAACGCTGAAGATGGATTTATTTCCATTTTTCAGCTCCTCCCTCATATCGATGATTTCCACATCGGGGAGAGGGGTTTTGTTGAATCGTTCTTTTAATGTGATCTTTTGATACTCACCCTTTTCCGCTTTATAGGCGGAAACAAGAGACGGCGTCGCGCTGCCCAGAAGCACCGCTGCCCGGTTGTGCTTCGCTCTTCGGACGGCTACCTCAACAGTATCGTATTTCGGGGTCATATCCGATTTGTAGGTTGTTTCGTGTTCCTCATCCAGAACGATGACTCCGATATCCGACAGAGGAGCGAATACTGCGGAACGGGCGCCGATGACGATTTTCACCTCGCCTTTTCTGATCCGCATCCATTCGTCATACCGTTCTCCCATGGATAGTTTACTGTGAAGCACCGCAATCTGCTCCGCTCCGAATCTTCCGATAAACCGGTCAATGGTCTGGGGCGTAAGAGATATTTCCGGCACCAGCATGATAGCGGTTCGTCCCTTGGAAAGACACTCTTCGATGACTTGCATATAGATCTCCGTTTTACCGCTGCTGGTCACGCCGTGAATGAGAAAAACCTTATGCTCGCCGCAACTCAAAGCGGGTCGGATTGTATCTACCGCCTGCTTCTGCTCTTCCGTCAGACTTCTTGCTTCGGTTTTTTCTCCGACCGCGTCTTTGTACGGCGTTCTTATTTTGCCTCTTTTGGAAGACGAGCCGGCTGGAGTGAAACACTTGATGGCGTCGATATATCTGCAGAGATATCGCTTCTTCATCCAAACACACGTGGCAACCGCTTCTTCCCCAAGGGATATGTCCGGATCGATCCCGGCGATCTCCTTGATTCCCTTTATTTCCTCGGTCAGCCGGTCCGCAACCTGAAATACATAGGCGTCCCGGATTTTATTCCCTCTGGCAAAGGGCACGAATACCTTATCGCCTACCTTTACAGAATCATCCTCAGAAAGGTAGGTATAAAGATTATCCGTATGATCCGTATTGTTGTCGATTACCACATTTACATATTTCATATTGATCCTTTATCTTATCTGATCATATTCACGCATAAAGCGTATCACACAGCCTGGTAAATCATGATAACTGTAACCCGGCTGCATTTACAGAAGGAAAATGTTATTCTCCCTGCATTCCTGTACCATATCCTCGGGCCAGACCGATACCTGGACCTCTCCGATATGAGCCTTTCTCAGGAAGAACATGCAGAGTCTCGACTGACCGATGCCTCCGCCGATACTGTAGGGCAGCTCCTTGTTGATGATTGCTTTATGGAAGGGAAGCTCTGCTCTATCCTCTGCATTGGCAAGTTTCAGCTGTTTGACCATGCTTTCCTCATCCACCCGGATGCCCATGGAGGAAATCTCATAGGAGATGCCTAATACGTCGTTCCAAAGGACGATATCTCCATTCAATTCCCAGTCGTCATAGTCGGGAGCTCGGCCGTCATGCTTGATGCCTGATTTCAGAAGACCTCCGATTTTCATGATAAAGACAGCCCGTTTTTCTTCGGCGATCTTATCTTCTCTCTCCTTCGGCGTCAGTTCCGGATACATATCCTCCAGCTCCTGAGTGGTGATAAAGAAAATCTCATTGGGCAGTTCCGTCTGGAGATCGCGGTAGATCCGGTTCACATAGTCGCCCAGATTCTTGATGGCGTTATAGATGGTAATGACTGTTTCTTTCAGATATTCTTCGTTTCTGTCGGATTTATTGATGGCTTTTTCCCAATCCCATTGGTCCACATAAACGGAATGAAGATTATCCAGATCCTCATCCCTCCGGATCGCGTTCATGTCTGTATAGATGCCCTTGCCAGGTTCGATCTGGTATTTTCCCAGCGCCATTCTCTTCCATTTTGCAAGGGACTGTACGATTTCAACCGTTTTCTCATCCATTCCCTTCAAGGTAAAGGACACGGTCCTTTCTACGCCGTTCAGATTGTCGTTCAGGCCGCTTTCGGGTGTGACGAACAACGGCGCCGTCACCCTGCGCAGATTGAGGCCGTATGCCAGTTCCTGCTGAAAAAAGTCCTTGATTTTTTTAATTGCTCTTTGACTCTCCATAAAGTTGATTACAGGCGTGTAGCCTTCCGGAATCATTAATCCTCTTGCCATAAAAGTATCCTCCAATGTACTTATTATTATATTTCCCTTGTATTTGAAAAGCTGCAGCCGCAGAAGTGCTGGCGGTATAGACCATATGCCTTTGAAAGCTCGATGGATCTTTGATAGCCACCCTGCTTCTTGAAATCCTCACCGAGAAAGGACAGACCGTAGCGCATCCCAAGCTGCATACCAAGCTTGTAAATCAATTCAAAATTCTTATAGGGACTGACGGAAAGCGTTGTGCCGAAGGTATCGAAGCCCGACATCCTTGCGGTCTCGGCGGTTTTTTCCAGACGGAGCTGATAGCATGGGGTGCATCGCTTTCCGCCTTCCGGTTCTTCCTCCAATCCTCTTGCCGCAGCCAGAAAAATCTCAGGCTCATATGGGCCGTCGATATATGCGATCCGATCCCTGGCATCAATCCGGTCGTTATATTTCTCAATAAAATCCAGCTGTACAGATCGCCGCTTTTCGTATTCTTCCTGATCAGTAATATTGGGATTATAGAAAAATACGGTAATATCGAATCGTCCGCTGAGTCTCTCCACCACCGCCGTGCTGCAGGGTCCACAGCAGCTGTGGAGCAGAATGGTCGGCCGTTGTTTCCGAGTTTCCTTGATATCCTCAAGACTGATATATTGATCACGCTGAACGGATCCTTCCAGCCTTTCCGAAATACAATCCTTATTTTTGTCCTTTTTCATGAGCTATTTTACCCCTTTTTTTGTTCAATGCTTTTCATCATGCAGGCTGCTGGCGCATGATCTATTGATTCCGAGCAGTATTTAATGATAGAATCAATATAACACTTAATTATATCACATAATTATAGTGGTGCAAATGTTGAAATTCTTCATAAATCTGAGTGTAATCGGGGGTCTGTTCATGGCTGCAATTTTCGGCGATCAATATTATAATACGATCGGCAATTATCTGAAGGAGCGATTCAGCTGCAAGGTGATCAAGCTTTCACTGGATGCGGGTTTTACCTGTCCCAACCGGGACGGTTCGAAGGGAACCGGCGGCTGTATTTTTTGTTCCGCGGAAGGTTCCGGTGATTTTGCCAGCGATATCCCAGGACAAATCCGGCTGCTTTCCAAAAAATGGCCCTCGGGGAAATACATTGCCTATTTTCAGAGTCATACCAATACCTACGCACCGGCGGAGGTGCTCCGCGAAAAATATGAACAGGCTCTGGAATATCCCGATGTGATCGGCATAGCAATCGCAACGAGACCGGACTGTCTGTCCGCAGAGGTCCTGGATCTGCTGTCCGAATTGAATCGAAAGACGTTTCTCTGGGTGGAACTGGGGCTTCAGACCATTCACGAAAGCACCGCTCAGACGATCAACCGCTGCTATCCGCTTTCCGTCTTTGATCAGGCGGTGGACGAGCTTTCAAAGCGTGAGATTAAAACCGTCGTGCACCTGATTCTGGGTCTTCCCGGAGAAACCCGCGAGGATATGCTAGACTCCGTCCGCTATGTATGCGGGAAGGAAATTTTTGGCATTAAACTACACCTGATGAATGTGTTAAAGGATACGAAACTGGCGGAATTCTATCCCGACAGGATTCATATCCCCAAAAAAGAAGAGTACATCAGTCTGGTGGTTGATGCACTCGAACTCATTCCTCCGCATATTACAATCCACAGGGTTACAGCAGACGCGCCCAGACACCTTCTCATCGCGCCGGAATGGGGCTATGAAAAGCGGTCCATTCTTAACGGCATCTATAAGGAGTTCCGGGCCCGCGGCAGTTTTCAAGGGATTTATTCCTCGTCGGGAGCAAGCCTGCCGTCATTGTAATGCTTCCGGCACAGGGAAATATACATGTCGTTTCCTCCGACCACGATCTGTTCTCCGGTTTTTACAAATTTGCCGTCTACGATCCTTGCTACCATAGTTGCTTTGCGGCCGCACCAGCAGATTGTCTTGATTTCTTCAATCTTGTCCGCATAGACCAGCATATAATAGGAGCCCTCGAAGAGCTCGTTTTTGAAATCGTTTTTCAGCCCGTACGCAAGTACAGGTACGTCGCAGCTATCCACGATTTCCACCAGCTCTTGCACGTGGTGCTTTTTCAGGAATTGGCACTCATCTACCAAAACACATTCGATCGGACTTTTCTTGTTTTCCTTCATGAACAGTTTCAGAATATTGGTATCATCGTGAACAGCGATTGCTTCTCTGGTTACGCCAATTCTCGATGCAATAACTCCCACACCGAATCTGTCATCTACGCTTGGGGTAAGGACCAGAACCCGTTTGCCCCGTTCCTCGTAATTGTATGCCACCTTGATCAGTTCAATGGATTTGCCCGCATTCATGGTGCTGTATCTGTAATATAATTGTGCCACTTTCCATCCTCCTATTCTTGTATTACTATTTTACTGGAAGATAGGCGCAAAAGCAACAAGAATGCATGGACATCCTTCTTCCAGGGAAACCTCTCAATGACAAGTGGAAAACCTCTCTATGACAAATAAAAGAGAGACGGCCTTTGCGGGAAAAAGCCATCTCTCCCCATATTTCACCGGTAGTGATTTTTCTTCACCAAACCGGATTCTCCCTGATCACGGTCCACCTTTCGGTGGATCTGGGCTTGTCGGCGCGCTGGTACTCATGGCTGTTGGCAGCTTCAAGAACAATTTCGTAGTACCATTTGTCTTTCGTGTTGTCAGGCCACTGTCTTGCGTGCTCATGAAGCCCTCCCGTATCCACCCTTCGGTCCAGCGCCTCGTTTACTAGCATCATGGCCTCGCAGCGGATGATTGTACCGTCGGGACGGAAGGATCCGTCTCCATAGCCCCTGATCCAGCCTCTTTCCAATGCGGTTTGTATATACTCCGAAGACCAGTGGTTTTCAACGTCCGGAAAGCTGGCTTCTTTTGATTCCGCAATACCGGTGTATCTTGCAGCCATGACGGCAAATTCCGCTCTGGTAATCGGCGCGGAAGGTCGAAATCTCCCATCAGGGTCTCCCTGCACGATTCCGGCTTGATATAACGCTGCTATCTCATTACGGGACCATCGGTTCCTGTCAAGGTCGATGAACGGACATGCTCCCATCCAAGATGGATTCCCTATTTCCATTGAAAGGAGCCGGAAAAAGACCACTGCCGTTTCTTCCCTGGTTATCCTTTCCAGAGGCCGCATGCAACCGTCAGGATATCCTTCCATATAAGCAATATGCTCCCCTGCTGCCAATTCCGCAGCTGCATGGCCCGTCACGGAGCCTGCCATTCCGGCTGTCGCAGCCAGAACGCCAATCAAGGCAATCACCAAAAGTCCCCTTCTTTTTGGCAACCCTATCATGTTTTTCCCCCTGTAACCATGTTCATCGCCAGCCTCCCCTCCCGTCTTTGTAACTGGCTTTGACGGGAGGGACAAACACCCCTTCTTTCCTCATTATCACCCTTTTAAACCCCATGATTCAACTGAATCTGTGCTACAAATTATCCGTATTAACCGCTAAGTAACAAGGAATGCCCTCTTTTATAACGAAATGCGACGTTCTTAGATCAAAGGCGACAAAAAAAAGAAAATCCTCCGAAAACGTTGCTAATTCAATCGTCCCCGAAGGTTTCTTGTGGTGCCCAGACTCGGAATTGAACCAAGGACACGAGGATTTTCAGTCCTCTGCTCTACCTACTGAGCTATCTGGGCATGGAATCCTATTTTGTTTTGTTAATGGTGGGCCATCAGGGACTTGAACCCCGGACCTGCCGGTTATGAGCCGGACGCTCTGACCAACTGAGCTAATGGCCCGTGTTTTCAAAATTATGGTCGGGGTGGCAGGATTTGAACCCGCGGCCCACTGGTCCCAAACCAGTTGCGCTACCAAGCTGCGCTACACCCCGCTACTACGCTGTCATTTCAAAATATGGCAGGGGCAGTAGGACTTGAACCCACGGCACGTGGTTTTGGAGACCACTGCTCTACCAACTGAGCTATGCCCCTAAGTGGCGGAGAAGATGGGATTCGAACCCATGCACCAGTTACCCGGTCTAACGGTTTAGCAAACCGTCCTCTTGAGCCTGCTTGAGTACTTCTCCATGGTTTGTCGATCCGATATCTTATCTGTATCTTTGGCGGAGAGGGTGGGATTCGAACCCACGGCCCCTTTCGGAGTCACTGGTTTTCAAGACCAGCTCCTTAAACCGCTCGGACACCTCTCCATCGTTAGGTTCTACTACATCCATACTATCTTATCTATATTGGTGACCCATCCGCGATTCGAACGCGGGACACCTTGATTAAAAGTCAAGTGCTCTACCGACTGAGCTAATGGGTCCTGTTGGCTGGGGTAGCAGGACTCGAACCTACGAATGACGGAGTCAAAGTCCGTTGCCTTACCGGCTTGGCTATACCCCATTCTCAAAAAAAATTGGTGAGCCCACAGGGATTCGAACCCCGGACACACGGCTTAGAAGGCCGTTGCTCTATCCAGCTGAGCTATGAGCCCGTAAAAAAAATGGAGCGGATGATGAGAATCGAACTCACGCTATCAGCTTGGAAGGCTGAAGTTCTACCATTGAACTACATCCGCATAAATTGGAGCGGAAGACGAGATTCGAACTCGCGACCCTCGCCTTGGCAAGGCGATGCTCTACCCCTGAGCCACTTCCGCATATTATTGGTGGAGGGAGGTGGATTCGAACCACCGAAAGCTCCGCTAACGGATTTACAGTCCGCCCCCTTTGGCCACTCGGGAATCCCTCCAAATTATTGAATTGTCAAGGTATTTTTTGGAGCTGGTGGAGGGAATTCGCGTCTGCTCTGCATCCGCTGTCCTTCGCCTTCTCTTTCAGTCGGCTCGGACCTCTCACTGTTCAAAAGTCCACTGGACTTTTTCACTACGTTCGCGCCCTTTCGGGTTCGCTTCCCTCTTTAGTTGTTTTATATCTTGGAGCTGGTGGAGGGAATCGAACCCCCAACCTGCTGATTACAAATCAGCTGCTCTACCGTTGAGCCACACCAGCATTTCAATTGCTTAAAAATAAATTGGCGACCTGGATCGGGCTCGAACCGACGACCTCCAGCGTGACAGGCTGGCATTCTAACCAACTGAACTACCAGGCCATTTCATACCCGCTAAATGGATTAGGGGGTCTCCTGTGTTATTAAATGGTGGGCGCAATAGGGCTCGAACCTATGACCCCCTGCTTGTAAGGCAGGTGCTCTCCCAGCTGAGCTATGCGCCCTGGGATCAAGTGTTTTTAACTACTTGACACATTTATTTAGTATACCGTGCTTGTCTTATCGTGTCAAGTACCAATTTCTTTTTTCGCCAACTTTTTAAAGTTGGCTCCAAGGGTGGGGCTCGAACCCACAACCTATCGGTTAACAGCCGAGTGCTCCACCATTGAGCTACCTTGGAACGCACGCTTCAGCTCCTTTTTTGTGAGCCGTTTTCTATCTTAGCATATGAGTTTTTCAATGTCAACGGTTAAATCCGTTTTTTATCCCGAAATTTCTGATTCGCTTGAAATTTGAACCTTTGCCAGTTTTTTACTCTCAGAAAGTATGATTCCCGCGCCTCCTGTCAGGTTGGATATCATGGTTCTGATTTCGTCCGTATTTTCGGGGTCCATAATCAGAGATACCGTTACCCTGTCCTCAAAGATGGTGTTTCCGACCTCAAATTTGCCGTTTAACGAAAGATTCTGCAGCTTGCCGAGAAATGTGTAGTCCAGTTTGACAGAAAGCTCATCCTGCTCTTTTACGGCGCAGACGCCCCCTTCTGCCAGGGCAAGCTTGGTCGTACCCGTATATGCTCTCACCAGTCCGCCGGTTCCAAGCTTGATGCCGCCGAAGTATCTGGTGACAACTACTGCTATGTTGGTGATTCCCTCCTTGACCAGCGTCTGGACAATCGGCGCTCCCGAAGTGCCCTGGGGTTCCCCGTCGTCGCTGGCCCACTGAAGCTGGAACTTTTCTCCGATTACAAAGGCAGGAACATTGTGGGTGGCAGCTTTATGCCTCATTCGTATCTCTGTGAGAAACGCCTCCGCTTCCTCCCGGGTTTCCACCGGCCTCACATGCCCGATGAACCTTGACCTGTCGATCACCTGCTCAATTTCCGCTTCTCTAAGTATCGTCTTGTATCTGATCATGAAAAACCTCTACTCTAATTTCCATTGATTACAAACTGTTTCAGCCTTCCATAGTCCTTGTTGGATATTTCCGCTTCAAATTCAGTACCGTTTTCCGTATATTCCATCCGGATCACTCTGGTATTGTCGCAAAGGTAGGAGGAAATATCGCCACGGTCATAGGGAACCAGCATGGATACCAGGATCCTGTCAGAAAACAGCTTTTCCTTGATCCGCTCCACCAGCTGATCGATATGATCGCCCCTGGTAGCGGATACATACACAATTTCCTCTCCATTATGGGGCAAGCTGATTTCCTCTGCAATATCGATTTTATTGTAGATCATGAGCTTGTCCTTTTCTCCGGCTCCGATTTCCTTTAAAACAGCGTTTGTTACATTAATGTGGAAATCATGGTCCGGGTAGGATGCGTCCACCACATGAAGAAGGAGATCCGCGTAGGTCACCTCCTCAAGAGTCGCCTTGAAAGCCCTGACCAACGAATGGGGAAGCTTGCTCACAAAGCCGACGGTATCGATGAGGACAAATTCCTGATTGGTATCGAATTTCACATTTCTCTGCGCTGTATCCAGCGTTGCAAAGAGCATATCCTTTTCAAAGACGCTCTTTTCCTCTTTTTCCGCAAGCTGAAGCAGCCGGTTCATCAACGCGGATTTTCCGGAGTTAGTGTATCCGACCAAAGCTACAACCGGAATTCCAGACTTCTGGCGCTTTGACCTTTGGGTGCTGCGATTGCTCTTTACCTCCGCCAGCTCTTTTTTGATCTCATCCATTCTTTTGGAAATATGACGCCGGTCTGTTTCCAGCTTCTTCTCGCCGGGCCCTCTGGTCCCAATGCCCCCTCCCAGACGGGAAAGGGATTTCCCGAAGCCGGTCAACCTCGGCAGACGGTACTGGAGCTGCGCCAGTTCCACTTGAAGCTTGCCTTCCCTTGACACAGCCCGGGCCGCAAAAATATCCAGGATCAGGATGGTTCTGTCGATGACTCTCACGTCAAGCCTCTCCTCAAGATTTCTAAGCTGCATGCCGGAAAGCTCATCATTGAAAATCACCATGTCCGCCCCCATGTTAGCGCACATCTCAGCGAGCTCGTCCACCTTGCCCTTGCCGATATAGGTGGCCGTATTGGGCCGCTCCTTGTTCTGGATCATCTCGCCTGCCACCTCTACTCCGGCGGCTTCCGCCAGCGCCCAGAGCTCCTCCATGGAATAGGAGATATCCTCCTCAAGCTGAACCCCGACCAAAATAGCCCGATACTCTTCGTCCTTGATAATTACGTTGTCTTCTGTAAACCGCAAATTAACACCTCTCTGCATTTCGCCTAACAATATGAATTCATTATACCACATTTCTAATTTTCGGGGAAAAAGTTGGTAGCGTCAATGGCGCTTTCCTCCGGTACATTGATATATGCTTCGGGTACTTCTCCCACAATGATGGCCTCTGCCACCAGAATCGTGTTCTGCACTTCGATATTGTTGATGGAAAAAGGAGCAAGCACTCTGGCCTGACTGTCCATTTGCAGAAACACCTTGTATTTTGTCTGATTGATCCCCATGCTTTCAAATTCAGTTTTAAAATTTGCCCTCGACATTCCGATAGGCAGCACCTTTAGTTTGATATTGGGACCGATCTGGGACAAAATCTGACTTCCCACGATACTGCCCACAGGAACGCTCAGCACGACCGCCTCATTCCATTTATACCGGTTCTCCACCGCCTGGTTCAGCTTCGTCGCAAGATTGTTCATGGCGGTGGTATTGGATTCTACATAGGTTATATTTCCCTCCTGATCGGTTTTTATCGTCAACAATTCGCTGATTTCTGCATCGGACTTGAATTGTTGATGAACGGAATCGTTTATGATCTGGGTAATCATTGCTTTTACCTTCACCTCGGCAATGGCCGCCACATTGGGCTTGATAATTTTTTCCGTAAAAACCACACTATAAATCCCCAGCACCATTAAAAGCACCAGGCAAATGAACCATTTCCCTTTATACCGGTATCGCTTGTCTCCCCTCGATCTCCTGCTCATAAAAAACCCCCATGTAATCTAGAATATGATACATGGGGCTTTATTGTGACACTTATTTGCAGTTTTCTTTTTGCGTCTTTTCATGGCTTGGATTGTTTTCAATCTGCTCTAGACTTCCAGCTTTTCCAGCTCATCCATAAATTTCCCGTTGAGGATCTTGATATGGGTTCCCTTCATTCCCAGGGAACGGGACTCGATCACGCCGGCGCTTTCCAGTTTCCTCAGCGCGTTGACGATAACAGACCTGGTGATCCCGGACCTGTCGGCGATCTTGCTGGCGACAAGAAGCCCCTCCGTGCCCTTCAGCTCGGAGAAAATTTGCTGAACCGCTTCAATTTCCGAATAGGACAACGTACCGATAGCCATCTGAACCACGGCCCTCTTTCTTGCATCCTCCTCGATCTCAAGAGTTTTCCGTCTCTGTATTTCAAGTCCTACAACCGTAGCTCCGTATTCGCCAAGAACCAGGTCCTCGTCGGTAAATTCCGGTTTGTATCTGGTCAGAATCAGAGTTCCAAGCCTCTGCCCGCCCCCAAGAATCGGAATAATCGTATGAAGCTTGTCATAGGTGTCATAATCGTATTTAAAGATTTCCAGCGCTTCTTCCGCCTTAAGATTAGCCTCCGTTTCAACCACCTTGAGCAGGGCTTCGTTGTATTCGTTGGGGAATTTCTCGCTGCCTGTCTCCGGGTCAGTAATGGTAGAGCTGTCCGATTTAATTTTATAATGAACTCCGATCACCTTTCCTCTTCTGTTTGCAATGTAGACGTTAGCATCCATCAGATCACTCAGGATTCCGCAAAGGTCATTAAAAGAAAACATCCCTGAGGCGCTTTCCTGCAGAACCCAGTTCAGTTTTCTTACCTTGGTAAGTATATCCCTTTCCATATCGTTCCTCCGTACTTTTTCTATGTTGATTCTTCCATAGTGGTTGTTTTGCTTTTTTCTAACAGATGTATTATATCTGAAATTTTGAAAAGAGAAAAGATATTTTTTTGATTGTTCAAAAAATTTTCCCACTTTGACACAATTGAGGGTGGAAATGTACTGGTTTGCGGTATTACCTTTTCTCCGGTTATCCTGAATAAAAAAAGAGTACCCCGTTTCGGGGTACTCCAACCATACTACAATATGAATTTATCGATATCATCTTGCTGCAGCTTATCTGCAAACTTCTCCTTTACATATTCGCAGTCGATTACAATCTCATCCTTTGTCTCATCAGGAAGATTATAGGATATATCCTCAACCAGCTTTTCCATGACCGTATGAAGTCTTCTGGCTCCGATATTTTCAGCCTGCTCATTCATTAAGTGGGCTAAAGTGGCAATCTCTTCCACTGCGTCATCCGTGAAGGTTACTTTGATGCCTTCCGTTTCAAGGAGCATCTTATGCTGCTTCAGCAAGGCGTTTTCAGGCACTGTCAGTATCTTGATGAAATCTTCCTTCGTCAAATTTTCAAGCTCAACTCTTACTGGAAATCTTCCCTGAAGTTCGGGGATCAGGTCCGTCGGCTTTGAAATGTGGAACGCGCCGGCGCCGATGAACAACATATGGTCTGTTTTTACCGGGCCGTACTTTGTGTTGACGACGCTACCCTCCACGATCGGCAGAATATCTCTCTGCACTCCTTCTTTTGAAACATCTCCTCCGATGCGATAGCTCTCATTGGAAGCGATTTTATCGATCTCGTCGATGAAGATGATCCCATTTTGCTCTGCATTTTCCAGCGCCTCCGCCGTTACCTGCTCCATATCGATCAGGTTCTGAGCTTCCTGGTCCCTGAGAATCTTTCTCGCGTCTTTGACCCTCATCTTCTTCTTTTTCTTTTTCTGAGGCATCATATCTCCGAAAATGCTTCCAAGGCTGATGCTCATGCCCTCCTGCAAGTCAAGATTGTTTGCCGGCGGATTGTCGTTGACCTCGATTTCAATATACTGATCTTCGAGCAGCCCTTCCTTCAGCTGTTGTCTGACCTGTTCCCTGGCAAGCTCAATATCTGACTGTTCTGTGGCAGGCTCTTCTTTTTGTTCCGGTTTCTGCTGATTGACCTGGAAGCCGCCGCCCAGAATAAAATCGAAGGGCCCTCTTACTCCCCCCGAGCTTTGCGATGTTTTCTTCTTCCCGGGGATGATCGCCTCAATGATCTTCTCTTCCACTATGATATCAGCCACAGAATACTTTTCCTGAAGCCTTTTTTGCTTGTTCATCCGAATGGAGGCCTCAACCAGGTCCCTGACCATGGATTCCACATCTTTTCCCACATATCCAACCTGGCTGTATTTGGACGCTTCCACCTTCACGAACGGAGCATCTGCCAGTTTGGCGAGCCGCCGTGCAATTTCAGTTTTTCCTACTCCCGTAGAACCGATCATTAAAATGTTCTTTGGCGTGATTTCTTCTCTCATCTCTTCAGGAAGCAGGCTTCTGCGGTATCTGTTTCTCAGGGCGACCGCGACGGACTTTTTCGCACTGCTTTGCCCAATAATATATTTATCAAGCTCCTCGACAATTTCTTTCGGGGTCATCTGATATAACGTGGTCATTTTCAATACCCTCCTTCCTCTTCCTTACAGTTTTTCCACGGAAATATTGTTGTTGGTATAAACGCAAATCGAAGCAGCGATACCTAAAGCCTCCCTAACGATTTCCTCCGCGCTCATATCCGTGTGCTTATAAAGCGCGTGGGCTGCCGCATAGGCGTAGTTGCCTCCGGAACCGATGGCGATGAAGTTCTCATCCGGTTCAATAACTTCTCCATTGCCGGAAATGACCAGCAGACTTTCCTTGTCCGCCGCCACCATCAGCGCTTCAAGATTTCGCATCACCTTGTCCGACCTCCAGGTCTGTGCCAGGGCTACCGCTGCGCGCTTCAAATTGCCGGAGTGCTCCTCCAGCTTCTTTTCAAATTTCTCAGTCAGCGTAAATGCGTCGGACACCGATCCGGCAAACCCGGTTACAACTGTATTTTTATATATCTTTCGAACCTTTTTTGCAGTCTGTTTCATGATGGAATTCTGTCCCATAGTGACCTGTCCATCTCCCCCGATACAGATGTCATTCTCATTTCGTCTGACAGCTACGATTGTTGTAGCATGAAAGTCTCCCATACTGTTACCTCCCTATAAAATGAATCACATTATTCTTTATACCCGCATTCAGGATTGGAACACATATAACTGGTGGTCCTTGTCTTTTTCTCCATCAGCAAAGAGGAGCATTTAGGACATTTCTTATCGACCGGTTTGTTCCAATAAAGCTTGTTGCATTCGGGATAACCGCTGCAGCCATAGAATACGCGGCCTTTTTTACTCTTTCTCGCAATGATGTCCTTCCCGCAGTCAGGACATTTGACGTCGATCTTGCTGAGGATGGGCTTGGTGTTTTTACATTCCGGATAGCCGGAGCATGCCAGAAACTCACCAAATCGGCCATGTTTTTTGACCATCTGTTTTCCGCAGACCTCGCAAATCTCATCAGTCAGTTCATCCTCTATGGTGACCTTTTCGATGGCCTCATCGGCGACCTTAAGCTCCTGTTCCAGAATTTTATAGAATTCACCGACGATTGATTTCCACTCGATATTTTTTACCTCGATATCATCCAATTTCTCTTCCATGTCGGCGGTAAATCCGGCATCCACGATTTCCTTGAAGTAGGTTTCCATGAGATCCGTCACGATAAATCCCAACTCCGTCGGTTTCAGCATCTTTTTTTCCCGGGTGATGTATTTCCGCTCAATCAGAGTGGCGATGATGGGGGCATAGGTGCTCGGCCTGCCGATATCCTTGTCTTCAAGCTCTTTTACCAGTGTTGCTTCGCTGTAACGGGAAGGCGGCTGGGTAAAATTCTGCTCGCTGAGAATGTCCGTCTGATTGGGGCGGTCCCCCTCCTGGATATGAGGAAGCATTTTTTCCTCATCCTCTTCATTAATATTATTATATATTTTCAGATAACCGTCAAATTTCAATTTGGAACCGGTGGCCCTAAAGGTGTATTCCCCGTTGACGATCTCCGCGCTGATGCTGTCATAAACTGCGGGGGCCATTCTGCTGGCAACGAAACGGGACCAAATCAGACGGTAAAGATTATACTGATCCTTGGTCAGAGAATCCTTGATTTCATCAGGGTGCAGCGTTACATCACTGGGACGGATCGCTTCATGGGCATCCTGCACATCCTTCTTCTTGTTGGAATAGACGTTGTTTCCCAGATAGGAAGCTGAAAAACTATTTTTAATATATTCGGTAACCGCCTGTTGTGCCTCATCGGATATTCTGACGGAGTCGGTACGGATATAGGTAACCAGACCCACAGTTCCGTAGCCCTTGATTTCGATTCCTTCATAGAGCTGCTGAGCAATGAGCATTGTTTTTTTCGTATAATAGCCCAGCTTGTTGGAAGCCTCCTGCTGCAGACTGCTTGTGGTGAAGGGAGGGTTCGGCTTTTTAATTCTTTCCTTTTCCTCAATCTTCTGAATCACATACCCCTTTGGATCCAGCGCGGACAACACTTTGTCTGCCTCCGCCTTGGAAGACACAGGCAGCTTCTTTCCCTGATACTCAGTCAGTTTGGCGGGAAATGGCTTCTGTTTTTCCTTTCCTTTTGCTGCGTTCTGCA
The DNA here is from genome assembly GCA_023415235.1 of Bacillota bacterium. Taxonomy (GTDB): domain Bacteria; phylum Bacillota; class Clostridia; order Peptostreptococcales; family Anaerovoracaceae; genus Anoxybacterium. The sequence goes on from JAEZLP010000034.1 coordinate 60,617, forward strand.
GGATAGCGGTAATATTCCAGTATTCCTTCGGGACAAAGTCCAGGATGGCCTTCTCCCTGTCGCATATGATTTTAAGCGCTGCCGATTGAACGCGGCCGGCGCTCAAGCCTCTTCTGATCTTTCGCCAGAGAAGGGGGCTGATCTTGTAGCCCACCAGCCGGTCCAGCACGCGTCTGGCCTGCTGGGCATCCACCAGCTTTTTATCAATTGCTCTCGGATGCTTCACAGCATTTTGGATGGCATTCTTGGTAATTTCGTTGAATACAATCCTGCAGGGCTCATTTTCATCGATTCCAAGCAAATAAGCAATGTGCCAGGAAATTGCCTCGCCTTCGCGGTCGGGGTCGGTTGCGAGATAGACTTTGCCCGCGTCCTTTGCTTCCTTTTTCATTGCTTTGATTACATCGCCTTTTCCTCTTATGGATATATATTCAGGTTCAAAGTTGTTTTCAATATTGATTCCCAGCTTGCTTTTCGGTAGATCCCTTATGTGGCCGACCGATGCGACCACCTTGTATTTGCTTCCCAGGAACTTGCCAATGGTCTTCGCTTTCGATGGAGATTCCACGATTACAAGATTTTTATCGGCCATTTTAAGCCTCCTTTTAATGTGTTTACTATTACAAGAACAGATTATATGCACAAAATTTTTATTTTGCAATAAAAATTTTTCCCAAAGCTGTCTGCAGCAGACCCTTCATCTCTAAAATCGTTATCATCGCATTCACTTCCGAGGGGAGTTTGCCGGCAGCTTTGCATATGGCGTCGGTGGTCGTTTCTCCTGACTCAAGAATCAAATCATAAATTATCTTTTCGTCCTTTCCAAGCTCCGATTTCAGGATGAAAGAAGGAGACTTTCTTTTCATTCCCAGCTCGTCAATAATGTCGTCAAACACGATCAGCGGCGTTGCGCCGTCTTTGATCAGCTTGTTGGTGCCGAAACTGTACATACTATTTATATTCCCTGGCAAAGCGTAAATATTCCTTCCTTGTTCCGCCGCACATTCGGCGGTGATCAGCGAACCGCTTGATAGTCCGGCTTCCACAATGATGGTTCCGATGCAAAGGCCACTGATAATCCGGTTTCGCGCGGGGAACCGATAAGGAAGAGGAGGAGTGCCGGGCTCGTATTCGGAAAGAAGCAAGCCTTCCTTTAATATATCTTCCCTGAGGCCTTTGTTGGAATCTGGATAACAGATATCAACGCCGCAGCCTAGAACGGCTATGGTCTTTCCACGGTTTTCCACCGCTCCCCTGTGGGCATAAGAGTCGATGCCATAAGCCAGCCCGCTGACCACGACAACTTCGTATTCGGACAGTTTCCGTGCAAATCCGTATGAGGCCCATTTCCCGTAGGACGTGGCTTTCCTTGCGCCGACTACAGCAACAGCCGGCTTGCTGGCCAGGCTGATATCTCCAGCGTAAAACAGCTTTTCCGGCGGATTTTCGATGTAGTTCAGCAGCTCGGGATAGTCCGGGTCTCCTATTTTCACTTCACCGATCCCTTCCGTTTTGATTGGGTTATATCTTATACTCATCCTTTTCACAGCCCCCGATACATTTTGTCCAGGCTCCTGTACTGGATCGCTTCTGCAATATGCTTGACCTTGATTTGATCGGCGCCCTCCATATCCGCAATGGTTCTTCCCATTTTAATAATTTTATCATGAGCCCTTGCGCTGAGTGACAGCTGGTGATAAGCGGCTTCCATCAGGCCTTTTGTTTCCTTGTCCAACGGGCAGTAATTTTTCATCAGTCCGGGAGTCAGCTGGGAATTGTATGAGATTTCTTCCTTTTTATATCGCTCCAGCTGAATCAATCTCGCCGCTTCCACCTCCTGGCGCATGAGCTCCGAATTCCGTACAGGGCGTGGGGGAACATCCGTGTCCCCCTCTTCCATCCCCGCAAGCTCCCTGTATTTCACCGGCATAATCTCAAGATGCATGTCGATCCGATCAAGTAAAGGTCCTGAGATTTTTGACAGATAGCTTCGGATTTGATAGGGACTGCAGGTGCATTCATGGGTGGGATCTCCGTAATACCCGCAGGGACAGGGGTTCATGGATGCCAGCAGTAAAAACTTGGAAGGAAATGTGGCGCAGCCTTTGACCCTTGTGATCGTGACCCGTTCATCCTCCAGCGGCTGTCTGAGCATTTCAAGCACGTAACGGTTGAATTCCGGCAATTCGTCCAGGAACAGAACGCCGTAGTGAGCCAGCGAAACCTCTCCCGGCTTCGGATTTCCGCCTCCGCCTACCAAGGCGGCAGCCGATATGGTGTGATGGGGAGAACGAAACGGCCTTGCTGTAATCATGGGGCGGTCAGGGGGCAGCTCACCGGCAACACTGTATATTTTAGTCACTTCCAGCCTTTCCTCATAGGTCATCGCCGGAAGAATCCCGGCCATTCGCCTTGCCATCATGGTTTTCCCCGCTCCGGGCGGTCCGATGAGAAGCGCATTATGGGAGGCGGCCGCTGCAATCTGCAGGGCTCTTTTCACCGATTCCTGTCCCGCAACGTCGCAAAAATCAGGTTCTTTCCGGATTGCTTCCCGTTCTTTGACCCGCTTCACAAAAGGTTGGATTTCATAATCGCCTTCAAAGAACGCAGCAATCTCTTTCAAGCTTTCCACCGGGTAAAGCAGCATATCATCGATGGCGGATGCCTCCTCCGCGTTGGTTTTAGGGAGAATCACCTTTTGAATTCCATGATTCCGAAGGCCGATCACGAGGGGCAGTACACCACGGATCGGTTTTATGCTTCCGTCCAGCGACAATTCACCGAGGAAGGCGTATTCCTGTGCCCTGTCTCCCCTGATCAAGCCCGTAGAGGTCATGATCCCCACTGCAATGGGCAGGTCAAAATGGGTTCCTTCCTTCCTCGTTCCAGCCGGCACCAGGTTGATGGTGATCCTTTTTGCCGGAAATTTGAATTTGGAGTTTACGATAGCAGCCCGTATTCTCTCTTTTGACTCCCGGACGGTGGCATCGGGCAGCCCGACCACATTGAAAGCCGGAAGTCCCGGGGATAAGTCCGTCTCCACGATGACTCTGTCCGAAGCCAGACCGTAAAGTGTTCCGCTCAATATCTGTGAATACATATTTCTATCCTCTTATCCTGTAATATTTTCAATATGACGCAAATAGGGACACTCTGCTTCCATCAGAATTTCAATGACATCGATCCTTGCATCACGGTTCTCCATGCCGCAGACTGTCATATAATAGGAAACCATTCTTTTCAGGTGTCTGATTTTGGCATCATTCACCGCTTCACAGGGCAAGCCGTAGCGTAGGCTTCTTCTGGTTTTTACTTCGACAAACACAAGGGTTGGTCCATCCATTGCAATGATATCGATTTCCCCGTATTTACAGCGGAAATTTCGTTCGATCATGAGATAGCCCTTCTTTTTCAGATATTTTTCCGCCAGGCTCTCACCCTGGCTTCCCAGCTTGATATCCTTCATTCGCCATACCTTTCTCCGATCAAACGGATCGACAACAGCGGCATTGCACCCTGGCTTTAACCACGCATATCTAATATATACCATTTTTATTTATGAATGTCAATTTATTCCATTTGTCAGAAGAGGCCGACTTCCTCTTTCCCTGTAAAAAAATAATGATTTTACAGCATTCAAAAAAAGAAAAAAGCTGCGGAAATTTACTCCGCAACTTTTACCTGTTTTCTAGTGGCTCTGCGACTGCCGGGTTTCCCTTATTTCTCAACAATGTCCAGAAACTCCCGGTTGTTTTTCCTGACATACTTCATTGTGCAGGAATCTCCGTGGCCGGGATAGATGGTTATCTCGCTGCTCCAGCGATCGATGATATCCCTGATGGAATGTTCCATATCATAGGGCGATCCGTCCGCCAGATCGGTTCTGCCCAGATCCACGTTGAAGATCGTATCGCCGGTAAAGGCCAGCTTGCTTTGCTCGGAATAATAACAGACGCTCCCCCTGGTGTGTCCGGGCGTGTGTATCACGACGATTTCTTCGTCGCCCAGCATAAGCTTGTCGCCATGCTCCAATAGTACGTCCGCCTGCTTTTTATATATGTCTCCGTCTTCTCTGTGTATATAAACCGGACAGCCGGTCATAGCCTTTATTCTATCCACGCCGCCCACGTGATCGTAATGGTGGTGGGTGAGCAGGATTCCCTTGAGTCGAAGGCCCAGTTCCTCCAAAAGCTTCACAAACCTTTCTCCGTTGTAGCCCGGATCGATGATAAAGCATTCTCCCTGTTCCTTGTCATAGATCACATAACCGTTGCTTTCCAGATTTCCTCCGATGATTCTTTTGATTTTCATTTGTCAACCCTCGTTTTCTACATTCTTTTATTATATTTTAGCCTATGGTTGCCGAAATAACAAATAGATATTGCTTTCACATAAAATAGTGGTAAAATAGTGTTTATTACACCGCTGGAATCAGTTTAGAAAGAAGGTCAAAAAATGAAAATAGCGATCGCCGGCGCAGGAAAGCTGGGGATTAAAGTCGCGGAAGCGTTGCTTGGCGGAGATCACTCCATAACGATCATAGACAAAAATGAAGGGCTTCTGCAAAAATTAAGCTCCCAGATGGATCTGCTCACCGTTACGGGAAACGCAAAGCAAATCAGTCTATTGGAAAGCATCGGAATCGATGCATACGATTATCTGATCAGCGCAACCAATTCTGACGAGAAAAACATCGTAATCTGCTCCTTTGCGAAAAAGCTGGGCTGCAATAAAGTCATCGCCCGGGTCCGTGATCCGGAGCATATGAATCAGATCGATTTCATCAAGGAAAACATGGAGATCGACTATGTTGTCAATCCGGATTTTGCGATTACCTTGGAGATCTATAAATACCTGGTGGAAAAATATACCCTGAGCAATGGGATCTTCTCCAGCGGAAGAATTGCTCTTATTGAATTCAATACGGACAAAATGAAGGAAATCATCGGTAGAACGGTGAACTTCGTAAATGAGTCTCTTGGAAACATGCATGTGGTTTCATTGTCCAGAAACGGCAAGGTCATCATCCCCAATAAGAATACGGAAATCCTGGAGGATGACTATCTTTATGTCGTTGGCGACAAGACCCCTATTATGCGTTTGAATTCCCATGTTCACGAAAAAGGAAAATATAACAACCTGCAGAAGGTGATGATTCTGGGCGGAGGGAAAACAGGCTTGTATCTCTCTCAGAAACTGGCGGAATTTGGGGCTTCGGTAAAGCTTATTGAAAAGGACAAGGCCCGCTGTCAGTATCTTTCCAACCATCTTGACGATGTTCTGGTGCTTCACGGAGACGCCACGGACATGACGCTGCTGGAGGAAGAAAATATCGATGAAATGGACGCAGTCGTCACAGTGACAGGCTTTGACGAGGACAATCTGCTGCTTGCCCTCATGGCAAAACAGCACGGAGTGGAAGACGTCATTGCCAAGGTCAGCAGGGAAAGCTACGGTTCCCTGATCGAAAGAATGGGGATCGACATGGCGCTGAATCCTCTGGATATGACTGTGAGCAACATTCTGCGGTTTATCCAGGGCTCCAAACGTGTCATCTCTTCCCAGCTGATTCAGGGGCAGGCGGAAATGATCGAAATCATCGCCGACGACCATATGCGGCTTGTCAATAAGCCAATTGGCCATCTGGATCTTCCCGAGGGAATCATGATCGCCGCCATCCATCGGGGCGCGGATGTGATCGTTCCCGACGAGGATACGGAAATCCTGAAGAACGACAGGGTTATTATCATCAGTCTGCTTTCCGAGGTACCTGAGCTTGAAAAGTATATCACCTTTGGCAAAACAGGCTTTTTCAAATAGAGGTGTCATCCCGATTATGGTACTCAATTACAAAGTAATCATAAAGTTAAGCGGCATTATCCTCCTCCTCCTGGCAGGCTTCATGCTTCCCTCGCTTCTAGTTTCACTCCTGTACAAGGAAGAGGCGGCGATGCGCGCGTTTCTTTATACGATCGTCCCCATGCTGGCAGCAGGAGGCCTGATCACTGTATTGGTCAAGGCAGACTACACTCTTCTCAGAATCAGGGACGGTTTTGTTATTGTAGCGCTCTGTTGGACGCTGGGTTCGGTTTTCGGCGCGTTGCCTTATGTGATTTCCGGTTCCATTCCTAATTTTATCGACGCTTTTTTTGAGACCGTTTCAGGATTGACCACAACAGGAAGCTCAATCCTCACCGATGTGGAGGTGCTTCCCCGGGGGCTGCTGTTCTGGCGGTCCTTTACCCACTGGATCGGAGGTATGGGAATCGTCGTCTTTGCCATAGCCCTGCTGCCGATGCTGGGGATCGGCGGGCAGAAGGTCGCAAGGGCGGAAACAACTGGCCCAACCTTCGGAAAGCTTACGCCGAAGCTGACGGAAAGCGCGAAAATTCTATACATGATCTATATCGGCATGACCGTCCTTCAGATTGTACTGCTCCTGCTGGGCGGTATGGGTCTTTTTGATTCTCTGATCCATGCCTTCGGCACTGTGGGTACCGGCGGTTTCTCCGATAAAAATACGAGTATCATGTATTACGATAACCCCTATTTTGAAATCGTGATCGGGATTTTTATGATTCTTGCAGGGACAAATTTCACTCTGTATTATTATGTTCTCAGAGGGAATTGGCGGGAGTTTTTCTCAGACAGCGAACTGAGAATCTACCTCCTTATTTTCGGTTCTGCCGTACTCCTGATCGCTTTAAATCTTTGGACCGGCGGTCATTATGATTCCATCGGACAGTCCCTGAGATTTTCTTTCTTTCAGAGCTCTTCCATCATGACGACCACCGGCTTTGCTTCGGCGGATTTTGACCTTTGGCCAAGCTTCAGTAAAATGATCCTGTTTGTCCTGATGTTCATTGGAGGCTGTTCTGCCTCAACAGCCGGCGGAATCAAGGTAATTCGGATTCTGTTGCTGCTTAAACTCCTGAAAAGAGGTCTCACCGTGCGGCTTCACCCGAGAGCGGTCATAGCCATAAAGGTAAATGACAAGCCTATCCCGGCGGATACGATATCTGCCGTGGCCAACTTCGTATTTTTATACTGCGTGATTTTCTTTACCGGCACACTGCTGCTTTCTTTGGAAAACCATGATCTGATCACTACGGCCAGCGCGGTGGCAGCAAGTCTCGGAAATGTGGGGCCAGGCTTCAATCTGGTTGGTCCAATGCTGAATTACAGCCTGTTTTCGGATGCCTCCACATTTCTTCTGGCAATGCTTATGCTGATCGGCCGTTTGGAATTATTTACAATTATACTGCTTTTTACCAGACACTTCTGGAATCCTGACCGGTGAGGTGAGCGCCATGTCATTTAACTATAAAACAATTATAAGGGTCATTGGATTTATTTCCCTCATCATCGGAATCGCTATGATCATGCCGCTTCTGGTTGCATTTGTATATGGGGAAAATGAACTTATCTTTGCATTTCTGAAGTCTATGGGGGTTTCCCTGACGCCGGGACTATTGATCCTCGCCTTCGTGAAAACAGATTCCACCAATCTCCGTATCCGGGACGGCTATCTGATTGCGGGCGTATGCTGGTTTGTAGCTTCCGCATTCGGCGCCTTCCCCTACTTGTTTTCCGGTGTTATCCCGAATTATCTGGACGCCTATTTTGAATCCGTTTCCGGCTTTACCACAACAGGAGCTTCCATTATTGAAGACTTTTCCCTGATGCCGAAGGCCATCCAGTTCTGGAGGTCCTTCAGTCATTGGCTCGGCGCTATGGGGATTCTGATCCTGGCAATATCGCTCCTCCCGGCATTGGGAATCGGCGGGCTCAGAATCGCAAGCGCGGAAGCGCCGGGACCCACCGTGGAAAAGATATCGACGAAAATTTCCGACTCTGCCCGAAAGCTTTATACGATCTATATCTCCTTCACTCTCATCGAAGTGGTGCTGCTGATGCTAGGCGGCATGAATCTTTTTGATTCCCTCATCCATACCTTCAGCAGCATCGGGACAGGCGGCCTCTCCAGCTACAATGACGGGGTATCACATTTTGACAGCTTTTATATTGAATTTGTACTCATTTTCTTCAGCGTAGTGGCTTCCATCAACTTTGCGCTTTACAATCTGCTTCTGAGAGGAAAATGGAGAGAATTTCTGAAGGACAATGAATTGAGGGTTTTCCTTTCGATCCTGGCAGCGTCAAGCTTACTTATTTTACTGAACCTATGGCTTTCCGGGACCTATGATTTGAATCTTTCGGCGAGAAACTCCCTGTTTCAGGCAACCGCCTTCATGTCCACCTCGGGATTTGCCATCGCCGATTATACCCTATGGCCTTCCTTCAGCCAGATGCTGCTTTTTTGCCTCATGCTGGTGGGCGGCTGCTCCGCATCCACCTGCGGATCCATTAAAGTCATCCGAGTCATGATCATATTCAAGCTGATCGTCAGGGGTATGTACAAGCGGCTTCATCCAAACGCAGTAATCCCTGTAAAAATCGGCAATCGGACGATTTCCGCGGAAACCGTATCCAAGGTCACTTCCTTTACGTTTATGTATTTTACAGTTTATATAATCAGCTGCTTGCTGGTTTCTCTGGAAGGCCATGATCTTTTAACCGTTTTCAGCGCAACCGCCAGCTCCCTTTCCAATACGGGACTGGGAATGGGGCTTCTCGGACCGAATGGCAACTTTGGCATATTTACGCTTCCCACCCGGTTATACCTTTCATTATTGATGATCGCGGGAAGGCTGGAGCTGTTTACCATCATTATGCTGGTCTCTCCATCCTTCTGGAAAGCGAGATAGTCGCTTTTCTTCGGTTTTATTAATGCGAACGAATCTTTTCATCGTATAAATTTATAAAAAAGGGTAAATCTAAAAGGGAGGATTTCACCTTTTTTTATTTAAGGAGGCGTCTATGCGAGTAAAAGATTTAATGGCCACTTCTGTAACCTGCGTGAAACCGGAAACTTCCATTGAGCAGGTTGCAAGACAGATGAAACAGGAAAATATCGGTTCCGTTCCGGTTTGCAATGACCGGGGAGAAGCATTGGGAATTATCACCGACCGCGATATCGTAATCCGTTCGGTATCCAATGACAACCAACCGAAAACCGCAAAAGAAATCATGACGAAGAATCTGGTAGCGGCGGATCCCAACATGGACACCCATCAGGCTGCTCTGTTAATGGCGAAATACCAGGTCAGGAGACTTCCTGTAATTGAGAACAATCAGATTGTCGGAATGCTGGCCATGGCGGATATCGCCAGAAAGCAGATTTATGTCGATGAAGCTGGTGACGCGTTATCGGCAATTTCAAAGCAGAGCACATTAAGCTGAAAATTGATATGACATAAAATTAATCTGAACGGAATTCCCGCTCAGATTAATTTTTTATTCCGCAACAGTAAAGTTGATCTCTCTTTCCTGCAGATCCACCGAATGAACCTTGATCGTCACCTTGTCGCCCAAAGCATAGATCTTATTTGTCCTTCTTCCGATCAGTCTGTATTTGCCCGCTTCATAATCGTAATAATCGTCATTGAGATAATCCACCCTTACCATTCCCTCTATGGTGTTTTCTATTTCGACAAAGAAGCCAAAGCTGGCAACTCCGCTAATAATTCCGTCATAGGTTTCTCCCACATGATACGTCATATATTCGGCCTTTTTCAGCTTTTCAACCTCGCGCTCCAGCTCCTGGGCCTGTCGTTCCGTAGCCGATGAGATCTCGGCGGCCCTGTCCGTTTTTCGCTTCAATGCTCTGGTTCTTTTTACATCCAGCCCTCCGTGAATGGCTTCCTTTATAATCCGGTGTATGATCAGGTCCGGGTATCTTCGGATCGGGGATGTGAAATGACAGTAATATTTCACTCCCAAGCCAAAGTGCCCTTCGCATTCTGTTCCGTAAAACGCCTTTTTCATGGAACGAAGCATCACTGTATTGACCACATGCTCCTCCGGCTTTCCCTCCACGCTTTTAATGATCTCGTTCAGCGCCTTCGGATGGATGTTTTCCGGGTTCCCCTTCAGCATCAGGCCAAAGCTCCTGATAAACCTTTTGAATTCTTCAATCTTCTCCAGGGATGGGGATTCATGAACACGATAAACGAAAGGCACATCCAGCCAGTAGAAATGCTCTGCCACAGTTTCGTTGGCGATCAGCATGAATTCTTCAATAATTCTGTTTGCCACCCTTCTCTCCGCAGTTTCCACACTGATGGGTATTCCCTGATCGTTCAGCTTAATATAGGCCTCATCAAAGTCAAAATCCAAGCTGCCCCTCACATCTCTTGCTTTTCTGAGAATCCCGGCCAGCTCGTCCATCAGCAGTATATCCGGGTATATGGCTCTGTATTTTTCGATCAGCGACTCATCCTTCTTTTCCAGCATATCGGAAACATCGCCGTAAACTATCCTGGCCTTGGAATGGATGACGCTTTCGTAGATTTCATGATTTATTACCTTCCCTTTCCCGTCGATTTCCATGCTGACACTCAGGGTAAGCCTGTCGACGCCGGGATTTAAACTGCATATGCCGTTGGAAAGAATTTTAGGCAGCATGGGGATTACCTGATCGATGAGGTAAACGCTGTTTCCGCGTTTCAATGCTTCCTTGTCCAACTGGCTGCTGTCCGTCACGTAATGACTTACGTCCGCAATATGAACTCCCAAACGATAATTTCCGTTGGGCAGCTTTTCCACTGAAACTGCATCATCAAGATCCTTCGCATCGGCTCCGTCCATGGTAATAATGGTCTTGTCCCTTAGATCGACCCTCTTTCTGGTCTCTTCCTCCGGTATTTTAAGGGGGATTTTCTTTGCCTCCGCCTCAACCTTTTCCGAAAATTCCTGCTTTAAATTGTACTGTCTGATCAGGGCTTTGATATCGCCGCCGACTTCGCCGCGGCGGCTGATAATCTCTTCCACTTTTCCTTCCGCACTGTTTCCTTTATCCGGATACTTGGTAATTTTAACGACCACCTTGTCGCCGGTACGGGCATCGTTGAAGTCCTTCTTGAGAACGAAGATATCATCATTGAATCTTCTATCATCGGGAACTACAAAACCGAATCGCTTGCTCTTCTCAAAAGTGCCTACAATCTCCACAGCCGCCCGCTGCAGTATCCGATGGATCACACCTTCTCTGGAACGATTGGTTTCATCGGGAGGAAGCAATCGGACGGATACGGTGTCTCCATTCATAGCCCCATTAATGCTGTTTGGCGAAATAAAAATATCCCCGCCTTCTCCGTTCTCGGGAATTACAAATCCAAAACCCTTTTTGTGCTTGGAAAGAATACCGGTTACATATACTTCCTTCCTTTTTTTTCCTTTCAATTTTGTTGTGATTATTTCAGTACTCACATTCATATTAACACCATGAAATCTATCTTGATTACCTTTCCTTATAACAATCTGTTTCGCAGGCGAATATTTTACGCCATGTGTTAGAATATATTACCACAATCCGGCCATAGCAAACAAGCTGAAAACCGCATGACAAAAATTGAAATGAGCACAAAGGCGATATTACCTTTGTGCTCTTAGGGCAGTTATTGATTTGTGTTGTCGGTAATACCGCCACCGGTTCCTAAACCAGTTCCCGTGCCGCCGTTGCCGCCGCCGGTTCCTCCGCCATTGCCGGCGCCAGTGCCGCCGCCGGTTCCTCCGCCATTGCCGGCGCCATTGCCTCCGTTGCCGTTATCCGTGGTGTTGGGTACATTTGGAGTATCATTGGTGCTGCAGGCTGTTGCGGTGAAGACCACGAGAGCTAAAACCAATAAAAGCATCAGAAAAATTTTCCTGTTTTTCATTCTTTCATCTCCTCTCTTTCTCGGTTTTATTATTTACGAATTCAATTTTTTTACGCAAGATAAAAAAAGGAAAGTACTTTTTTCATACCTTCCTGTAACATTCAATGTTTTTTTCAACATTCATTTCGGAGCGCGACGCTGAAGCGCCGTCCTGCAGAATGGATACAAAAAGGCGGTTTTTGCAAACCGCCTTTTTTAAGTGTCAGATTTTCAGATTATGCATCTTTCTTGCTGTGCTTCAATGCGATGGAAGTCGCAACGACGCATCCGCCCCAAAGGCCTCCGCATCCGATAATCATCATAATAATAGCTCCGGTAGTCATTTTTATTCAACCTCCTTATGCTTGGACAGATCGGCATAGCCTTCCTTGCCCTTCATCGCAGTGAGAATGATCGCTACGACGATGCAAAGCAGGATACAGCCCCAGCCAAAGACAGCGATGTCAATGCCGGCATAGCCGCCGTATCCGTTTCTGATGTAACCGATGGTATTGGAAATAACCATGAAGCCAAGCACCACAACAGTTATGATTTTCAGGGCATAAATCCACCACTTCCCAATGCTGAAATTGGAAAACTCGTTTGCTTCCTTCCGGATTGTCTCCAGATTGAAGAACCAGCCGATCAGGAATACTTCGATCAATCCTGCGCCTGCTACGCCGATGTTGTTGATGAAGGCATCGACGATATCCAATATGTTCAGCCCTGCGCCTGTGATAAACAGGACGCTGATCAGGAAGGCAGGAATCATGACAATTGTGGTAGCTTTGATATGGGTCATTTCAAACTTATCTTCTATACCGGAAATAACAGCCTGAATGATCGAGATCAGTGAGGTAAAGCCGGCAAAGAACAATGCGCCGAAGAAGCAGATTCCGATAAATCCGTTCATCGCCGGCAGTGTGCTGATTGCCGCCGGGAAGACCATAAATGCCAGACCAACGCCGCCCGCTGCAACTTCTTCAACAGCAACACCCTGTGAGAAGGCCATGTAACCCAGGATGCTGAATACGCCAATACCGGCAAACAGTTCGAAACCATGGTTTGCTGTCGCAGTGATAAAGGCACTGTTTACGACGTCCGTGTCCTTTGGCAGGTAGCTGGAGTAAGCGATCATAATAGCAAAAGCAATACTCAAGCTGAAGAATACCTGACCGTAAGCAGCAACCCATACGCTGGAATCCATAATCCGATCCCATTTTGGCTCAAACAGGTAGTTGATGCCGTCCACGGCGCCGGGCAGGGTGATGCCTCTGATCACAAGGATTGCTGTCAATACCAGCAATGCCGGTAAAGCAATTTTACAAGCCAGTTCGATACCCTTGCTGATGCCTCTGTACATAATGATGGCGGTTAAAATCCAGACGGCCAGGAACGGAGCCATTAAGTTCCCCTGAATTCCACCCAGGTCAAGGGCGCTGGAGGATATTCCGAGATACTCCAGGAAGAAGCCGGTAGGATCTTCTCCCCATGCCTGGGTACCGGCAAAGCCGATATAGCTGACAACCCAGACAATGACCGCTACATAGTAGACGGTAATCGTAAAGGCTACCATAACCTGGAACCAGCCAAGCCACTCAAACTTTTTGTTCAAGCGGGCCAGTGCCACCGGAGCGCCTCCTCTATAGGTCTTACCAATAGTATACTCCAGAATAAGAATAGGAATACCTGCAGTAATAATTGCGAAAAAATAAGGTACTAAAAATGCTCCTCCGCCATTTTCAACAGCGGTATAGGGGAAACGCCAAATGTTTCCAAGTCCGACTGCTGAACCGATTGCGGCTAACAAGAAGCCTACTTTCGAGTTCCAACTCGCTCTTTTCAAGATAACAACCTCCTTTTTGTTCAATAGCTAAAAAATAATTTCTGACTATTAATAATTGCACAAAAAATGCACATACTAATATACCCCACATTATAGTATTTCAAGGGCTGTTTGTCAAATAAAAACCGCAATAAATTGTGATGAAAATATACAAAACCGAATTTTTTCTTGTTTGCTCGCCACAAAAAATTTTTTCCGACAATCGGGTTGGGCGCTTCTCTAAAAAAATAAACAATCTTTATCAACACTTCTCGGTCTCAATAAAAAAGCCCCTGAAATCAGGGGCTTGAGCCTTTGTTGCTAGCTTGATAAAAGCCTGTCCTAGAAGAAACTCCCAACTGCAAGGAAGAACGGCGCAAATACCACAGCAACGATGGTCATCAGTTTGATCAGAATATTAATTGACGGACCGGAAGTATCCTTAAAGGGATCACCAACAGTATCTCCGACAACCGCGGCCTTATGAGCCTCACTGCCCTTTCCACCATAATTTCCTTCTTCAATATATTTCTTAGCATTGTCCCAAGCGCCGCCAGCATTGGCCATCATAATTGCCACCAGGACGCCCGATGAAAGCGCTCCTGCCAGCATCCCGCCCAGCGCTTCCGTCCCCATGATCAGCCCGACAGCCAATGGTGACAGGATTGCCAGCAGACCCGGCGCGATCATTTCTTTCAGAGCGGCTTTTGTGCTGATATCAACACATTTGGCGTAATCCGGCTTTGAGGTGCCGGCCATAATCCCGGCATCGCTGCGGAACTGTCTTCTAACCTCCTCAATCATCTGATGAGCTGCTTTTCCAACGGAATTCATCGTCAGAGCTGAGAATAAGAACGGCAGCATAGATCCCAGGAACAGACCTCCGATTACCATTGGATCCAGCAGGCTGATCGTTTTTAATCCAACCACCTGAGAATAGGAAGCAAAGAGCGCCAGTGCGGTCAATGCGGCAGATCCGATGGCAAAGCCTTTGCCGATTGCGGCGGTGGTGTTCCCGACTGCATCCAATTTGTCGGTGATGGCCCTGACTTCCTTGGGAAGCTTGGACATCTCGGCGATTCCTCCTGCATTGTCAGAAACCGGTCCATATGCGTCAACCGCTACCACCATACCCGTAGTGGAAAGCATACCGACAGCAGCCAAAGCGATGCCGTAAAGGCCTGCAAAAGCATTGGCAACCACGATTCCGACCACAATCATAACGATAGGCCACACAGTAGACAGCAATCCCACGCCGAATCCGCTTATAATGGTTGTAGCATGTCCGGTCAGAGATTGCTCTGCAATTTTCTTAACATGTTTATAATCGCCGGAAGTATAGATTTCGGTTAATTTGCCGATTGCGACTCCTACAATCAGACCTGCCACCACTGCGATTGCGCAGTTGAGATTGCCGAAGAAGGCATAGCTTAAGATAAAAGAGAAAAGAACTACAATGATTCCACTAACATAAGTTCCGGCATTCAGGGACGTGGCAGGATTGTCTCCTTTGCCTCTCACGAACATGATCCCGATAATGGATGCGATAATTCCCACCGCAGATAAGAGAAGCGGGAAAACTGCACCCTGTAAAGCCGGAAGGTCAAAAGGATAACCCACCGCAGGTTCAATGGACTTTGTAATAACTGCCAGAGTTATGGCTGAGATGATGGATCCTACATAGGATTCAAACAGGTCGGAACCCATTCCGGCAACATCGCCCACATTGTCGCCTACATTGTCGGCAATTACCGCGGGATTCCTCGGATCATCCTCCGGAATGCCGGATTCAACCTTTCCGACTAGATCAGCGCCCACATCGGCAGCCTTTGTGTAGATTCCGCCTCCAACTCTTCCGAACAGAGCCATGGAAGATGCGCCCAATCCGAAACCGGTTATGACCGAAGCGGATTTCACCCCCAAAATCACAAAAATGCCTCCGACGCCGAGGAGACCAAGACCTGCAACGCACAAGCCCATTACAGCGCCGCTCCGGAAAGCAACCTTAAGAGCCTGGCTCATTCCGCCGGTCATGGCTGCGTTTGCTGTTCTCACATTGCCTTTTGTCGCAACTTTCATTCCGAAGAAACCAGCAAGAACCGAGAAAAGCGCTCCGATTACATAAAGTACAGCAGTGATCCAGTTAATAGCAAATCCAATTGCCAGAAAAAGAACCAGAATAACAACGAGCATCGATTGATACTCCCGTTTGAGAAAAGCCATGGCGCCGACTCTGATAAAACCGGATATCTCCTTCATTCGGTCAGTGCCTTCATCCATCTTGCCAATCCATGCGGACAGGCTGTACGCGAAGATTAATGCAATAATAGCTGAAGCTGGCGCCAGGTAAGCCAATACATTCATTTTTTGTGCTCCTCCTCCTTTGTCGCTTAAATTTAGTATAACGTTTGCGACTCCTCAAATACAACATTAAGAGGCGCAAAGGCACCTCTTAAATTTAAACAAAAATATTATTGAATTGTTTCCGATTATTCGATCGCCGTAAGAGCCAGTGAGCATACGATAAACAAAACCGCGCCGACTACACTGACCTTGCTCAGAATCACTTCGTAGCCTTTGCTCTTCTTTTTACCAAACAACTGTTCCGCTCCGCCACCGATGGATCCTGAAAGTCCGGCACTGTTTCCGCTCTGCAGCAGGATGCTTGCGATGAGCACAAGGCTGGCGATGGCAAGAATAATCATCAGAAATATTTGCACTTCTGCACCTCCTATACAAGATTAACGGATGTATTGTATCATATTATTGACTTTTTTACAACGATTTATTTCAAATTGTAAAAAGCGCTGTTTCCTGCATACTGGGCGGAGGTGTCCAGAATTTCCTCAAGACGAAGGAGCTGATTGTATTTTGCTACGCGGTCCGTTCTGGAAGGAGCACCAGTTTTGATTTGTCCCGCATTGATCCCCACAACGATGTCTGCTATGGTAACATCCTCCGATTCGCCGGAACGATGGGACACGATTGCGGTATAGCCGGCTTTCTTTGCCATTTCAATGGCGTCCAGAGTTTCGGTCAGAGTACCGATCTGGTTTACCTTGATCAGGATGGAGTTTGCAACACCGAGAGATATTCCCTTTTCCAGTCTCTTTGTATTTGTAACAAACAGATCGTCGCCAACCAGCTGAACTCTCTTTCCTAGTCTGTCCGTCAGAAGCTTCCAGCCTTCCCAGTCGTCTTCCGCAAGGCCGTCTTCGATGGAAATGACCGGATATTTGGAAGTGAGCATATCATAGTAGTCCACCATTTCAGCAACTGTTCTCTTGACGCCCTCTCCTGCGAAATCGTAGGTTTTTGATGCTTCGTCATACATGCCGGAAGCAGCCACATCCAGAGCGATCTTAACGTCCTTGCCAGGTTCATAGCCGGCTTTTTTAATTGCTTCCACAATTACTTCGATGGCTTCTTCATTGGAGGAAAGGTTCGGTGCAAATCCGCCTTCGTCGCCAACAGCTGTATTCATGCCTTTTCCCTTTAACACCGCTTTCAGGCTGTGGAAAACTTCCGCTCCCATTCTCAGCCCTTCCTTGAAGCTGGGTGCGCCAACCGGCATTACCATGAATTCCTGAATATCAACGTTGTTGTCGGCATGCTGCCCGCCGTTGAGAATGTTCATCATCGGAACAGGAAGCAGCTTGCCGTTTACTCCTCCAATATACTGGAACAGAGGGAGGCCAAGGCTGTTGGCCGCGGCATGGGCACATGCCAGTGATACGCCCAGGATCGCATTGGCTCCGAGCTTGCCCTTGTTGTCTGTTCCGTCCAATTCGATGAGCATTTTATCGATGCCCACCTGATCGAAGATATTCATGCCGATGATTTCTTCCGCAATAATATCATTTACATTGTCAACTGCCTTCTGTACACCTTTTCCAAGGTATCTGCCCTTGTCTCCGTCACGAAGCTCGACCGCTTCAAAGATTCCGGTGGATGCGCCGGAAGGAACGATAGCGCTTCCCATGCTCCCGTCTTCCAGATAGACCTCCACTTCGACGGTGGGGTTTCCTCTTGAGTCAAGCACCTCACGTGCAATTACATCTTCAATATATGACATTTCTTATCCTCCTTATTATTCCCGCCCAGAACGGCAGCGCCGCTGGCGAAATTCCGACTGGAAAACCACGTAGATTTTCAGCGCTTAAAAGTTAACGATTTCGATAAAGTCCGCAGGCACCAAGCTGGCTCCTCCAACCAGGGCTCCGTCGATTTCTTCCATGTTCATCAGTTCGGATGCGTTGTTGGGTTTTACGCTGCCGCCGTACTGGATGATAACTTTCTCCGACACTTCGTCGCTGTAAAGCTCTTCTATGACCTTCCTAATATAGCCGCACATTTCGTTGGCCTGCTCTGGGGTTGCATTTCTGCCGGTACCGATTGCCCATACAGGTTCATATGCGATGACCAGGGCAGCAACCTGCTCCGCAGTAAGGTCTTTTAATGCTCCTACTGTCTGCTTTTTCACCACGTCAAACTCCTTGCCGGCATCTCTCTCTTCCAGCACTTCGCCGACGCATAGGATCGGAATGATATTGTGCTTGAAGGCAGTATGAAGCTTTTTATTTACCGTTTCATCCGTTTCGTTGAAGTACTGTCTCCGTTCCGAATGACCGATGATACAGTATTCAATACCCAGTTCGTTGAGCATATCCGCAGAAATTTCTCCGGTAAATGCGCCGTTTTCCGCAAAGTGCATATTCTGGGCTCCAACCTTGATGTCGGTTCCTTTGAACGCTTCCTTCAACGCCGCCAGCTGTGTGTATGGTGCGCAGACTCCAGCCTGCACATCGGAAGATTGGTATAATTTTTTAAATTCCTCGGCAAAAGCAACTGCTTCTTTAATTGTCTTAAACATCTTCCAGTTGCCCATGATAAAAGGTTTTCTCATCGCTGTTCCCTCCTAGCTTGCAGTTCGCCCTCAGCCGTTACAACATCGCATTCGGCGCCCTTCCGGCGAACTTACGCAATGAAATCAACAAAATAAAGATCTTGTTGATTTCATTCCCAATTTATTTATTTTTTATTTATTCTGCAGTACCGCAATTCCGGGCAGTTCCTTGCCTTCAAGAAACTCAAGGGATGCCCCTCCTCCGGTGGAAATATGGGTCATTTGATCCGCCAGCCCAAACTGCTCAACCGCAGCTGCAGAGTCTCCTCCGCCGATAATGGTCACCGCGCTGCTTTCTGCCAGGGCTTTTGCAACCTCCATGGTTCCCGTTGAAAAGTTGGACATCTCAAAGGCTCCCACCGGTCCGTTCCAGACCACCGTCTTGGCCTTTGCAAGCTCCTCACGGTAAAGAGCTATGGTCTTGGGGCCGGCATCCAGGCCCATCCAATCTGCAGGGATCTTGTCGGCGTCGAACACCTGGATATCCGTGTCATTGCTGAACTCTTTCCCGGCAACCACGTCGACCGGCAGTACAAATTTAACGCCTTTGGCTTCCGCCTTTTTGATCAATTCCGATGCCAAACCGATCCGTTCCGCATCGAGAATGGATTTACCTATTTCATACCCCTTTGATTTCAAGAAGGTAAACGCCATTCCCCCGCCGATGATCAGAGTATCCACTTTTTCCAGCAGATTTTCGATCACGAGTATCTTGTCCGCAACCTTTGCGCCGCCCATGATGGCCACAAACGGCCTTTCCGGAGTTTCTACCGCGCTTCCGAGGAATTGCACTTCCTTTTCGATCAGAAAACCGGATACCGCAGGCAGATAATCCGCCACGCCCGCCGTGGAGGAATGCGCTCTGTGGGCAGTTCCAAACGCGTCGTTCACGAAGATTTCCGCAAGACCGGCCAGCTCCTTTGAGAAAGATTCGCCGTTCTTGGTTTCTTCCTTGCGGAATCTGACATTTTCAAGGAGCATCACATCGCCGTCATCCAGTCCTGATGCCGCCTTGGATACTTCTTCATTGACCACTTCGGGAGCGCTGATGAACAACACACTTTTTCTCAGCAGCTCGGATAGCCGGTCTGCTACAGGCTTCAGGGTATACTTCATGTTTGCTTCGCCGTCGGGTCTTCCCAGATGAGACATGAGAATTACCTTAGCCCCTTGTTCAATCAGATAACTGATTGTAGGCAGGGCGCTGGTGATGCGGATATCGTCCGTGATGTTTCCCTCTTTATCCTGAGGAACATTGAAATCACAGCGCACGATCACTTTTTTACCCTTTACATCAATGTCTCTAACCGTCTTTTTCATCTTTCTACAGACCTTTCTTGATTACATATTCCATAAGGTCAACTGCTCTGTTGGAATAACCCCATTCGTTGTCATACCAGGAAACGACTTTGACCATGTTGTCTTCCAGAACCATTGTGGACAGCGCGTCAATGATGGAGGATCTTGGATCTTCCTTGAAATCGATGGATACCAGCGGTTCTTCAGTGTATCCGAGTATTCCCTTCAGGGGGCCTTCTGCAGCCTTCTTCAGGGCAGCGTTTACTTCTTCCTTTGTGACGTTCTTCTTCAGTTCAAATACGATATCTACAACGGAAACTGCCGGAGTCGGAACACGCATCGCCATTCCGTTCAGTTTTCCCTTCAGCTGCGGAAGTACAAGCGAAACCGCTTTTGCAGCCCCTGTTGTCGTTGGGATAATGGAAAGAGCAGCAGCTCTTGCTCTTCTCAGATCGGAGTGGGGCAGGTCGAGAATTCTCTGATCGTTGGTATAGGAATGGATCGTAGTCATCAATCCTCTTACAATGCCAAATTCCTCATCGATTACCTTGGCAAACGGAGCAAGGCAGTTGGTTGTGCAGGATGCGTTGGATAAGATATGGTGTGTCTGGGGATCATATTTATCCTCATTGACTCCCATAACGATAGTGATATCTTCATCCGTGGCAGGAGCGGAAATAACGACTTTTTTTGCTCCGGCTTTGATATGCTTTTCCGCATCGGCTTTCTTTGTGAAAAGTCCGGTGGATTCGAGAACAACTTCAACGCCCATTTCCTTCCATGGAAGCTCTTCGGGGTTTCTTACCGCAAGGATTTTTACTTCTTTGCCGTTCACTACGATGGCGTCTGATTTTGCTTCAACGGTGCCTTCGAAATGCCCGAAGCAGCTGTCATATTTTAAAAGGTGAGCCAATGTAGCAGGATTTGTGATATCATTGATGGCAACTATTTCAAAATCCGCGTTTTTTGCAAATGCAGCTTTAAACGCATTTCTTCCAATTCTTCCAAATCCATTAATACCTACTTTTGTTTTCATTGTGATTCCTCCTAATATATAAATTAATAATGTGGATACTAATATCTTTTCCTTTTTGAAGAAGACGGCAGATTCATTTCATCTCTGTATTTTGCCACCGTTCTTCGGGAAATTTCGATACCGCGTTCTGCAAGGATCTCCACCATGGTCTGGTCTGACAACGGCGCTTTTGGATCCTCATTTTCTACTATTTCCCTGATAAAGGTTTTTATGCTTTCCGATGCGATTCCTTCCCCGCTGTTTCCCGAGACGCCGCTTGTAAAGAAATATTTGATCTCATAGATTCCCCGGGGGCTTTGCATATACTTGCCGTTTATGGAGCGGCTGACCGTGGATTCGTGAATCCCAACCTCATCGGCAATCTGCTTGAGCGTAAGGGTTTTTAAATACTTCGGGCCTTTCTCGAAAAAATCAATCTGGTATTTCACCACAGCGCTGACCACATTATAGATGGTTTGCTTTCTCTGTTCTATGCTCTTGATAAGCCACAGTGCCGAATTAAGCCTTCCTGTGAGAAATTTCGAAATATTGGACTCCTTATCCGATTCGATCAGCATTTTCTGGTAATATGGGCTGATGGTCAGCTTGGGAGCGCTGCTCTCATTAACGGTAACAATGTATTCCCCATCCACTTTCTCAACCGTGACATCCGGGATAATGTATCTCGTCTCGCTAGCGGATCCGAACTGTCTGCCAGGTTTCGGTTCCAGGCCTTTGATCAGGTCGCTGATCTCCTGGATCTCCCTGACGGATACGTTCAGAGCCTTTGCAATATTATTAAGCCGGTTCCCGGCGATGTCTTCCAGATAATTGGTGACAACCTCCCTGATGAGAGGATTGTCGTTCCCCTGATGGGCCAGTTGAATCAGCAGGCATTCCTTAAGATTCCTTGCTCCCACGCCAGGAGGATCAAAGCTCTGGATGGCGTCTAGGACGATCTGTACCTTGTCCTGTTCTACATTCAGTTCTCTGGCGATTTCCTCCACACTGAGGGTCATATAGCCGTTTTCATCCAGAGACTCAATCATGTATCTGCCAATATTCCTGCAGCTGCGTTTGATGGGGGCAAACTGGAGCTGAAACAGCAGATGCTCCGTCAGTGTAATTTCGGAGGAAACGAACTGCTCAAAGGTGTACTCGTTTTTCTCCTTCGCATATTCCCACTGTTTGTAGCTGATATCGTCATATTCCTTCTCCTTGAAATGCTCGGCCCAATCAAAATCATTGTTCTCCTTGGATTCAAACTTTGAATCGTAATCCGGTCCAAATTCCTTATCGGATTGAAAGCCTTCGTTTTTCTCCTCTCTGATTTCTTCGCCGGATTTTTCGTTTTCCCCGTCCATTGGCGAAGTGGATTGCAATTCCAGGATCGGATTGGTAAGAAGCTGCTCTTCCACATAGCTCTCCAGTTCCTGTGTGTTGAATTGCAGAATCTGAATAGCCTGGATCAGCTCCGGTGTCATCACCAGCTTTTGTGATTGTTCAATTGTCAGGTCGTACCCCAGTCTCATAATGCACCTCATTATGAAGGGTTCTCTCAAACCTCTTCATCATTATACCACAACTATATCATCTTGTGCCAATATTTTTTACGAAATTAATAAAAATTTAACCAACCAATTTATCATATATCAAAATTTATTCCAAATTCGGGAAATTCAGCTGCCGCAGAGCTTCAAAAAGAACAATATTAGCCGAATTGGAAAGATTCAGCGACCGAAGTCTGGTATCCCCGCTCATGGGAATCCGGATGGTTCTTTCCTTGTATTTCTCTATTAAATCCCTTGGAAGTCCAGCTGTTTCCCTGCCAAACAAAAGCATTGCGTTTTCTTCATAGGTGACATCCGTATATCTTCTGATTCCTTTGGTGGTCGCAAGATACATGGGCATGTCTTTGTATTTTGTAAAAAAGTCATCCAAACTTTCATGGATTTCCAAATCCACATATGGCCAATAATCCAGTCCGGCTCTTTTCAATGTTTTATCGTCAGTTGAAAATCCCAGGGGCTTCACCAGATGAAGCCTGGCCCCTGTCGCCGCACAGGACCTGGCGATGTTTCCGGTATTAGGTGGAATTTCCGGCTCTACCAGTACAATATGAATTGTCATCCTCTCACCTCATGTTATTGTTAGCTTCCTTCTATCATAATAAATTTTTGCATTTTTTTAAAGACAATTTTACAATTATATATTATAATACCTAAATACGTTGAAAACGCAGCTGCCTTGTCAGGTTTTCGGTGAAGGCCGCCCTATGGCTGTATTTTCAATTTGAACGAACAGAGAACAGGAGGTTGTTGTTATGAAAACCATCAAAGTCGGTCTTCTCGGCCTTGGCAATATCGGGACCGGAACGTATAAAACCCTTGAGATGAACCGAAAACAAATCGAGTCAAACTCAGGAGTTTCCATAGAGATTACAAAAATACTCGAAAAAGACGTAAACCGGAAGAGGGACATTACGGTTTCTCCCCACCAGTTTACACAGAATCCGGACGATATTTTCCTCGATCCCGAGATTGACATCGTCATCGAATTACTTGGAGGTATTGAGCCCGCCAGCAGCTTCATGCTGAAAGCCCTTGAAAACAAAAAACATGTGGTAACAGCCAATAAGGCCGCTGTCGCCGCCAACTTCGACGCTTTTATGGATGCGGCAAAGCGAAATCAGGTCATGTTCCGTTACGAAGCCAGCGTGGGCGGCGGCATTCCGATTCTAAACGCCCTGACCACCGCGCTGTTGGCCAATGAGTTTGATGAGATTCTTGGTATCGTAAACGGCACAACAAATTATATACTGACTCAGATGACAGAATACGGACTAAATTATGAGGATGTTCTGAAGGTTGCACAGGAGAAGGGCTTCGCAGAAGCCGATCCCACAGCGGATGTGGAAGGCCACGATGTGGCAAACAAGCTGTCCATTCTGATCTCGCTGGTTTTCGGAATACGGGTTGCTCCAGACGAAATCCCCACAACAGGTATTTCCAAAATCACAAAGAACGATATTCAGCTGGCAGACCGGTTCGGCTACAAGATTAAGCTGCTGGCAACGGCGAAAAAGGTGGCAAACCAGCTTGAATGCCATGTGCAGCCGGCATTTGTGCCGAAAGACCACCCCCTTGCATCAGTGAACAATGAATTCAATGCGATTTTTGTCACCGGCAACGCGGTGGATGATCTGATGTTTTACGGAAAAGGCGCCGGCCCCCTCCCCACCGGAAGCGCGGTAATGGGCGATGTGATCGAGATTGCCAAAGCTATAGCAAAGGGCTCGGCTTTTGATCATCATGCAGAGTCGAAGGCAGTGAAAACACTGCGGTATGTAGGGGAAGGCCAGAACAAATACTATGTAAATCTGACGGTTAAGGACGTCCCCGGAGTATTGGGCAGCATTGCCACCACCTTCGGCGCTTTCGGAGTCGGCATAGATTCCGTCCTTCAGCTTTCCAAGGATGCAAATGAAAACAGGGAGGTCCCACTGGTCTTCATCCTTCACGAGGTGACCAGAGCAAGACTGGATGAGGCTCTTGCCAAAATCCGTTCGGCAAAATTCGCCAGCGAAGTAAACAGCATCATCAGGGTAATGTAAGTCGATATTACTGCAAGGTTGCCTGTGCAGCAGTCGCAATAAGATAATTGGAGGAAAAAAAACATGACGTTATATGAGCAATGGCAGGATCTGATTGAAAACCAGACCGACGAAACCTTCGGCGCGTTCTGGGAAAAGTACAGTTCCACCGAAAAAAGAATCTACAGTGGAATCTTGGACGAGCCCGGAAAAAAAGTTGTCGGAACGTTCAAGGATCTCGCCGAAAAATACGAGGCGGACCCGGTCATCTTTATGGGGTTCCTCGACGGAATCAGCACCAGCCTGAAAAACGAACCGGATTTCAAGGGCTTCGATGAAAGCTCGGAAATTGAGCTGGATATCGATTATGAAAAGTTGTATTTCAACATGCTGGAAGCAAAAGCGGATTATCTCTACACCCTTCCCCAGTGGGACAGCATTCTGACAGACGAGGCAAGACAGGAAATCGTGAAAGCCCATAAAAAGTCCAAAACCGTTGTTAAGGACAAAGAGCCCGGCAGAAACGATCCCTGTCCCTGCGGCAGCGGCAAGAAATACAAAAAATGCTGCGGAACAGGCAAATAAAATTATATGATGTTATCTGAATGTGATTGAAAAAGGCGGACTGTGCGTGCAGTCCGCCTTATTTCTAAGACTTACCAATAGATTCCCTCCTCCCTTTCCTATAAAATGAGAATAAGCCGAATCTCAAAAAGAGTACCGGGGAACTAATTTCGCAGTCGAAATCCACTATGGGGTGAAGCTGTTTCAGCGGGGTACCTCTACCCCAACCCGTCAACTAACCCGGGAGGCAAAAGGAGGAAAATACATATGATCAGATCCAAGAAAGTAAAAGCAATGTTATTGACAGCGGGTCTTACCCTTGGAATGTCCGCATTGGTAACTGTCCAATCATTCGCCTATTCGACCGGATTGACGGACTACATAACGGTCAGCGGCGACTCGCTGTACAAAATCAGCCAGGTTTTCAACACCACGGTCGACAACCTGATGAACGTCAATGATCTTCACACCTATTCGCTGGACATCGGACAGGTCCTGAAGGTTCCCGGCGAAACCTATACCGTAAAAAAAGGCGATACATTATATCTGGTTGCAAAAAAATATCAAATGCCTTTATCGACTTTGAGCAGAGCGAACAATATCTATAACGACAGACTTGATATCGGTCAGAGACTGGCCGTACCAAATTCTGTTCCCCAGTCCTCTGCCACTCCGGCGCCCGTTCCGGCAACTCCCCCCGCTCCGGCGCCCGCTCCGGCTGAAAAGCCTTCGGCTCCAGCGCCTGCTGCAAACACTGCCGTCGACGCCGATGAGCTGGATTTGCTGGCAAGGCTGATCATGGCGGAGGCCCAGAGCCAACCGTATCAGGCAAAGGTAGCCATCGGAGCTGTGGTTATGAACAGAGTGGAAAGCGGATTGTTTGCCAGCTCGATCAAGGATGTGATCTATCAGAATATCAACGGCTACCACCAGTTCACACCTGTTGCTAACGGTTGGATCAACAATCCTGCCGACACGGATTCCATCAACGCTGCCAGAGAAGCTTTGAACGGAGCCGATCCCACCAACGGCGCCTTGTGGTATTATGACGACAGTACCACAAACCAGTTTATGCTGGCAAAAAAGGTATCCATTAAAATAGGACGTATGATTTTTGCATTTTAAGCAGCTTCCCCTTTCCTGAAAAGGCACATCACTCCCCTTTTGAATATTATACAAAAGAGCTTTCAATGAAACATAAGCGAGGGGAAGGACATGAGAAGATACTATGGTGATTTTGGGGAAGCCTTTTTCTCCCGAATAGCATCAAATATCAGACGGGGTATTTACAGATATGTTGGGAAAGGCTCCGGACGCATCGTCTACGACATGGGAAACGGGCTTGTAGTGAAAGAAGCTAAGAATTTAAAGGGCATTGCACAGAATATGGAAGAATATCGGATCGCGCTGGTTGACGACTCCGGTTTTCTTGCCAGAGTCCGCGATGTTTCAGACGATTACCGGTTTCTGATCATGGATAAGGTCGAGCGGTTCAATGACATCTACCCGGTGTGGAAATACTTTCACGTCGGCAGCAACAAAGAGCTTTTTCAGGTTGAAGTACTGCGTTATATCAGTGAAAAATACAATCTTTTAATCGGCGATCTGGGCAGGGCGTCCAATTGGGGCAGCAGAGATGGAAGGCCGGTCATCATCGATTATGGATTCACCCGGCAGGTTAAAAGAAGGTATTACAGTGCCGACTCCGGCAGACGGAGATAATAACACATTCGGAAAACGGAAACACTAATACAGACGGAAAAAATATTAAAAGCAGGCTTCCTCATAGGGAGCCTGCTTGCTGCGATCCGTAAATATCCTTTATTTTTTCCCAATAAAGTAGAGGCAAAGGCCGTTCAGCCCACAGTCTCCGCACCGGGGGCGCCTGGCATCGCACACTCTTCTGCCGTGCCAGATCAGGGCATGATGCATCCGCGTCCATTTATCCTTAGGCAAAACCTTCATGAGGGACAGCTCCGTCTTCAGGACATCCGGCTCCTCCACAAGACCGATTCGGTTCGCAACCCGAAACACGTGAGTATCTACTGCGATCCTCTGTTCTCCGAATCCATTGGCTAAAACCACGTTTGCCGTCTTTCTTCCTACTCCCGGCAGCTGGACCAGCTTTTCATAATCACCGGGCACTTTCCCGCCATATTGATCCCGGATGATTTTGGCCAGGCTGAGAACATTCCTCGCCTTCGTTCTATACATTCCGATCCGTTTGATCATCTGCTGCAGTTCTTCTTCCGTCAATGAGGCGATAGAATCCGCGTCGGGATACTTTTCGAACAGTACCTCCGTCACCTGATTCACACTTTTGTCCGTGGTCTGTGCTGAAAGCACCACCGCCACCAGCAGTTGAAAAACAGAACTAAACTGCAGTTCGCAGTCCGCTTCGGGATACATATCTTCAAGAAGCTTCACTGCTTCCATTATTTTCTTCTTTGATAGAACAGCCATTGTTTTCTCCTTTTATTCCTGATCAATTATGTTTGATTTCTTTTCTCGTTTCCTAATTATTATATTATCTTATTATATCATCCGGCGCATCCTGTGGATATCTGGAATTTTTTGACTCACTGGTCGGAATTTTTGTTGACATGATTTCCCTGATTCGCTAATATAATATCTAGATTCTGACCCGTGGGTCGGGTTAAATAAATACATATAACAGAAGGGGAATCAAAATGAGCAAAAAACTGGACAGCATCAAAAAGTTAAGCAGAAAAAAGAAGATCATTATAGCAGCAGTGTTGGTATTTGTTTTGATCGGCGCGTTCCGAATCATATCGGGCCGATTGGAAGATAAAACCGTCGTAAGCAGCGACGTGGTCAATATTAGAGTAACGACTGCCGCCATTACTACATTGGAGAACACCTCTCCACTGACCGGCCGGCTTCAGCCCATCGAAGAGGTGACGATCATCCCGAAGGCGATGGGTAATGTAACCAGCGTCAATGTAGAACTGGGTCAAAAAGTTACAAAAGGAACCGTATTATTTACAATCGATAATACACAGGTGGCGACTGCATACAACCAGGCAAAGGCTTCTTATAATGACGCCCAGACAAACCTGAGCCGCATGGAGACCTTATACAGGGAAGGAGCCATCTCCCTCCAGCAATATGAGCAGGCGAAAACCACCTACACCGTTGCGAAGGAAGCCTATACGGCAGCCAGCGACGGTGTGAGCAATTATGTGGTCACAGCCCCCATCGACGGATATATCACCTCCATCAATGTAGCGGTGGGCTCAATGGCCTCTCAAGCGGCAGCGGCTGCAACGATCGCAAACATCGACAAGCTGGAAATTGACACCAGCATTTCCGAGAACATCATCAATAAGATCAAGGTCGGAGACAAGGTGGAAGTACTAGTATCCTCTGTATCAGACAAACCGTTCACCGGAACGGTTACGGCTTTGTCACCCGCTCCGGCTGTCGGCTCCCTGACCTACCCGATGAAGGTGACTCTGGATAATGCGACGGCTGAGGTCAAGCCCGGAATGTTCGCGGAGGTCATCATCGTTTCAGATAAGACCACTGACGTAATCGCCCTTCCTTCCACGGCAGTTCTGATCAAATCCGGCAAAACAGTGGTGGCTGTCATTGAAGACGGTAAAAAGGTGGTATTCAGAGAGGTTGTAGTCGGTGTTGACAATGGAGAGCTTGCCGAGATCAAGAGCGGCATCAAAAAAGGCGATACTGTGGTCATAGAGGGCCAGTATTATCTGGAAGAAAACTCTGAATTCAAAATAATAGATTAGGGGTGACGGCATGAATTTTTCAAAGACTTCAATTATGCGCCCCGTTTCAACGATCATGCTCATGCTGATCATCGTTGTGCTGGGTGCGGTATCCTTTTCCAAGCTGCCCATCGACCTTTACCCGAAAATGGAACTGCCTTATGCCATGGTCATGATCCAGTATCCCAATGCAGCGCCTACGGAAATTGAAAATATGGTTACCAAGCCTGTGGAACAGCAGATTGCAACTGTTGAGAACATCAAGGCGCTTTATTCCTATTCCATGGAGGGAAGCTCCATCGTGCTCTGCGAATTTGAGAACGGCACGAATATGGATTTTGCCTCCCTTAATATGCGTGAAAAAGTAGACCTGATCTCGGATTATCTGCCGGATAATGCAACGGAGCCAATGTTCCTGACCATGGATCCGACGATGATGCCGATCTCACAGCTCTATGTATCTGGAGATTTATCCCTGGAGGAATTGAATTCTCTTGTGAATGACGAAGTCCTTCCCGCATTGGAGCGGAGCGAAGGCGTCGCGGCAGCATCCAGCTTCGGCGGGACAGAAAAAGAGATCAGCGTTAAATTCGATCAGGAAAGACTATCCGGTTATGGGCTTACGCTGACCGATGTAAAAAACATCCTTTCCGCCGAAAATATCAGTCTGCCCAGCGGCGATGTGAAGAAAGGCGCCAAGGAGCTTGTGGTGCGTACCATTGGTGAGTTTACAAGTCTGGATGACATCAGACACATACCCTTTGTGCTGCCCACGAGAGAGGTCGTTTATCTGCAGGACCTGGCCACAATAGAAGAAACAGTCAAAGAGCAAACCTCAATCGGGCGGGTCAACGAAGTTCCCTCCATCGGAGTCAGCATTACCAAGCAATCCACCGCCAATACCGTTGTGGTATCCAGGCAGATCAACGAAGCCCTCGATGATCTGCGCGCGGCGCATCCCGAACTGACATTTACCGTTTCCTTCGACCAGGCGGACTACATAAAGCATTCCATCGCCAATGTGGCTGAAACGGCAATCATGGGCTGTGTGCTGGCGGTTTTGATCTGCTTCCTGTTCCTAAGGAACATCGCTTCGACAATGATTATCGCGATCTCCATCCCCACGTCTATCGTGGCCACATTCATCGTGATGTATTTTACCGGCCTGACCATGAACGTCCTTTCCCTCAGTGGTCTGGCTGTAGCTATCGGTATGCTTGTAGACGACTCCATCGTCGTCATGGAGAACATCTACCGGAGACGGGATGAAGGCATCGGCGCTCTGGAAGCATCCATAGTAGGGACAAAAGAAGTCACCATGCCGGTATTTGCGGCAACCATGACAAAGATCGCCGTATTCCTGCCCATCGTTTTCGTGCAGGGGATCGCGGCTACCATCTTTAAAGAATTCTCATATACCATCGGCTTTGCCCTGCTGTGCTCCCTGCTGGTAGCGCTTACCGTCGTTCCCATGCTCTGTTCAAAACTGATGAACACCAAGGATATGGGCACCCATCTGAAAATCAGAAATTTCATGTATGAGTTCAAGCTGCTTCCCATGTTTGAGCGCGGCATGCATTATCTGACCGATGAGTATTTAAAATTGCTGAAATACTCGCTCCATCACAGAAAAAAGATCATGGTCTGGTCACTGGTCATCTTGATCGCTTCTTCTGTGCTTGTTGCGTTTGTAGGCGGAGAACTGCTCCCCGCCAGCGATGAGGGTAGCTTTACCATCACCGCAGAAATGCCGTATGGAACCTCACTGGAGGAAACGGATAAAACCATCAGCGAGATTGAGCGATATGTGATCGACAATATTCCCGAGCTGAAGGTCTGTTCCGTGGAAATCGGCAGCAGTAACATGTTCAGCCTCAACTCCGCTAACCAGTCCACGGTTACTGTCAACCTGGTCGACAAGCAGGACAGAAAGAGAAGCACCACGGAAATCGTCAACCAGGCGACCAAAGATCTTCAGAACATCGTCGGAGCAAAGCTGACCCTGGCTGAAACATCATCCATGAGCATGTCCATGGGAGGCAGCCCGATTTCCCTTGTATTGAAGGGAGACGATCTGGACACGCTGAAGAAGGTTTCCCTGGATATTGAAGAAATCATCAAGGGAGTCAAAGGAACCATCAATGTCACCACCGACATGACGGAAGGAAATCCCGAGCTCCGGGTAATGCTGCAGAGAGCCAACGCGGCCCAGTACGGCATAACCTCATATCAGCTTGCGAAAGCGCTGGAATCCGCCCTGGAGGGCACTACAGCAACCACCTTGAAGACGAACGGAGAAGAAACAGATATCGTCCTCTCTCTCAACGACGCTTATAAGGAATCAGTGGAAAATCTGAAGCAGATCCTGATCCCTGCACCGACGGGACAACAGGTTACGATAGGAGAGATTGCCGACTTTGCCTTTGACAATTCGCCGTCCCAGATTGTAAGGCAGGATCAGGTGAGAACGGTAACAATTTCATCTAACATTTCCGGACGCGATCTGCAATCCGTCTCCAAGGACGTTGAGAGAGCAGTATCAAAATACCAGCTGCCGGCAGGGTATACCATCGATACCGGCGGAGAGCAGGAAGAGATGATGGATTCCTTCACGAGCCTCTTCTATGCCCTGCTTCTGTCCGTGCTGCTGATCTACATGATTCTGGCTTCTCAGTTTGAATCGCTGCTGCAGCCGTTTATCATCATGATGGCAATCCCCTTTGCGCTGACCGGTGCTTTTATCGCTCTGTTCCTCACGGGAACACCGCTATCCCTTGTCGCCTTCCTCGGAATCATCATGCTGAGCGGTATCGTAGTAAACAATTCGATTCTGCTGATCGACTTTATCAATAAAAACAACGAGGTCTACCCCACCAGGGAGGAAGCGATCCTCAACGCCGGCAAATTCCGTATCCGGCCTATCTTCATGACCATGCTGACCACATCGCTGGGTCTTCTGCCCCTGTCTTTCGGGATCGGTTCCGGAGGCGAGCTTCAGGCTCCTATGGGTATTACCGTAATCGGCGGTCTGGTCTTTTCGACCATCATCACTTTGATTATTGTGCCGGTGATCTACTCCATTATGGATGACCGCCACCTGAAACGACTTGCAAAAAAAGCAGAACGGAAGGAACGCAAGCAACAACTGGTCCAGGAGGAAATATAGATGGTTAAGGATAAAAAGTCGAAACGGGACCGGATTCTGGACGCGGCATACGATCTTTTCATAAGCAAAGGCTACTGGGATACCAAGATCATCGATATCGCTGATCTGGCCGGAATCGGCAAAGGAACGGTATATGAATACTTCGAAAGCAAGGATGCAATCATCTTTGAACTTTTCAAAACGAAGGTCGCTTCCGGCTATAACAGTATGTCAGAGCTGTTGAGCAAAGGAATCCCCTGTGAAGAAAAAATCAAGGAATTTATCGAGATTGAACTGGAGAACACATCCAAATACACTATCAACAAGAATTTTCTGGTTGATTTGATGATGAAATCGGATGCATTCCGAAACCCGGAGCTGATCCACTCGATCCATGAGCTGATCAAAAAGAAGTTCAGCATCCTCCACGGGATCATTGAAGAAGGCGTTGAAAAAGGAGAATTTCGGAAAATGGATCCCAAGCTGGCGTCGATTTCTGTCATGGGTGCGATCAATTTCTTTATCAGCATCGACTACGCTCCCTTCGACCCGAAAGATATGCTTCCTGCAGGCGGTGCGGCGGAATGGAACCGGGATGAGTTCCTGGAGCTTTTGCTTCACGGATTAAAGGCATAAATGGAGATAAATCGGATTATTTTTCCTTTAAATCCATTTTAAGAACCGAATAAAAAAAAAGAGCAAGTCTACAATAAAAACTATGGGTTTCCAGCTTTGGGTATGAGCTGGAAACCTTGTTTTTTATTTATTATTCAGAAGATTTGGAAGGTTGGAAAATAATTAATATTTTCTTAAAAAAACTAGTTACATTTCTTACATTCTGTTGTATAATGGACGAGTAATAATCTTACAACTGTATATTTTTATGGAGGTGTTTTAATGTCAAAGTACACTCAAAAAGAAAGCGGCGGTCTGTATGAATTAACAGATACCGCACGTGCTGAGCTGGCTTCATCAAAGTACTACAACGAAGACCTTGCTCCTACTCCAGTCTCCGCCAGAACCTGGTCTACTTACCACATCGCAATGCTGTGGGTCGGTATGTCCGTGTGTATCCCATCCTTCACAATGGCTTCTTCATTGGTAGTATTGGGATTGTCACCATGGCTGGCAGTATTCAACGTAGCGTTGGGTAATATCATCATCCTCATTCCTATTCAGTTGAACTCCCATGCAGGTACCAAGTACGGTCTCCCATTCCCGCCATTCGCAAGACTGGCCTTTGGTTCGATCGGAGCACATTTGCCTTCTCTTTCAAGAGCGCTCACCGCTTGCGGATGGAATGCCATTCAGTGCTGGATCGGCGGCGCCGCTGTCGTATCTCTGGTTGCTTCCTTTGCACCAGCATTCGGCAAAATGCCTGCTGCTCCGTTTATCGGATTCGGAATTTTCTTATTCTTAACCTGGTGGATTACCGTAATGGGTTCTGAAAGCATCAAGTATCTGGAAGCCATCGGTTCTCCTGTTCTGATTGTTCTGACCTTTATGCTGCTGGTTTGGTCCATCATGCTTGCTTCAGGCGGCGGATACAGCTTCGGCGATCTGCTCAGAGCAACCACCGATATCGACACTGTAAATAAGAGCGGCGGCTTCGCATATGTATTCATGGGCGGACTGACTGCAAACATCGCGTTCTGGGCTACCATGGCACTGAACATTCCCGACTTTTCCAGATATGCAAAATCCCAGAAGAAT
>JAEZLP010000054.1 GCA_023415235.1 Bacillota bacterium
TGCGTTCCGCATTCTGCTTTCACAGAATTATTGTTTATTTTCAGAATTGTACGTTGACTCACAAACTTGCGTTTGTTCATCTTACCAATCATTGCTGATTGCTTTGTACTTTAGTTTTCTGAGATCAGCTAAGATCTCTTTGACTAAATTTCTGCACTATTTAATTTTCAAGGTTCCAGGGGCATTTTACCTACCCCGTTTGCGTTCCCCGTTCAGAGGGAACTTTTATAATTTATCATTTTTTAAACGTAATGTCAACATTAAAATATTGTCCATTTTCTTCCATTAAAAATACTCCCCAGCATAAGGAGTATTCTTCTCTTTTAACCCATGATGCCAGGAGGCACTCATCCACTGCACGAGCCTTCTCAATGGCAGTTATCATGGTATATATTATACTAGTTTATGTTATATCGATATATATTATGCTGTTTTTCGAAAAAACAGTACACCCCGTCTAGGGACACAATCTTTTATGACAAATTGAGTATTTGAGACCGTTTTTTATATTCATATTCCCGGATGATTTCTTCCGACCAGTCGAAAAACAACGAGTACATTTTATCATAAAGTTCCAGTATCGATGATGCGTGCATTGGGACAAATTCCTGTTTTTCTTCCATATTGGATTGTATGTATTCTCTCTCTTCAGCCAGCTTGTCACGGAGGTTTCTAATCATCCTTAAACCCGTGTCCAGGTCAACGTTGTAAAGATTTGCAACGAATGCAATAAAATCGATGTAGATTATTCCGGGTTCTTTCGAATATGTTTCCATCAAGCTCATGAAATAGCTCCGGCCTTTTTCATTGATCGAGTAGATCGTCTTTTCGGGCATTTCTCCTTCTTTTACGATATCCCCGTCGAGGTACCCCTTTTTATGCAGTGCAACAAGGTTTTTATAAATCGAGGGGGAGCTGATCTTCACCCATGAATTTAGGTTACGCGACTCCATGTCCTTTTTCATTTCATAGGCGCTCATGGATTTTTTCATCAACGCTCCGAGCAGCATCAAATCGACAGTTGACATTTAGCACCTCCCGGCAATCATAGTATTTCATACACTACTATATAGTATACCAACTTCTATAATCTGTCAAGAATTGCCTTACCCAAATTAAAGGGGGCGGGCACCGAAATGTACATGTCTGCATGCAGTTTTCATCCTTTTCGCGGATTCCAAGGGCCGTATCGACGCCGGATAGTATAATAACACCTCTCGGGATTGAGAGGTGTTGTTATTAGATAGATCCAAGTTCTTTCATTCAAATGCCAAGCAGCTGCTTTTTCTTTGCGTCAAACTCCTGCTGAGAGATGACTCCCTCCTCCATCAGCGCCTTGTATTTTTTGATTTCCTCGATAGCGTCGACAGAAGGCGCGGCGGTTGCCGGTGCTGCCTGTGCTCCCGCGGCACCGGGAACGGCTGACTGCTCCGGTGCGTCAGGGAATGCCACTGTCTTGAATGCCGTCACCAGCTTTTCGATTTCCTCCATGCTCTGCTGATAGGATTGGATATAATCGTTCACATCCGGATTGGTATTGTCAAATCGAGGGCCGTCCATGTCGCATTTGATCACCGTCCAGTAAGGATGATCAAAACGCAGCTCCACATTAAAGGCTTTAAAGGGTTCGGGCACATCAAAATACTGTACCGGTGCGGTCCCGTTTACCTTTCCGTCATCCAGCTTGTCAATGGTGCTGGCCATCTTCTTGCTCATCATAAACTGTGCGATCTGGGGCGCCATGGCCATGGCGCGATCCGGCACTGTGCTGGCGTAGCGGCGTATGCCCGCCGCCGAACCCTCGAACAAGAGTGCGCGGTCTTCTTTTATGGTGAAGGATTTCAAGCGACTGCTCTCAAATACAGTTTTGTCCGGGGTTTTGCTCATGCAAAACAGCCTGTTCTGGTAATCGAAGATGATTTTGGTATCCCAAAGCCCAAAATCAATCTTTTCAGAAACAACAAACTGATCCTTTAACCGCTGGTTTTGATCATAAAACGCTAAGTATTCCTTGAAGCTCTGCATCGTCAGTTTGTTTGCTTTGTCGGGTTCCATATCAATCTTGCCGTAACAGGTGTCGCAGATGTATTCACCCTCGATTTTCGATGGCAGAAACCATGAAATTTTGCCTCCGCAGATGGGGCAGGGGGGTTTTTTAGAAAATAAGCCCATAATCAGTTCCTCCGTATACTAGCTCGCCCAATTTTCGAAGAAAATTGCTGGCTAACCTATGCAAAGAAATCATTAGATTTCTACTGCTTTTATCAATCGTTATCATATTTTAATCAATCATTATCTCGTTCCGCCGCCTGTACCTCCGCCGATGGAGCCCCCGCCCCCGCCAAGGGAAGCAAAGCCGCCGCTTCCGCTGCTGCGCTCTTCCTGTTCGCGCTGTTCCTCGGCGTTCTTCATATTGCTGTAAAGCAAGTAGTGGTAGGAGTAGGCTGTAACCATGCTTTGGCTGTAATCAGTCAGTTCGGTAGAAATCTCCGGATATAGCTCTTTCATTTGCTCCGCCACCTGATCGGCTATTCCGAACAGCACGGCATAGGTCAGAAGTTCCCGCCAAATCGGCACTTCCTTGATGCCCCGCTCAGCAACCAGTGAAAAATCCGTCAGATACCTTTTGAGACCCATCAGCTCGCCCAGTTCCTGTTCTCCGGTTGGAGTCAGATCGGTAAGCTTGGCAGGATGATTCCATCGCTTCAGACAGCGTTTATGATTCAACCAGGCTCTGCCGGCGTTGTCATGCTTCTCGATATAGGCGCGAAGAAGTCTGTCATTTTGGTTTGCAAAGCGTTCCAGCTCCTTTGGCTGCAAGACGCCATCCGAACCGGCCGCGCCCTCCAGCACCGTATAAAGGTATTCGTCATACTCGTTCATTTCGTCATGCTGGCTGCCCGTGAGCTGCAGGCTTACCGTTTCTTTGGTTTTGCCCATAAAGCCGACCTCTTGGGTTTCCACAGGAGACAAGCATCCCAGCTGGATCAGCCGCAGCATCCCGGTGGCAAGGATCACTCCGTCTTCACATACAGCGAACAGCCGCCCCAGCGCATAGGTGGCGCTTAGTTCACCGTCGTTGGGAATGTCCCTGAAATATCCGAACTGCTCGGAGAATTGCTGCCGTTTTTTCGCTGCTCTTCTTTTTTTCATTCTGGCAATCCAGGTAATCAACGCGATAGGGAGTACGATGGAAATTACGATTCCGATCAGCACATCAAATACAGAAACATCTTCTCCGATGTTATCGTAATCACTGCCTTCGAAGGCTGTTTCTCTTACTTCTTCAAAGGTCCCCGCTTCCTGCCGCGAGGGAAAGAGAATTCCCTTATCCAGAGAAAACAGTATCGTCACATGGTTTTCTTCGGAGATTGGGGGTTCCGTGTAAGCGAGGATACTTCCATCCTCAAGCCCCACCTCGCCTGTAAAGCCAAACCCCCATACGTCGGCAATCTCATCGGTGATTGGCGTGCCGTCCGCAAGGCGGATCTGAACCTTCACATCGGTAGGAGTCGTATTCATTTTGTCGTTTACAAATCGAAAATTCACGCCGTCCCTGTCGCTGTAGCCGCCTATTGCATTGTCCAGCTTGTATTCAATGGCATAACGGTTTTGCCCGTACTCGCTGATACCAAAGCAGATTTCATAACCGCTGTCCGTATCAAGAATTCCGCATTTCCTTGCCTTCTCTTCAAAGCCCCAGTCAAGGTTCCAATCCTGCGCGGTTTCATAGACGCCGTTTTGATCGGAGACCTTCAGCTCGCTGATGGTCAGATAGTCGGGCGCGTTCATGGGAATATAGATTTCTGTTCCTTCATCAAAGCTGCCTTCCCAGTTCTGTGTGATGTACATGGAGCCGTCCTCGTAAATGACAGCCTGAATATCCATGGTATTCACCTGATTTGCCGCAAAGACAGGGAGAGCGAGGGCAAATAGCAGGGCAGCACTTAGAATCAGGCCGCTCACTCTTTTGCGCATAGGACACCTCATTTCATGCTTGGCATATCCGCCTTGGCCGCCTGCTCCTCCAGATAGTCTCTTTTCTTAAAGCCCAGCATTCCGGCGATTATGGAGACCGGGAACATGCGGATTTCGCGGTTCAATTTTGTCACGCTGTCGTTGTAGATCAGGCGGCTTGTACGTACCATGTTTTCAAAGGCTTGTACCGCGTCCATGGTTTTGATATAGGTTTCATTTGCCTTTAATTCGGGGTATTGCTCCGTTACCATGGCAATCCTGCCCAAGGCTTCGGAGATAATCCCTTCCTGCCGCATCACATCATCCGGTGTGGATTTTGCAGTAATCACGCTTCTTCTTGATTTGATCGTTTCAATCAGCGTATCGCTTTCGTGCTTGGCGTAGCCCTTTGTCAAATCCAAAAGAGCCGTCAGGGCGTCAAAACGGCTCGACAGCTGGACCCCGATCTGACTCATGGCATTGCTGATATTTTCATCAAGTACGACAAGTTTGCGCTGTGTAGAGATGACCCATAAAACGATGATCGCTGCAATTGCAATAATTGCGATGAAAGTTGTTATCATAATGACTTCTCCTTGATTTTTATTTATAATGGGCATTACAGACTGTGATTTTGTCCGTCTGCCCATTTCATGGCTTGTCTGCCCTGCAGGTGAGGGACGCTCTTCGCCTGCCACAGGTTTATTAAGGTATTATTCCAATGAGATGCTCTCGATAATTTCTGCTAGATTCGCTTCAAGAGAGCTGCCTGTTCCTGTGTCGTAGGTAAAGGCGACATGCTGCTCGCAATTCAGGTCCTCTAAAGAGAAGAACAACATAATGTAGCAAACGGTTTTGTTTGTGCCGCTTGTAACGCCGTCTCCCGTAAACTGGATAAGAGCTGCGTCTACACCTGCAACGGTAACCGGATTCTCAAAAGCCAGCACTTCAATGTTGGAATACGAATTCCCGATCATGCTGCGCATGTAGTCCTCGGTAATATCCTCGATCGTCACATCCGTTTCGCTGGTGTTGGTTACAACAATGTTGGCATTTGGTCCCTCAGCAATAGCAGCTCCGCCATCCACGGTTTGAAATTCGCCAAAATCGGTGGGGACAAGCAGTGTTATGAAATTTGCTTCTTTGCTGACAAGTGCGATATCCGAAGCTTCAGGTGTCGATGCGTCCGGAGCAGCCTCTTCGGAATCTCCGCCTCCGCCGCAGGCCACAAGGCTCAGGGAAAGAATCAGCACCATCATTAGCAATAATAATTTTTTCATTTCAAATCCTCCATTTTCTTTTGGGTAATATTTGGGGAATACCCCTTGCATTTAATCTATCGTTCAAGCTCTATTCCACAGGTATTACCGTGGAAAGAACCTCTTCGATCGTATCATCCAAACTGGTTTCTGCGTCGACTGCATAAAGGTAACTAATAACATGGTATCCGCTGCCATCTGCAGGGAAGAAATACTGAACCACAGAATTCATCACCGTTCCATCCGCCAGCGTCGCTATGCCGAAACCGACAACACTGGTACCACCGTCCTGTTCTATAGTACCGGAACGATCAAGTGTGGCATCTAACTGACCATTTCCCGAAATTGCACCGAATAGGACATCATCGGTAACATCCGCACTGGCCAACGGATCCTCTGTCTTCGCTCCAAGGGAAACGACTACATTTCTCTCTTCATTGGAGAAGAGCATCGCACCGCTGTTTTCGTCGGTTTGAACATATTCGATGTCTGAGGGCAGCGCAAGAGCGAGCCCGTTACCCGCCATTTCTACTAAATCAATGGGATCTGGTGTATCCGCATCGCTTGATCCGGAATCAGCGTCGCCGCCGCAGGCCACAAGGCTCAGAGAAAGGATCAGCACCATCGTCAGTAATAACAATTTTTTCATTTCAAGTCCTCCATTTTCTGTTGGGTAGTTCAGGGAATATCCCTGGGTATTCAATCTATCAAATAGTTCTAATAATAAACCATCCTCTGCATGAAACATGGTTTTTTCTGCACGAAACATGGTTTTTTCTAAATCAAAACTTTTTTCGACATAAAATATGTTTTTTCGACATGTAATATATGTTGAATGTCCGATAATTGTGTTATAATTGATGTTCAAATAAAAATTGATAAAAAATCGAAATTGGAAGAACGGAGGAATGTATATGCTGCAGTTGGCGATCTGTGATGACAATATAGACGAGCTGTCCAATATGGTGCAGCTGATAAACCAATACAGATCATCAAGAAATTTAGACTGTGAATACGCCGTCTTTTCAAACGGATTTGAGCTGGTTTCAGCCTTAGAAAAAGGAAAGCGGTTTGATATATACTGTCTGGATATCATTATGCCGGGCTTTACGGGCATTGATGTCGCTAAGGAAATTCGTACTTATGATAAAACAGCGCCGATTTTGTTCTTTACCTCATCACCCGAATTTGCTTTGGAAAGCTATTCGGTAAAGGCGATCAATTATGTATTAAAACCTATATCGAAAGACATGTTGTTCATTACACTTGACGAAGTACTGGAGCATATCAAAGTGGAGGAAAATGAGGCTGCGGTGATTGTGAAGGGTACTGAAGGCATTCAGAGAATACTGATTTCCAATCTGGTTTTTGCCGAGGTCCTCGGTAGAAATGTGTTGTATCACCTACGCTCCGGTAAGGTAATCGAATGTACGGAGCCTTTCACCTCTGTCTGCAATACTCTTCTGAAATATGGGTGTTTTATTAAAACTCACCGTTCCTATATTGTGAATATGCAGTATGTGGATACCATTGAAAATAACAAGGTGACCTTGCAGACACTTTCGTCTGTTCCGGTTGCTCAAGGAAAGACGCGGGAGATTAAAGAACGGTATCTGAATTATCAAATGGAGGAGGAATAAGGCATGATAGAAACTGCCATTGCATTCTCGCGTTATTTTGCTGCCTTTTTATTCGGCATGGCGGTTGCGGTCAGCTTCGCAGGAATGCCTTCTACACGGAAAAACCATCTGGTTCTATGGTGTTATACCCTTGTTGTCTTTATGATTCAAGTATTATGCTTGTTTCACTTTGGCATGGACACGACGTGGAAAATATATCCACTGATCTCTCATTTGCCGATCGCGGCTTTCATCGCCTTTTATTTAAAGCGCTCGTGGCTGATTTCAGTGACCAGTATGCTCGCTGCTTTTTTATGCTGCCAGCCACCCCGCTGGATTGGCAGTGTGGCAGGTGAGGTCTTTGACAGCGTGCCCATGAACCATTTGGGTTATATTGTATCGGTACTTTTACTGTACTTTGTTTTGCAAAGATATGTGTCGAAATCAGTTCAGCATCTGATAGAACGTTCGGCAAATTCCTGCCTGATATTTGGCGCCATACCGGCTTTTTATTATTTGTTTGACTATACTACCACAGTTTACACCGATCTTCTGTATAGAGGATCACGGGCGGCTGTACAGTTCATGCCATTTATTATTTCCGCCTTTTATTTTATCTTTGTTCTTTTTTACTATTCTGAAATACAGAAACAAGCGAGAATCGAAAGAGAGCGGGACATGCTGGAGATGCAGTTCCGGCAGGCGCAAACGGAATTTGCTTCCATGCGGCAGATGCAGGAGAATGCCGCAGCCTATCGGCACGATATGCGTCACCATTTTGCTCTTTTACAGAGTCTGGCGTCCAAGGGACGCATGGGGGCGGTCAGAGAGTATCTGCGGACTGCCCAGTCCGATATGGATGCCATTACACCTGTGCGTTATTGTGAAAACGAAACCGTCAATCTGATTTTGTCCTCCTTCGCCGCCAAAGCAAAACAATCGGCAATCCTTTTGACGGTAGATGTGAACTTGCCCGACTCGCTTCCCTTCAGCGACACCGAGTTATGTTCTCTCTTGTCAAACGCTTTGGAAAATGCCATACATGCCTGCGAAGATATCGTCGACAGCAATCAGCGCAAGATCAAGCTGCGCATTTATTCTAAAAATAACAAGCTGTGCATTGATATCCGAAACTGTTATCATTCAGTTCCGAGCTTCCATCAGGGCCTTCCTATTTCAAAGGAACCGGGGCATGGCTATGGCACAAAAAGCATTGCTTATATTGTGGAAAAGCATGGCGGCATATGCCAGTTTTCGGTCAAGGACGGCTGGTTTATATTTCAGGCTACTGCATAACGAGAAATGGATTGGTGGAAATCAGGAAATATCCGCACCGAAACGGTGCGGATTCTTTTTTATTCATATTTCTTCGAGTGACTTCGGAACCACCCTTTCTTAACGCGCTGCTCCTGCTCGAAAACTTCACGTATGCTCCATAGACAAGTAATGCCTTCATGTCCATATGTATGATTTCAGATACTGACAATCATACTTCTTTCCATAATAATATGAGACACCGTCCCCTCCTTAACTTATCTTAATCGATATTGGGTTTTTTGCCCTATCAAATCGGAATCCTAACAAAATTAAATAAGAATAGAAACAACTTTGACGTCGAAGTATGGAAGTTAGGCGGCTAAATGCAAGAAGATGTTCATAAAATCGATGAAATTGTCGTACAAAAGGCTTAGATTTGAACGTTATTCAAATATAAAATATTGCCAAGCATAGGAATTGAAACCATATGCGCAAGTACCAATTTATCCTATCTAAAATCATTCAAAAGGGGAAGGGGTTTTATTATGAGATTATCTTCATACAGCAAGGCACTCAGTTTTGTCCTATTAATTGTTTTGGTCTTATCATGCAACACAAGCATGGCTTTTGCCGATACCGGCATAACCTATCCTAATTCTCAATATCTTATCGAAAAGCTCAGCCATCC
Source organism: Bacillota bacterium (assembly GCA_023415235.1). Classification (GTDB taxonomy): domain Bacteria; phylum Bacillota; class Clostridia; order Peptostreptococcales; family Anaerovoracaceae; genus Anoxybacterium. The sequence goes on from JAEZLP010000054.1 coordinate 8,781, forward strand.
CGCTTCCGGAGAGGGACAAGCGGACGGGATTCTGCCGGAAGCCGGCGACCGTTCAAACAGCTATACCTGGGTACAAACCCAGCTTGGTGACTATCTCTATCTCGGCAGCAACCGAAATATTCTGGCTGGGACGTTTCTTCAGGCCGCTGGCGGGGAGCTTGATGCGGATTTGGTTCTTCATTTTCTTGATGACATCAGCAACGGAGATATTCCCACCGATAAAGCGGCAATCAGGGACAGTGCCGCCCGCGTTTTTCGATATGATTTGAAGAAAAAATCCTTCGAAGAGATTTATCAATCGCAAGCGATTACCGGCTATCGAGGAGCTCTGACCTATAAGCCCGTCGATGCGGAAAAGGCAAGTGCCTACCTGGGCTGCCTTGGCAGCAAGGCAAGAGTTCTCCGCTTCGGAGATGATTTTGAGGTTGGAGATACTCCCGAAACGGTGTTTGAATCCGATACCGGGTATACGAGCGTTCGTGCAATGGCACAGCACGGGGACGCTATGTGCATCGGCGTCCTGACAATATCCTCCGATAATACAAAGGGCAGTGTGCAGATCATGCAGTCTACATCGCCTGCCATCGATAATTGGACTGAAATTGCAACAAACGATGACTTCGCCGCATGCGCTCCGAGAACCGATATGGCTGCGGCCGGGCAATGCGGAGTCTGGGACATGATCAGCTACGGCGGCTCTCTTTACGCCTTTATCGGAACCGGATACGTGGATGGTTCCGAAAACAATGGTTATTGTGTATATAAGGGGACTTATCTCCCCGGCGACGAAGACTGTAACGAGTTCGGCTGGGTATGGAAAATGATCGTCGGCCCTTTAACAGATGAAAATGGTGTTTCGACCGGCGCTATTTATCCAAGAGGAATGGGGAATCCTTACGATGGTTCCGCATCGCCGTTCCTTTATACCGATCCAAATGGGAAAACTTATGTCTATGTCGGCACTTTCGATTCGATCTTTGACAGTATATTCGAGATCCTCCGCATAAAAAGTTATAAGTCCGTATATTATGCGATGCATCCCGCTAAGGTATACCGTTTTGCCGAGGATGACAAGTGGGAAATGGTGATCGGAAACCCGGACGAAATCACTGACAAAAAACTCGGCAATTATTATGCCGGATTTTCCAATTCCGCTGCAGCAAGCATCTATTCACCAAATCTCTATATATGGAGAATGGCGCAGTATAACGGCGAGCTCTTTGTCGGAACACTGGACGCATCGACGCTTCTGGACATCATCGTCCCTCCCCTGGACATCGACTTTGATACCTATGATGACGATGATCTGCTGGCTGTAATATCGATGTCCGGGATTCAGCTTCCCGAACCTCTTATGGAAAGGCTAACCGAAGCGTTGAAAAATGATGATATAACCTCTGCAGCGGCAGTGGAAGCCAAGAAGGTTTATGATGAGTCGAGTGCCGTACTGGAAATCGGTAATATGGCGCTGGAAGCTGCAAACACATCGTGTGGCCTGGCGGTATTATCTCCCGGATCGATAATCGAAAAATCCGGCGATCTCTATGATGCAATCAACAATTGCGCCGCCAAGGCACAGGGTTTTGCAGACAGCGCTGCAGCTGCGGCAGCAAATACCCCACTGGCAGCAACCACAGCCGCCTTGTCTCAAACAGCAGCAGCAAATTCCGCAGATCTGGCAAGTTACTGGGATGACTGCGCGGACAACAGCTCGCCTTACAGCATCGGTATTGCTGACAACATAGTTGCTGTCAGGGAAGATATTTTAACTGCAGTTGATGCAGCGAAGCAGTATAATGAGTTGGCCGCACAGGAAGCTTCCAGCGCGGCTATTGAAGCCGCCTCTGCAGCGGCAATTGTCCAGGAGTTAAAAGGACAGGTGGTCGATCTTTCCGGCAAGCTGAATGCCATCTACGACTCGGTAAACGCATCTCAGTATTCGCAGATATCGGACTTCATTAGATCCCTCGATGGCTATGGTTACAGCAGTGATCAGCTAAATGAGATCCGCTATATTCTGGAGCTCAGGGTGATGATCAATACCACAAAAGAAGCCAACGACATGGGCTGCTCCGTATACAGGACAAGTGATGGAGTGAATTTTACTCCCGTCACGACCAATGGCTTCAACGACAAATACAATTACGGGCTCAGATCGTTCCTCTCCTCCGCCAATGGCCTGTTCATGGGCACGGCTAATCCTTTCTACGGAGCCCAGCTGTGGAGATTGGGAGATATCGCCCCTGCCAATAACGACAACGGAGGCGGCGGCAACGGTGGCGGCAGCGGCGGCAGCGGCGGAGGTGGTGGCGGCGGCAGCGACATCATTGCCCCCGCAGTCACAAGTCCGGCTGTCTCTCTCGGACTCTTGAACATGAACGACCATTTCGCTTATATCAAAGGATATGAGGACGGAACGATCAAACCTATGAATAATATGACACGTGCGGAAGTTGCAACGATATTCTATCGTCTCCTCACAGAGACGAGCAAAGCGCAATATCTGACCACCAGCAATGCTTTCAGTGACGTATCATCCGCAGACTGGTTCAACACTGCCGTTTCGACTCTTGCCAAGGCGGGTGTTCTGGCGGGCTATAACGATGGGACCTTCCGACCGAATGCGATCATAACCAGGGCCGAATTTGCATCAATCATGGCCGGATTTGCAGACAGCAAAACCAGCGCCAGCAGCGGTTTTACGGACACCATAGGCCACTGGGCTAAGGAGAAGATCAATACGGCATATGCCAATGGTTGGATATCTGGTTATTCGGACGACACCTTCAGACCAAACCAACCGATCACACGTGCGGAAGTTGCGACCATAATAAACCGGGCGCTTCAACGTGCTGCAAAAGCCGGCAATATGCTTGACGGTATGAAGTCCTGGTCCGATAATCCACAGGGGAACTGGTATTACGAAGCGATTCAGGAAGCAACCAATTCCCATAACTACAAGCGAACTGCAGAGCTGGTGCCGGGGCAGTCTTATTATTACGAGATGTGGACGGAACTTACAAAGAATCCTGACTGACTTAATTAAACCAAAAAAATATCCTTCCCTGATGGGAAGGATATTTTTTAGGTTTCCTTTGGTTATGTTAATTTTTCTTCAAATTCTGCGATCATATCCAGGTATTTTTTCTGTATATTGTCGGCGCAAGCGGCTTCCTCAAACACAGTACAATCCTGTTCAAGCGCTTCCTGCACCTCTTTTGGAAGGTTCTTCTGTGCAAATTGGTAAACCACGTTGTCTTCCTTATCGATGTGCCTATGGAGCAAATCTGCGTATGAAATGGCATTGGCAATGACATCCAGTCTCGCCTCATCATCTCCGCCTATCACTTTGCGCACTGCCGCTTCAAGCTGCTGGATATGCAATCTGCCCAGATCATGCTCCACCAGCATGCCATGCTTGACAAGCTTTTCCGCGACCGTACCCAGCTCCGTCATCATCTTGTCGAACAGAAGCTTTTCTTCTTTTCCATGATGATGCTTGTCGGCATAATTCCTAACAAAGTCTATAATCGCGAAAAAGTCCTCGTAGTTCAGTGCTTCATTCTTTAACACTTTATAGCAGTATTTTCGGATCACAGTGAGCATCCTTTTAATATTTCGATGCTCTTCCACCATAATTTCAATATAATTCACGAAGAGTTCCCCTTTCTACTGCCTTGCAATGGAATATTCTCCGGCAGCTGTTTTATCATAGCGAAATTCCGGATTTAATGCTTCCACAAAGGATGCCAGCCATGCTTCCCGCAGCTCAAAGAAATTTCTCCCATCTCCCCCTACCTGCAACCAGTACGGCTCATGAATGCTTGTTGACGTTTTCCAAATGATTTCATTTGGATTATTCGAAACCATTTCACTTGCCCGGTCGCAGGGCATTCCTTCCAGAATAAAATCATTTACCGCAGTGTACATTCCCTCCGGGGTGTCCGGTCGCGCGTTATATTCCTGCGCTGCAGCTTCTCCCTGTTTTTTAAAGATTTCAATCAGCTCCGCTTTGTGGTTACTGTCTTCAGACAAAATAGCAGTGATCAGCGCAGCCTGCCTTAGCTCTGTTCTTCGAATCCGTTCCTGAAGCCATCCATGTATATTGGATGTATCAATGATATCTTCCAGGGCCTGATTCCCTGTCGGTGCTCCATATTCCTCAATAAACCGCTGCATCCATTGTTCTGCTGCCAGGCCGCGTCCTTCTGCCCATTTTACGATTTCCTCTTCTGTCTTTTCTGACCAGATGATTTTATTGTACAGCCAATAATGTATTTTTCCTAAAAACAAACTCATAAGATTACCCTTCTGTCGATAGACTTTATACTGCGCTGTTCAGCTTCTCGATTAATTTATTGATATCGATACCATGGATCGAAGCTGCTTCTTCCAGTGTTTCCGACTGGGCGGAAGGGCATCCTACACATCCCATTCCAAAGTCCATTAAGATCTTGATTGTTTCCTGATGATTTCTGACGAGTTCTCCGATAGTCATGTCTTTTGTTATTGCCATATTTTTTCCCTCCATAAAAAAACTTTACTTTATATTCAGTATTATCTGCCTCATTGATGCAATCATACGCGCATCTGCTAAAAGAAACGCCGCCGATATCTCCGAGGGGATTTATTTGATGAATAAAGCATATAGGATAGCTCAAGGAAACAACGTTGCAAATGCAACGCAAATAAATTTTAAATTATAAAACATGATTCATGTCAAAAAAATCATGTTTCATGCAATGGACGGTTTTTGTGGAAAACTTCTGATAATCTGATTTAATCCTAATTATGTATTTAAGGCAAACAAAAAGGGAGAAGCATGAATGAAGAAGAAAATACTTAGTATGGCACTGACCCTTTGTATGGTCCTGTCCCTCGTGCCGACACCGGCACTTGCAGAAGAATATCCAACCACTCCAACAGTAAGGGTTGGCGGATTAGAGATGTACATTGAAGGTGCCACCAAAACCTACTACGTACCGGGCACAGAGGGCAGTGAACCCGGAATTAAAACAGACGAAAGCGAGGCTGAAGATTGGACCGCCAAGTATGATTCCGATGCCGAAACCTTGACGCTAAGGGGATTTGTCTATACAGGTGAGGGGGTTGCGTTAGATACGGGGGATGGTCCCAAATCAGCTGCAATTTATACCGATGTTGACCTGAACCTCATTCTGAAGGGCATAAATAGCGTAACTCACGTCGTAACTTTGAATGAAGGTACTGGTACCTCCGACTATGTAAGCCACGGCATCTACGCCGGCGGTAATCTGAGCATTGACGGTGAAGGTTCGCTCACAGTCACCGCCAGTAATACAGAGGGATCGCTTCGTCCCAGCCATGGTGTGTATGTTGTTGGCAACCTCACCATCTCCGGCGGTGAACTAACAGCGAATGGTGGCAGCACCAAAACAAGTAGTACTTCTGATAACCCTGCAAGAAGCTCAAGCTACGGTCTCTACGGTTTCGGTGACATATCCATCACGGGCGGCGACATAACCGCCAACGGTGGCGAAACTACCGATACAAGCAACGCGAATGCATACTGCTCAAGCTACGGTTTGTTCGGCCAAAGAAATATCGTAATTGGGGGCGGCAACGTTAAAGCAAACGCTGGCACAACAGTTGGAAGGTGTTCATCTAGCATCGGCCTTGGTGGCAGCGGTAACATCACCATTTCTGGCGGTATCGTCACCGCCAAAGGGAATAACACCAAAAGTTACAATGCTTATACCTGCGGAATTAAGCAAGAATCAATAAATGGTTTATCCATCACAATCTCTGGCGATGCCGAGGTTACAGCCTTAGGACGCGATAGTCAACAAGGAGAAACCTATGGTATATATGGATACACAAGTAACGTCAAAATAACCGACAACGCCATAGTTATTGCCGCCAGCGGCAATTTAGAAGGAGCCAATCCATCACTTTGGAATGCCGGCTTATATTCTTCATCCCTCACGATCTCAGGCAGTTCCAAAGTAACCGCCACAGGCGGGAACTATGAAGGAACGACATCCTCATTAGTGCAAAGCTACGGTCTGCGCTGCGTATTAAATAATATAAATATCTCCGGCAATGCCACAGTTACCGCTACTGGTGGGGAGATTAATAATAATGGGTCTAATACTTCAAAAAGCATGGGTATAGAATACGGTCAACTCACTATAAAAGACAATGCCGTTGTCACTGCCAAGGGCGGCGACGTTGTCGCCAGTACGCCTTCAAGCTTTGGTTTATTAGACTGGAACAAAAAGTCCATTACAATCAGCGGTGGCACCGTCACCGCCATAAGCGGCAACGCTGCCAAGAAATCAGGTGAACCTGGGGTCAGCAGTGCCATGTCAATGGCTCCGAATACCGGCAGCTACAAACGTGTGCGGGTAACTGCAAGCGAGAATGCTTACGGAACCGACCCGGTAGAAGAATATAGCAATGAGAACATCGCCGCCTATAAGTACATCAAGATTGATCGCAAACCAGATGAAAAAGTGTACGTTCTTGACTTGACCGATTTATTGCCCGCTCCGGGAACCGGCGAAACGCCGAAATATAATATTAGCCACGACCAATTTTCAACACTGCAAAATATAATCTGGAGTCCTGCAATTACAACAGGAAAATTCCAGGGCAGCATGGTCTACACCGCAGCCTTAACCTTGACGGCGAATGATGGCTATACGTTTAACGGAGTGGGAGCAGACATGTTTACGCATACGGGTGCCGACAGCATCTCTAACTCCGAAGGCACCGGCAGCACCATGCAAATCACCATTGAATTCCCGGAAACAGCTCCCGCTACGTTAACGGGGATCCTCATCACCACAAATCCAGGTAAAACAACCTATACATACGGTGAGAGCTTTGATCCGGCGGGTATGGTGGTCAAAGCGGTCTATAACGACGGTACGACGGTTCTTGACTTTAAAGATTATTCGATCAGCCATGTTGATACGACAATAGTAGGTACAAGCTCCGTCACGGTGCGGGCCAACGGCACAGACAAAACAGCCACATTTACTATCACAGTGAATAAGGCGGCGCAGACGATTTCGTTTGCAGAGTCTACCATCAACAAGAAGTATGGTGACGCCAAGTTCAACGTATCTGTTACGGGCAGCAAAACTCCGGTTACTTACACGAGCAGCAATAATACAATTGCATCGGTCGACTCTACCACAGGTGAGGTCACCATCGTGGGCGCAGGCAGTGCTACGATAACCGCAACCGCTGCCGTTTCGGCAAATTATACTGCGGCTACGGCAACCTGTACCATCAATGTTGACAAAGCGGATGGTCTCGGCGCACCCGAAATCAGCGGCAGCTATGCGGTCAGCGGTACTAATTCGGATCAGTATATCTATACCATCAACCACATCGACGGTGCGGAGTACATGATAAATGGAGGTAATTGGAAGGAAAGCAACGTTTTCGATGGCCTTACGCCCGGGAGCACCTATACCTTCTACGCCAGATACAAGGAAACAGCTACTCACCAAGCAGGCGTAGCAGCGACTCTTCCAGTCACCATACCCAAACTGGATAATAATTCAACCCCCGCGCTGAGCTATACAGTTTCCGGAGCTAGCGGCAACCGTACCATTACCATCACCCCGGTCGAAGGGGCGGAATACTGCTTTGACGGCACTAGTTTTACTGCTGGCAATGTATTAAGTGGCATCAACAACACAACCGTGACAGTTTACATCCGCTACAAGGAAACTGCCACGCATAATGCATCAGCGGCAGCTTCCGAAGAGGTCAATACAGCCAAGGCGACGCAAACACTTTCATTTGCAGATGCTACCGTCAACAAGACATACGGTGACGCCAAGTTCACCATTTCCGCACATCAGACCGTCGGCGACGGCGTGTTCACTTATGTGAGCAGTGATGATACGGTCGCAGCGGTCAACTCCTCCACCGGCGAGGTGACCATTGTGGGTGCGGGCAGTGCCACGATTACCGCGACCGTCGCGGAAACGGATAATTACTTGCCGGCTACGGCAAGTTACACCCTCAACGTTAACAAAAAATCCATCGATGCTCCCTCTGAGGACACCACGGTATTCACATACAACGGTGCGGCACAGACTTACACCATCGCCACAAGCGCTGATTACACCGTGTCCGGGAACCAGCGGATCAATGCCGGCAGCTACATCGTTGTCGTTGCGCTCAATGACAAAGCCAATACCCAGTGGGAGGATTCCACCGGCGAAGACAAGACCTTCTCCTTTGTCATTCAGAAGGCAATCATCACCATAACCGCAAGCAATAAGAGCGCCCATGTGGGTGCCTCGGTTCCAAGTCTGGCAACACCGGTCAAGGGAACAGACTACACCGTAAGCGGACTGTTTGGTGCGGATGAATTGACTGGTGTTACGATGGAGTATCAAAAGGACGGCGCATCTGCCACACCGAATATGTCGGAGGCAGGCTCCTACAGCATTGTGATTTCCGGCGCAACCGCCCCCGCGGGCGATAATTACAACGCAATGATCAACTTTGTCTCCGGCACGCTGACTGTCAGCACACGCCCCAAATCCGGCGGCGGCGGAGCGGGCAGCCCAACGCCCTCCCACACCGTCACCCCCCGTGTAGAGAACGGAAGCGTAACGCTCTCTGAGACGAGCGCCAGAAAAGGTGAAACCATGAGGCTTACACCGAAAGCGGACAAGGGTTATGAGCTGGATACCCTCATCATAAAAGATGAGAAGGGCAATATTATTCCTGTAACCAAGAACGAAGACGGGACATACAGCTTCACAATGCCCGACGGTAAAGTTACGGTGGAAGCTGCGTTCAAGCCAGTCGAAATGCCCGATACACCGAGGACAACCCCCTTTGTCGATGTAAAGGACGGTGTATGGTATCACGATGCGGTGAAGTTCGCGAATCAGAACGGTTTGTTTGCAGGAACGACGGAACGGACTTTCTCTCCAAAGACAACTATGACGCGAGAGATGCTCTGGACGGTCCTCGGCCGTATGGACGGTGAGAATCTCTCTGGAAACGACGTATTTGACGCGGCAAAAGCATGGGCAACCGGCAAAAACATTTCCGACGGCTCAAACCCGAAGGGCAAGGTTACGCGTGAGCAGATTGTCACTATCCTGTGGCGTTACGCAGGCAGCCCCGCAATGGACAAATCCAGTCTGAGTGCCTTTGACGACGCCGGCAATATCTCCACATATGCCGAGCAGGCGATGACGTGGGCGTATCAGATGGGGCTGATTCAGGGCAGCAGCGGAAAGCTAAATCCACAGGGCCCTGCCGACCGAGCACAGGTAGCAACCATCTTCATGCGCTACTGCAAAAATGTTGTAGAATAGCTCTAAATGGTGAGGACGAATTTGAGGCTGTCTCAAAATGATTGAATAATCATGGAGAGACGGCCTCTCTTTTTCTGTGAAAATGATGTTGAACCCGAAACAAAGAAGCATGAATTCTATTGAAATGTTTGCATGGCCTCGGGTCAGAAACCGCCTGAACCCCATATCCTCCTTCATGACCCCAAAAGCGCTTTCTGCCTGGATGGAACGGTTGATCCGAAGAACGATTCCTTTCGGTGAAGTTATGTTAGCAAGTGAAGTTTCCCGTTGAGCAAGAAACTTCTTGGAAACTTTGATTTTTCGATTCCCGGCAGCTTTGGTGTATCTGCTTTTCACAGGACAGTCTGCACAGCTCTCACATTCATATTCAGTAAGCTCCGTTTCATATCCGCTGTCAGTCTTGCTCTTGTAGACCTTCACTGCAGGAAGCTTTCTGCCCTGATTGCAGATGTATGTGTCAGCTTCTGCATCATACGTCATATTCTCCCGCTTGCTGATCAGCTTCTTGAAGCTGCGCCTTTTCCATTGCTCATAGGCCAGAGGTTTGATGAAACTAATCTTTTTCTCAAATGTCAGATAATCGTAGTTCTCTTCACTTTCATAGCCGGAATCCGCGATGATATTTTGAAAGGATGACTCGGGATGAAGTTCTTTCCAGCGTTCTAAAAAGGGCTTTAGAGTTCCCACATCATTTCTGTTCTGAAATGCCTGGCAGTGAACGACATATCCGGCTTCTACCCCGATCTGCATATTGTAGCCTGGCTTTAACTGTGCATTTCTCATGTGGTCATCCTTCATATGCATAAAGGTCGCATCGTTATCAGTTTTGGAAAAGCTGTTACGGTTGCCAAAGACGGCCTTGCATTTCTCATAGTATTCTTTTTTTTCAAGGATCGTAAGGCATTCTTCCGTCAGCTTCTGAAGATTGCTCTTCCTTTTTCCTTTTCCGGATACAAATTCTTCGGACAGATCTTCATTCCGGCTCAGAAGAAATTCTGCAGCTTTTTTAGAACTGATTCATCAGCAGTACTCTTGAATTCCGCTCCATACTCAGCGTTAATTCTAGAAAGCAGCGCAGCAACTTTAGCGGTTTGCTTTGTGGAATTCTTCTCAACTGCCTTTTTCCAGACAAAGGAGTATTTATTGGCGTTTGCTTCAATTTTCGTCCTATCAACATATAGATTTTCAAAAGAGATTTCATCCCATTCGTGAAGCTTTTCTACGAATTGAGTAAAAATCTCGTCAAGGCAACTAGAGAGCCGTTCCCTTCGAAAACGGTCGATTGTATTGTGATCCGGGGCAGGGTTTCCCGCAAGAAGCCACATGAAATTGATATCTCTCTCGCATGATTTCTCGATCTGACGACTGCTGTAGATCCCATTCATGTAGGCGTAGATCAGTATGGAAAAGAGGATTCTTGGTTTAACGGAAGGATTTCTTCCTTTGGATGAGTAGCATAGATTGAGCTTTCTGAAAGTCCAGTTCGTATAATTACCTCGGTAGAATTTGTTTTTTCGCAACTACAATTATACCAAAAAAGCGGCATCTTCGGAAGCCGCTTTTGCTATTTTCTATTGATTTTTCAACGTTTACTAAGTTTTATGTATTTATTGGTTTTTGATTGTCGAACTTCTTTTTCATAAATAGAGAGAGGCCGTCTCTCATTTTTCATTTTGAGACAGCCCCTTAACTACAGACCTTAGCTTTATATTACTAATCGGTTACTTTTTAGAAAATGCGTGCACGATTCTGTGAATTTAACGTTCTTATTCACTCAATGTTCCCCGTGATCCCCATGTATCAAGTGCTATCATAGACATATAAATCTGTTGCGTTTCCAGCCCAAGTTTGTCGTAAAACAGAGCATACATTTTTTCAATATATTCCTTCTGCAGCTCCATGGGAACAGGCTTTCTGAAGTGCGTTTGAAAATATGCGCATTCTGCAGGTTGCCCTGCGCGATAAATCTCGCATTCAGACTCAATTCTTACCATCGTTCTTTCATAAGGCTTTCCCGGCATAGTCGAAACAAGTTTTGCGATCTCATCTGCAAGCTCTGCTTTTTCCTTTGGGGCAATTGCTTTTGTTGTGCTCAAATGTACAAATGGCATTTTGATAATCCTTTCTATTTAACAACAAATTTGAGGAACGACGTCCCCACATGGTAATCCTGAATTTCAAATTTCTCCGCAATCGTTGCTGCAATATCTGCAAAGGTTTCGCGAGTACGAAGATTTACCCCTGCTTTAAGCTGCGGCCCATAAACTAAGATTGGAATATACTCTCTTGTATGGTCGGTTCCTTTTGTCGTTGGATCACAACCATGATCTGCAGTAATAATCAATATGTCATCATCCTTTAAGAGTTCCATGATCTCAGGCAGTCTTGAATCAAAATATTCCAGCGCGTTGGCATAACCTCGAGGATCGTTCCGATGACCGTAAAGCATATCAAAATCAACCAGATTCACAAAAAGCAATCCGTCAAAATCTGTTTTAAGGTATTTGATCGTCGCCTCAATTCCTTGCTGGTTATTCCTGGTATGGTCGACAATCGTGATTCCGATATTATTGAAGATATCTTCAATCTTTCCGACGGCAATCACATCTTTACCTTCATTTTTTAAATAATCCATTACTGTTTTCCCTGGCGGATCAATTGAAAAATCTTTTCGGTTCTCCGTTCTTGTAAATCCAATTTCTGGATTTCCCACAAAAGGGCGGCAGATTATACGGGATACAATGTCATCCCCCATCATGAGTTCTCTCGCTATCCTGCAAATTTCATACTGTCTTTCTAATGGTATAATCTCTTCATGCATTGCAATCTGCATTAAGCTATCTGCAGATGTATAGATAATCGGATAGCCTGTTTCCGTATGCTCCTTGCCAAGATCCTGGATGATTTTTGTACCAGACACAAGGTAATTACCGATGACTTTTGTTCCGATTCTCTTTTCAAGTTCATCAGTAATTCTCTTCGGAAATCCTTCCATGAATATTTTATACGGTTCTTCCATAATCAAGCCCATCAATTCAAAATGGCCAGTCGTTGTATCTTTAGCCGGCGATTTTTCGAGAGATCTCCCATAGGACCCGATCAAATCAGCCTCATCAGCCGCGTCCATTCCAAGCCCGTCAATATTATATAGCCCCATTTTTCTCATGTTTGGGATCTTTAATTCGCCGACAAATTCTTTAATATGCTTCAGAGTAAAGACACCCTCATCCCCATACAGATGGGCGTCTGGCAATTCCCCCACACCAAAGCTATCTAAAACAATCACTGTAACTCTAGACATTTGAACACCTCCACGTCATCATCGCGAGTACCCTTATCTGCCGGTACCTTTTGCTTTATTTTCAAGCCTTTTTTCTTTTTTATATTTTGCAGAGACCGAACTAATCATCAATACCACAATAGCCAATACATAGGGGAACATCTTAACGACAGAAGATGGAATACCCATTCCAGCCAGTTCGATCTGAACACCAATGGCTTCTGCCCAGCCAAACAACAGAGTGACCAGCCATACGAGAATTGCGTTAGTATTTCCGAAAATCACAGCCGTATAGGCTGTAAATCCACGCCCTTGAACCATATTCATAGAAAATTCGGACAGGATGACACTGGACAAATACGCTCCAGCCAATCCGCAAAACAATCCGGAAATCAAGATAACACTCCACTGTACCCTTTTCACTGAAATGCCGGCGGAACGAGCAGCCCCTTCAGACTCTCCCAGACTGACAACATTTAGCCCGTAAACGGTTTTCTTAATCACAAAATGAAGGCCTACCGCCATCAGAATGGCAAGGGGAACTATAAAGTTCTGATTATGGAATATCGATCCGATAAAGGGGATTTTCTCTAAGATATCCACTTGCATATTGGGAATTTTTTGAATGTTGGCAGGGCGGATCATCCCTTGGGCGCCAAGCATGGCCTGCAAAAGAAACGTTGTAAGTCCCACGCTCAGCATGTTCATCGCAATACTGGTAACAACTTGATTGGCTTGGAACCTTATGACTACCAAGCCAAATAGGCCGCTATACACCATCGTACCCACCATGGCCACAAGCATGGCGACCAATACACTGCCATCCGACTTGGTTATGTAGGCAATGCTGATAAAGCTTCCCATCAGCATAAAACCTTCAATTGCAAGATTTGTTATTCCGGCTTTTTCACACAAGATGCAGCCCAAAGCTGCCAGCAGAAGGGGAGTTGCAATACGTATCGCTGAGGAAATTACACTTGCATTAAACAGCAGATCCATCTTTTTTCATCCTCCTTCTCAGCTTTATTTTCTTAATCACGATATTTGAGCTTACGGTGATAATGATGATGGCCATCGTAATCTGCGTAATGACCTGTGGAACATCTGTGAGACGTTCCATGTTGTTTCCTCCGTTTTTTAAAACGCCAAAGAACAGAGAAGAGAGGATGACGCCAAAGGGATTATTGTTTGCCAGCAAGGACACCACGATTCCGTCAAATCCGAAGGAGGGATTGAATCCCGCCAGCAACCGATGCTGAACTGCCGCGACCTCGATCACTCCGATCAAACCGGCTACAGCACCGCTTAGGGCCATGGTCTTCAAAATCACTCGATTTGAATTCATCCCGCCGTATCTCGCAAAATTAGGATTGGTTCCAACCAGCTTGATTTCATACCCCAGCGTTGTCTTATAGAAAATAAATGCCGCCACCAATGCGGTGACTACAGCGATATAAATCCCTACATTGGCGCTGGACGGCTCGAAGCACGCCAGCCTCGGAAGCCACATGCTGTCGGGAAAAATCTTGCTGGCGTTCATCTGGATGGCTGCATCTGCATCCCTCAGCACGTCGGCTGCGATATATTCTGTAAACAACCGCGCAACAAAATTCAACAGCAGCGTCGATACGATCATGTCAGTATTAAAGTACACCTTCATAGCAGCTGCAATCAGCGCAAACATCGCACCTGCAGCCATGGCAACAAGAAAACCTATCAAAAGACCCAGCTTGCCCATGTCTTCAGGAAGCGCAAGCATAACCGCCGACGCGGCAACAGCACCCATATAAATCTGACCGTCGACCCCTAGATTAAACACCGACGCTTTAAAGGGGATGCAAACTGCAATTCCTGCGAGCATTAGCGGCGCAGCCCAACGAATGCTCCCGGCAATATCTTTTGTCAACGCTCTTTCTAGTCCTACAAGTACCGCGTTGGGGCTGTATCCCGAAACCGACAGAAAAATCATGACAACAGCCACCGCAATCAGCATCATCACCAACTGCTTTCCAATCAACCGCAAAGATCCCGCAACCTTTTTATTTAACAGCTTATTTTGCTTATTTTCATCCACTTGCGGTCACCTGCCTTTTTGCTCCCAGCATATATTCTCCAATTTCATATTCATCAGCCTCATCCCGATGGAATTCAGCAACGATTTCCCCTTCATACATCACAAGAATGCGGTCCGCTAGCGCCATAACCTCATCCAGCTCCGCTGATATCAGCAGAATCCCTTTTCCTGCGTCACGCATTTCGGCAATTCTCCTGTGAATATACTCAATAGCCCCTATGTCGACTCCGCGCGTGGGCTGAGCCGCAATCATCAGACACGGATCGGTGTCAAACTCACGTGCGAAAACCACTTTCTGCATATTCCCCCCCGACAGGGTATTCAGTTCATAAGACGAATCCGGCGTCTTAACAAGAAATCTCTCACAAAGCTCTTCCGAATACTGCCTGATGTGTTTATGATTAAAAACACCACGCTTCGAAAACGGATTAAGAAAATATTTATTAAGAATCAAGTTCTCACTGATAGTACATACCTTCGAAGTGCCCGTCTTGAGCCGGTCCTCAGGAATGTGACTTAACCCGCTTAATCTTCGCTGCCTTATGGACATCTTGCTGATTTCTTTCCCGCAGAGGACTATGCTCCCCGTCCCAGCAGGAATCAGACCTGCGATCACATCAATTAAATCGCTCTGTCCGTTCCCTTCAACCCCTGCAACTCCGACGATCTCTCCTTTACAAACACTCATGTTGATATTCTTGACCGGCATTCTTCCGCTTTTAGGAATCGTGCTGACTCCCTTCAGGTCTAAGATGCTCTCTCCGGGAGCATAGTTATTAAAAGTAACGTTAAAATTCACTTCGCGCCCCACGATCAACTCGGAGAGTTTTCTGACATTCATGTCTTTTGTTTCACCGGACCCGGTGACGATCCCTTTTCTCATAACTGTAACGCGATCGGTAGCAGCAAGCACTTCTTTCAGTTTATGGGAGATAAAGACAATCGTACAGCCCTGTGCCTTTAGCTTCTTCATGGTTTCGATTAGCGCGTCGGTCTCCGCGGGAGTCAGCACGGCAGTGGGCTCGTCCAGAATCAATATTCTAACGTCACGGTAAAGGGCTTTGATAATTTCGACTTTTTGTTTTTCTCCCACGGAGATATGCGAAACCACGGTATCCAGATTCACCTGCATACCGTACATGTCCATAATCTTTTCAATTTTTGCTCTCGCTGCTTTCTCATCTATAACCAGACCCTTTTTCGGAGCACTTCCCAAAATAATGTTACGGAGCACTGTCTGATTCGGCATCAGCATAAAATGCTGATGGATCATCCCGATACCCAAACGAATTGCATCATGAGGGGAACCTATGACCCGCTCCTTGCCGAAGATCCGGATCAATCCCGCATCCGCCTGGAAAAGACCATAAAGAATATTCATTATGGTTGATTTTCCGGCGCCGTTTTCCCCAATCAACCCATGAATTTCCGCCTCGTTAATTAAAATCGTAACATTATCGTTGGCTACTACGCCCGGAAACTTCTTCGTAATGTTCTGTAATTCGATAGCGTAAGCCATGGGCACTTACCTCCTGAATTTTCCTTCTTCATCCCACTCCTTCAAGATTTTAAGAGCTTCGGATGCAGCTTTGCAAGCCTTTTCTTCTCCGTCGTTATAGGCAAAACTGTTCTTCTTGCGATTTGCAACGACAGCTAAGATCGCACCCATTCGAATGCCATGGAGGAAAGCCACTACAAATTGACCGCCTGTATCCATTTCAAGAACCTTTACACCCTGCTGCTCTGCATCATGAAGAATATTGTTCGCCCAGGAAGGCCAATAAGAATTGGGATCGTCATTTAATGGTCTGCCCTGTCCCATATAGAAGGAACCCGCCGTATACTCCAATGCCAGACCGTACTTATAGCCTAGGCGCTCACAGGCTTCCGCCAGCGCCATTGTAACGATAGGATCTCCAAAGGAAGGAAATTCAGGGTCGATATAGCACTCCGAAGTACCGTCCTTGCGAATAACCGCATATGGAATCAAGAGATCTCCGCTGTCATATTCCGGGTCGAGACAGCCTGTGGTGCCTACGCGGATGCAGGTATGCGCACCGGCTTTTTTCAATTCGTTGAAGCAGATCTCCGCGCTGAGGGCGCCGATTCCCGTTGAGGTGGCTCCCTGCTCCATCCCGTTGTACACGCCCCGCTTTGAAATATAATGGCGATTATGGGCTACATCGACTACATTTTCCCAATTTGCTGCAATTTTAGTAATCCGCTCAGGAGATCCCGGGACGATAACATAACCTGGCATATCTCCTTTAGACAGATGAAGATAGTATGATTTTCCGTCTTTGGTCTTGGGGTCAAGCACCTGATTTAGTTCTCTCATGATCTATACCTCTCTCAGTATCAGAATTTTATCTGCTTTCATCTTGTTCTTTCAGAATCTTCAGTGCCCTGCTTGCCGCGCGGCACGCTTTCTCCTGGCCCCCCTCGTCCAGCCATTCATTGGTTACGCGATTTGCGTTGACACCCAACACAGCACCCATGCGCAATCCGTGCAGGTATCCCATGACAAGTGTTCCCGCCGTTTCCATATCGATAGCGACAACTTTGCTGTTTTGAAGACGGTTGATAACGGTTTCCGCTTCCGCCGGCCAAAAACTGTTCTCGTCTCCATCGATGGGTCTCCCCTGACCGATATAGTAAGAACTGATAGAGCATACGACGCCCAGAGTATAGGTATATCCCAGCTCATTGCAAGCCTGCATCAAGGCTTTTGTTACCTGAGGTGCCGCAAAAGCAGGAAATTCCGGCTGAACATAGTGGGTAACCGCCCCTCCCTTTCTCATACAGGCAATAGGAATGATAATATCTCCTACTTGAATATCTTCGCGGATGCTTTCAGCGCTTCCTACCTTAATCGCGGTATGTACGTCTACCTTAGCAAGTTCGTTGACACATATCTCTGCGGGCTGGCATCCGATTCCAGTTGAAGTCATTGCGATGTCCATGCCTTCATATTTCCCAATAACGGTTTTGTATTCCCGGTTATATGCGATTTCTTTCACATCGCTCCAAAACTTCCCCACAACTTCTGAAGCATTTTGATCGCCAGGCAGCAAAACATAGGGAGAAATCTCTCCTTTGGCCAGTCTTAGATGGTATACCTTTTCTCCCACGGTAGGCGCCGTTGCTTTAGACAATTGATCAGCCATACAAATTTAACCTCCTGTTTTTGCGAAATAGCCGGGGATGCCTCCAAAGGCAAAATGTTTGGAGACCTCCCCGATACAGTTTTTTTATAGTGCGCTTATTCTCTTCCAGTTGGGAACTTCCGGATCAAAGGGGATCTCGAGTTCGCCGGATTTGATTTTAGCCTCAATTGCTTTTCCCTCTTCGATAGCTTTTGCGTAGTCCGCTCCGTAAGTCTCGCTCCGTTTTGCAAACGCTTCATATGTAGGCCAGTCAAGGAAATATCCGTCATTCATGATATCACGAATACCCTGTGTTCCACCTGGGAAGTTGTCATCAACCAGATACTTTATTGCATCGTATACGGCACTGGCATAGCTCATTCCGATGGATCCTGCAAAATTATCACAGGAATCGGTAAAATCACAGATAACGCTGAACACCATGACGTCTTTCTTTGTTTCGTTGATCGCCTCAACAATGCCAGAGTCCGCAGAACCGCAGTCACCCTGGATGAAATCAACACCTTTCTCAATCATAGCCAAAGCGACTTCCTTTACTTTTGCCGTGTCTTCATAGCTCGCATATGCGAATTCCACTGTGGCATCGGGATTCGCATCACGAACGCCCATCATGAATCCGTTTCCTTCAGCGTTGGGCGATGGCTCTTCTCCTCCGATGATCAGTCCTATCTTGTTGGTTTTTGTCGTCATGCCTGCCATGTAGCCGTCAACATACAGGGTAGTCTGTCCGACAAATTTTGCATCCCACAGGTTTGCCACCGTTTCACCGTCCGTATTGATGCTCTGGAAGATTGCAGCAAATTTTGTGTCCGGTGATTCCTTCGCAATGTTCTTTGTTGCTTCCGACATATATGGGAAGGTAGTAATAATCAGGTCATACCCCTCCTGCACCATATTACGGATATCCTCTTCAAAGCTGACAGGCTCGGACTCCATCTTCTTGAATTCAATGCCGAATTCTTGGGCCGCACGCTCACCGCCCGCCGCCATGTCGTCCATCGGACCGTTGTCGCCGAATTTTTGGTTTCCGATTAGTACGACACGCAAAGTATCTTCCCCAGATGCATCCTCATCGCTCGTGACTGAACCGCCACATCCTGCAAATCCTGCACTAACCATGCACACGACCATCAAAACAATCAAAAATTTCTTCATTAAATTATCCTCCTTAAAATTTTAATAACATTATTTGATGTTTCTTCTACTATTTTTTGAATTCTTTTCACGTTGCATGTCATAATATTACGATTTCTTACTTTAAACTCACCAGCTACCATTACATCAGTCACATCTGCACCAGTTGCACAAAACACCACATTTGCTGTTACGTTTTCCCAATCTTCATAATAGATTGGTGTCATATGAGGTGAGGTGGCATCTATCAATATGATATCCGCAATTTTTCCTGTTTCAAGCGTACCCAGTTTATGTTCGAGACCCAGTATTTTGGCACCGTTAATTGTGCCCATGTCTAAAATATCCTTCGTTGAAAACGTGTTGGTGCCATTTTGGATATTATGAACAATAGCCATGCATTTCATTTCCCGAAATATATCGTTGGAATTATTCCACATGGCCCCATCTGTCCCAAGTCCTACTGTAATTCCGTGATCCATTAATTTTCGAATTGGTGCGACTCCATCAGCAATCTTTTGTTCACAAATCGGGGTATTTACAATTTTCACATGATTTTTTGCCAGGATCTTAATATCCTCCTCATCGAAATAAATGCCATGTGACCCGATGTATCTTTCATTTAAAAGATTGTATTTCTCGAGCACTTTAACAGGGCTCATATGAAATTTCTCCACCGCACTGTCATAGCGCCAGTTTGTTTCTGCCAGATGACTAGTATGTAGGGACTGGCTGCCATTTACGATACGGTCTATTTCTTTTAAGCGGAAATCTGTAAACTCTTCTTCAGGCAGTGTGCCTAGAATCGGAATATATCCATTTTCCTCACAGGCGCTTCTAAAGCTATTAAGCATCTTGTCCGTTAAAAATTCATCTGACTTCATGAAATCATAGCGCACATCTTCCACAGGAGCACCACGCAGTCCGACTTCTTTAAAGGCTTTTTGAGATTGTTCCCCTAAACTCCAGAACATATTTTCAACAAGTGTTGTGGTGCCACTCAGTATTGCTTCACAATATGTATGCTGCCTGGAAAAATATCGTTCTTCATCAGTGATATAAGGATAAAACCAGCCTACCTTCCCAAATACACTCATTTGATCCTTCAAGGTCATGTTTCCTCCAAGACCCTTTGCAAATGCCATATCACCATGACAATGACCGTTAATCAAGCCAGGCATAACTATTTTTCCTGACGCATCGATATATTCTTTAGCATCATTCGGTTCAAGGATCAAATGAGTTACGAGCTCAATGACTTCCCCGTTAATACCAATACTACCGATAAAAGGCTTATATCCGTTATGTGAAGACAGGATAATCCCTCTCGAAATTACAGTGTCAAACATACCTATTCTTCTGCGCCCTCCAGAATCGCTAGGCTTGCAGAAACTCCAAGACGGTCTGCAGATGCTGCAACTACAGCCATTGCTTCGTCGTATGATCGTATTCCACCTGAGGCTTTAATCTTCATCTGATTACCGACAACACTGCGCATCAGTTCGACGTCGTGTGGAGTTGCTCCGCCTGTACCAAATCCTGTTGAAGTTTTTACAAAGTCAGCGCCCGCTTTCAGCGACAATTCGCAGGCAGTGCGCTTTTGGTCATCATTTAGGTAACAGGTTTCAATAATTACCTTAACAAGTGTTCCATTTGCGGCACCAACGACTGCCTTAATATCTTTATAGACAGTTTCAGTATCTCCAGCAAGCAGCGCGCCGACATTGATAACCATATCAATCTCTTCTGCACCCTTTTCAATGGCATCTTTCGTTTCAAATACTTTCACCTCAGTGGTATTTGCACCAAGTGGAAAACCTATCACCGTACAAACTTTTACATCACTACCGGCCAGTAACTCCTTTGCCAGAGGAACGTAGAAAGGATTCACACATACGGAAGCAGCGCTGATTTTAAGCGCTTCTTTACAAATATTCATCACATCATCCGGAGTAGCCACTGCCTTCAAAATCGTGTGGTCCATCATTTTTGCTAATTCCTTTTTTTTCATTTTTTCATCCTCCAAAGTCTTACATTTTACGACAATTTTTTACAAGGCCTGTACTTATTAAATCATATTTTCTAGGGCAAGCATAGCCTTGATTTTCTCTTTGTCGACCTCACTTACTTCCCTTAAGGGAGCTTTCATTTTTCCTAGAGGGCTTCCAGTTAGGTTGGAGACATACTTGTACGCTCCCATAAACGGGCCTACTTTCAGAGCCTGTCTAACACGCAGGACTTTGCCTTGCAATTCCTGCGCTTTTTCATAATCTTTTTTATCAATTGCATCAAGCAACTGCAGGATTAGTTTCGGAAATACACAGGTAATCAGAGAAATGACTCCCTTTCCGCCTAGCAGACTTGTTGAAAGGATTTGCGCATCACTTCCGGCCATCAGCTCAAAATGTCTCTCTTTCCCAATAAGATCGATCAGTGTTTGCTGATGAATAATATCTTGAGTGCTATCCTTATAGCCTCGCAGATTTGGAATATTCTTAAACAATTTTGCAATCACTTCAGGTGAAACCTTGTTCCCGGTCTCCGGAGCATTGTATATGTAGACAGGTAGAACGGTAGCAGTTGCTATTCCCGCAAAATAGTCATACAAGCCTTCCGCCGTATATTGGTAAACAAGCGGCGGAGTAATGAAAATCCCGTCTACTCCACACTCCTCATAACGTTTCATACACTGAACCGCTAAATCTATGCTATTATTAATCAAGTTTCCAAAGACCGGAATCCGTCCGTTGGAAACCTTAACGGCTCTGCCAACAACTTCGACTCGCTGATCAACATCGAGCATTAATGATTCGCTGGCCAATCCGTTCACGAACAAGCCGGTAATCCCGTTATTGATAAGATATTCATATTCAGCTTCTAATAACTCATAGTCAACTTCGCCATTGTTAGTGAATGGCGTGATAATTTCAGAAGCTGCTCCGTGCAATAAATATTTTTCACCCATTTCAACCGTCCTTTCAGTACTCCTTCGTTCTAAATCTAGATTCAAATGATCTTGTAATCGCATTTTATAAAATTATTTTCAATACGTCAAGTACTATTGTGAACTTATTCTCATTTTTCGCGTAGTTTTGTTTAATTTTACTTGGTATTATGTAATATTTTTTTCAATGTGAAATTTTGTTCATTTTTTTATAATATCAGAGTTTGATCTGACTTAAGAATTGACAAATGTTCAAATATTGTATAATATCTATGTGAAAAAGATTACAAAGTTATAGTTCAATGAAAGGAATCGTTAGAATATGACCAATAATGACGATCTATTATATGAAATTGCAAAGCTCTATTATCTGGATGGCATGAATCAATCCGACATTTCGAAGAAGTTTAACTTATCACGCGCCAAAGTATCAAGATTGCTTGCTAAGGCCAGAGAAAAAAATATAGTCACAATAAGTCTGAATAGAATGAATGATGACGACGTTGAAGTTTTAGCTAAAAAAATTAGAGATACGTTTGAATTGTCTAATGTATTGGTTGTGCCGTCTCCATCCTTTGATGAACACGAAAATTTGAGGGCTACTGCCAAAGCGGCGGCGCCATTTTTCACATCCTTCATTAAGGATGGAGATAAGATTGGTATCTCATGGGGATATACACTTCTTGAAATTGCTAAAAACTTACCGCTATCAAATTTTGCGAATGCCACTATTGTACAAATAGCAGGCAATCTTGATAATGCAAACAAAACAAATTTTGCCCATGAAATAATCTATCAATTTGGCCAGCGATTTGAAGTCTTTTCCCAAATCACACTGCCTTGCCCTGTTATTGTTGAAAGTCCAATCATTGTGGATCTACTATCCCATGATTCCAAGATCAGCTCCGTACTTTCGCTAGTCAATGAAATTGATGTTGCTTTTATCAATCTAGGATTGTTAAGCGAAGATAACTGCCTATACAATACAGGATATATTACGGCAGAGGATCTTCTAATATTAAAATCTAAAGATTCCGTGGGTGCCATTTGCTCCAGATTTATTGATATCAACGGAAATATTGTTGATACTAGTTTTGACGAAAGAACGATCAGCATCACAATTCCGGTTTTGAAAAAAGCTCGCATTTCCTGTGTTGCCGTAAGTTCTGAAAAGAAAATAATGCCGTTGCTTGGAGCAATACGCGCAGGCGCTGTCAACACTCTTGCGATTGACTCAAATACTGCCAAATCTTTACTACAAATCGTATAATACGCATGAATCCATGCAGAGCGGATAGTTTTAATAAAATAGCTATGTATGTAATCTAAATCTTTTTATTAGAAACAGGATGACAGATTCCACGTTCACTATTGGATAACTGCATTGGCCTTTCCTTTATACGATTTTTCTCTTTTAAGCATCATAAAAATAAAAAAAAGCACACATTTCTTACATTTAATAAGAATGTGTACTTGCATATTAATATTTACAACAATAATGCTTTTAATGTGTTTTTTATTACATTTTTTTAAAAACTGTTTTCCGTTTATTTACACTTAATGAGTCGGCCACCATTTGGCATTTTGCCTGCAGAAGTACATACAATCGGCCCTGCAGGGACTTCTCGTCTCCTAAGGTTTCATAATTTCCTTGGCCTTTTGCAATGATAATATCTGATTCGCTTATCACTTTTACAGCATCGGAGCCAATCAGTTCCATCGGAGCACCGATATAATTGCTTTGGGTGGTGCAAATGTGGCAAACGTTCATTGCATCTATTTCAACCGCATCTTCCATTGTCGCATCGTTAAGGGCTGGGCCTTCTTTGACCATGATCGCTGTGCTGAAATCATTCCTCCCCAAACCAACGCAATATCTTTTTATTTCACTTATAAGCAATTTATCAAATACAATCTCCCCCGCGTTATCTGCGATTAGAAGCAGTTTGCGCGCTGATATCAGATCATTGCAGAACTCTTGATAATTATCTATTTCAAACCCTTCTTTCAGACATCTCTCGATACTTTCACCGATATCAAAGTTGTCGCTGAAGGTCAGATCTATGATATTTCCGGCCGCGGCCAGCAGTAAAGCGGTATAAAGCCTGTCGTCGCATTTCTCAAGAATCTTATCCAGCGAGGGAACAAGCTTCAATGCTTGCTTATTTTGTTCTCGTTTATCCTTTTCATAGAAGTCCCTGATCCCTGTCCGGTCCGAAAGATAAATCAGCATCTCGCTGTGATAATGGCTTGGTGTCAATTCAGCGTCCATATTCAACAGCATGGCATACAATTCGTCTTCAAATGCAATTTGTCTTTCTACTGTAATGTCGTACTTGTTCATAATCATCCGTGCTTGCTGCATAACGCATGCGATGCAATTTGGCTTTGCTTTCATATTTTTCCTCCCTTATTTATTAGTTCAACCATAAATTATTCAAGTAAAAATAGGTATCATCTAAATGATATATTTCTCAATAGCTTTAGCCACTCCATCTGCTGTTATTTCAACATTATTAACCCATGAACTAGTAACGGTTGCTCCTTTAATTCCGGATATACTTTCTCTTAATCCCCTTCGGACGTTTTCAAACTCTGAATTAATCAATATCTTATAGATTTTAGTATCTTTGATTATGTGCAACCACGGTTGATAATTTCCGGAATAACACCTTGTGTATAACGTGAGATCGAAAAATCGTTTCTTAATAAAGTTCCATCCAGATCACTGACTACTAGTCAATCCATATTGCTAATCTCCTAAAGAAAGGTGCCCGCGGAATATTTTAATAGAGGAGTTTTTCATTGACAATTGAGAGGAACGCGGGCACCTGATGATTTTATTAATTATAGTGCCTTATGAATGGGTTGTCAATTTAAATTTGAAAAAATGTTCAATATGGGCATGGCAAACTAGTTAATAATGAACATTTGTGCAAATATGCCTTGGCAGACTCATACACACCGCTAAAACACCTAGCCTTCTTCTCTAGAAATTGACCTTCACCAATGTGAGTCTGGATGGTGGAACGATCATCAATATCCTTAAATGCATGAAAAGGTGAGATACATAGGAAAAACCGGGTAAACCCGGTTTTTATTCTGCAATTTAATGCATTCAAACAATCTGTCTGTCCCCTGAATGTGCTTGGTTCTAAGCGAGGGTTGAATCCCGGCCTGTCAGCTTCTATCCAGCGCTGTATAGATGATATACCGTTTAAAACATTAAGTAAAACATTAAAAAAGCTGGAAGAAGAGGGCCTGGTTATCCGCACAGAATACCCACAAATCCCCCCAAATTGAGTATCGTCTTTCAGCGCGCGTCAGCTCCCTGTTGCCGATCATCGATATGCGGCAAGCGTTTATTTCTCACCGGGGAAGTGATCTTTTCATATGTATTGTCGTGTATTCTCCTTTATATTCGTAACCTAAACTAATTGCCATTTTCTTGGATGCCAGATTCGCGGCGTCCCAGCAGGGGCGAATTTTTCTTCGTGAACATTCCTGAACCAGCGCAGCCGCACATGAGATTGCTAATCCTCGCCTCCTGTATTTTTCATCTGTTGCTACCTGAATCTCGACACCGCCGTCATAAACTGTCATTGTAGAAGCACCGGATACCAGTCTCCCGTTTTCTAGAGCGGCAAATCCAAATCCCCTAGTCAAATAATCTTCAGCAGAAGTAAATACTTCACAAAATTCTTTCGACCACTCTTCCCGCATTGCCTGGTTGTAAATGTTTTCGTCAAAGCGTACAAGGTCAAAACCTTCCGGCAAGGAATCGATATATTTCTGCAGTACGCTTTCATCAAATTCATAGTCTTTCTGTACGATGCCAAAGCGCGGAACAACTTCGGGGTTGTTTTCGGGCACCGACAGCAGCCTTTCTTTCCACTCGGGGTTGCTATCGTCAAAAATTGCAATAGTCGTTTCGCTTTTATTTACATCGAATATACTTTTAATAAGATTGATTGCGTCCGTTGAAGTTGGATCTCCGGCAAAAAAGCTATACTCGCCGCTTACAATCAATGCAGCTTTCGGATGATCAAGGGTTTCTGCATAAGCATTCCCCATATAGCCCTGCAGACAGGATATGACCATTGAATCTTGAAATCCTTCAAACAGCGGAGCGATATAATTCATTTGATCTTTCTTTACCTCTATCATTTCAATTTCTTTCTTGCGCTCGGCGAATGCCATAAATCTTCACTTTATATCATAGACTTTTCTGGATCTGTTCCCATCGGCCATCTCTTTCCATGGGATTTCCATGAGCCGGGCAAATCCATTGAAAGCCATAGTCTGATATATCCTTTATCGATTTTTTCAATAAAGTCGTATCCCAATTCCAAAAGGATGGATAGGGGATTAAAGTGCCTCCCTTGTTTTCAACCAGGTCTCCGGCAAAGAGGATATCTTCAAAAAGCAGGCATACATGGCCCGGCGTATGGCCAGGAGTTGGCAAGATCGTTATATCGTTTATCTTTCCGTTCACAGGATATGGTTTCACACTTTCCGGTTTTTTTACCCTGAAAATGTATGGAAGGAATTTTTTGAATCCCGGTCTGTCAGCCTCACCAAGAATGCAAAGCCGATCCGCCTCGGAGGCCCAGAGGGTGGCGCCGGTCAGTTCTGCCAATTTTGCAGCATTTCCTATATGGTCAAGATCATAATGGGTCAATAAAATATGCTTTATATCCTGGGGCTGTATATTCATGGATGATAGTTCCTTCATAATCCCATCGCCATGAAAAGGCAGACTTGTGTCAATGAGCGTTATTTCTTCACCAAGAATAACGTACACATACGATCCTTTGGTTGAATCCAAAGCAAAAACCCGATCTGATATCTTCATACGATTTTCCTCCTTGCTTAAATCCTATTTTTCTTTGTCAGGAAGATTGCCGTCCTGAATTCTATTTTTCTAATTCTTCTATGCACTCTTCAGCCCATTCGATTAGAAGTTTATTCGTCATTTGTGCTCTTTTGACAACAAACTTGATACATTGTATCTCTTCATCAGACAGTTGATCTTTTTGCAGTGCTTTTTCAAAATCTAATATATTCTTCCCGTCAATTGCATTGATTGTCTTTTTTCTATCTTCAATAAATCTTTGAAATTGTTTTTTCATTTCCGTCTTGCCCAATTGTGCTCCAAAGAACATTCGAAGCATGAATTCATCTCTTTTCGGGGATCTGAACTTATCAGGAAAGTTTACCAGCCATGTGTTAAACGCTTTTTTCCCTTCTTCAGAAATTGAATAGATCTTTTTATCAGGCCTATCATCCTGTTGCTCAATCTGCGATGTAACAAGCCCATTTTTCTCCAAGGTCCCAAGCTCTCTGTATATTTGGCTCAAGCTGGCTTCCCAGATGTTATTGATTGATTCGTCAAACAGCTTCTTTAGATTGTATCCCGTCATTGGAGCATATTGGAGAAGACCTAATATTCCGTATTGCAATGACATTAATATAACCTCCCGCATTATATAACTTGTGTGTGATTATTCCACTTGTTTCATATTATTATACAAGTTATATATGATGTCAAGCTAAATCTGGAAATTTTTCCTTGAATCCTTTTTTGATTACGAACAAAACAAAAACTCCCCAAATGGAGAGTTTTATTTTGTGGTAGATGAATATCCTCTTGACCCCCAGTCAAGCGCGCTCATAGTCTAAAGGCTATTGATGATAACCGATTTCGTATTTTGATCCCAGGCTACTTGCCCCGCCAGTGCTTCAACCACCGGCCTTATAGGAAGATATGTCCTTCCGTTTACGATTTGCGCCACCGTATCGATCGCCTGTATTTTATCGTTTACAAAGATATGCTTCTGTCCGACTGGGATTTTGACGATAACGCCGTCCTTCTCAACAATTGCCGTCTTTGTTGCCGCGTTCCAGTTCACAGCTGCGCCATAGGTTTCCATGGTTACTCTGAGGGGTACTTGTGTCCTGTTTGCATTGTCAACAAAGGGATATCCCAGATCATTATTAAAACTCACATGCTTTCCGTCTATCACTACTTTGATTGAAGCAACATTGGAAGCTGCCGATGAGTCGGAAACCTTTAGAATATAAGGTTGTGTTTCTGTTCCATTCCCCGCAGCAATAGTTGCCTTCTGCATATTTAAATAGAAAGCAGGTCTGATCCCTTCTGCAAAATGCGGGCCGCTGAAACCAATTGTCGGTTCAGTGGTCCCAACGTGATAATTTGCCCAACACCAGACTCTAGCGATTAAATCTTCCTGTTGTCCGTCCGGAGTTCTTAAAAAGTATTCCTGCAACTGCCCCCCATAGTATCCCAGCCAATTCTCTATAAAGTTGTCCGCTACTTTCTGAATCTGTGCCACATCTAAAAGAAATACTTTATCTTTCACATTTTTGTAATAGGCCTTGTCGTAATTTCCTATTAACTCGTCTGAGGGTCCATAGTATCCGGTTCCGTTATCAAGTCTTCCTTTAAGGTCACTATTTACACTTCTGTTGTAAATTTCCGTTCCGCCTTCTGCCTCTTTGACATCGCGCTTCGTTAATAATGATTTCTGTGTTTTTTCTTTTATCAAAGACTTTTCATTGTCGGTAAAATTATTCGGCGATAAAAAGCCTGCCTCTTTATCATAGGAGTAGTCTTCGTCTCCAAATGGATCTTCATTTATTTTATACGGGTATCCGTATGGAAAACTACATTACCTGCCTCCGCGTCGGAATTGAGCCAGGCTCTTATTGAGCTTTTTTCCCAATTGTTTGTACAATGTGTTTGTTGAATTTCGGAATAATAAATCTCTGGGCCTCCAAATCCTTTTTTGCATATAACATCTTTTGCGAAAAGAAGGGGGTCTCCATCCTGATCAAAATCAATTACTCGCCAAACCAGCGAATTGCCATTGTATTTCCCCATTATAATATAGTCTCCCGCTTTGATCTGTGTAGCGGCACTTGCTTCATTCAATGAGAAAGGTACTCCTGAAAATGCTACGGCAATTGCAATGAAAATAGTTAAAACTCTTGCGTTAATTTTGTGCATCATAAACTGCGTATTCCGGAACATCCGGACGGCGAATCCGGAAACATCCGGACACGAAACCGGAAGTATCCGGACACTTTGCCGGCTAAATTGATTGTAAAATAATTGCTGCTTTTCGGCAACAAATATTGTC